>NZ_CP107902.1:0-328000 GCF_036013935.1 Streptomyces sp. NBC_00461
GCGCGCTGGGCCAACGAAAAAGCCGGCGCGTTGCGCCGGCTGTGCCGCCCGCTCCGCGGGCGCAGGCGTGGCAAGCCACGCCATGTCAGTTTCCGCTTCGCTCCAACTGACATGCAATAGGCCCGCGTTGCGGTCCTGTTCCGGCGGCAAGCCGCCGGTCGAGCCGCTTCGCGCCTCGACACAGGTCCGCTTCGCTCCCCTGCTGAAAGGCTCGCTAACGCGAGCCTAGCTGGCTGCAAAGGTGAGGTGTGCGGTGCCTGACTTCCTTTCTTTCCCGGGTACTTGACATATCATCACGAATTCCTGACGGCCCGTAATTTTTGAGGGCCTATTGTCCCATACTGCTGGTGGCGCGATGGGGGTCTTCGGGGTTCATGTGCAGAGGCCGTCATGTATGCGGCACGCTCGGTTGTAGCGTGTGATGGCCTCGCAACTCGCAACTTGAGGCCTTGCATCATAATTTCTCTGTAGAGACTCTACCCTGAGGGCTCACTGCCCCCGTAGATCGAAAGGCGGGATCTCATGCCGAGGAAGCAGCGGCTCCGTCCTCATCAGGTCGAGGCAGTTGACGCGGTGGTCCGCGCGCTCGGGTCTCCGGCGAGCGGAGAGCTCGCAGACACGGCGGTGCGTGCGCAGGTCATTGCACCTCCGGGGGCTGGCAAGAGCCTGATCGCAGTCTATGCGGCGCAGGGGCTGCGTGCCGAACGGGTGTTGGTTCTGGTGCCCACGCTCGACCTGCTGGGTCAGATGGTGGGTGTATGGCGTGCCGGCGGGCGTGGCGGCCGGTTATTCGGGGTGTGCTCTGAGCGCGAGAAGGCCGCTGTGGGGGTGCGGTGCACCACGGATGCGGGTGAGTTGGCGGGGTGGCTCGCGGGTGAGGGCCGGGTGACGGTGTTCGCCACGTATGCGGCGGCGGGCCTGGGTGTGCTGGAGCGTGCACATGCGGCCGGTGCCGGGCGTTGGGATCTGATGGTGGTGGATGAGGCGCACCGGACGGCGGGGGGGTTGGGGAAGCCGTGGGCGGTGGTGCATGACGATCGGCGGCTGCCGGCGGTGCGGCGGTTGTACATGACGGCGACTCCGCGGTTGTGGGAGTTGCCCGGGCTGGAGGGGGCAACCGGTGGGGCGGGGCAGCTGGTGGCGTCGATGGACGATGAGGAGATCTTCGGGCCGGTGGTGTACCGGTTGACGATGTCGGAGGCGATCGAGCGGGGGTTGATCGCGCAGTACCAGGTGGTCTGCGTGGATATTGCTGATCCGCAGCTGTCGGCGGTGCGGTTGGTGGGCGCGGAGGCGTTCACGGATGAGGTGCGGGGGGTGCGGTTGGCGGCCTTGCAGACGGCGGTTTTGAAGACTGCTGCGGAGCACCGGCTGCGGCGGGTGCTGACGTTTCATCACCGTACGAATGAGGCGGAGGCTTTCGCCGGCGGGCTGGGGCGGGTGGCCGCGGCGTTGTGGGAGGCCGATGCGGGATCGTTCGCGGAGCCGGATGCGGTGTGGGCCGACTGGCTGTGCGGGGAGCATCGGGCGGTACACCGGCGGCAGGTGCTGGAGACCTTTTCCGCGGGGCTGGTCGAGGATGCCGTGATGGAGCTGTGCGTGCTGTCGTCGGCGCGTGTGCTCGGCGAGGGGGTCGATACCGCGGCGTGTGATGCGGTGGTGTTCGTGGATGCGCGGGGCTCGACGCCCGATGTGGTGCAGGCGGTGGGCCGGGCGCTGCGGATGCAGCCCGGAGAGGGCAAGGTGGCCTCGCTGGTGGTGCCGGTGTTCCTGGAGCTGGGTGAGGAACCGGACGAGATGCTGGCCTCGCGGTCGTATACGCATCTGGTGAAGGTGCTGACCGCGCTGCGTGCGCATGATGCCGAGGCCGTCGAGCAACTCGCCGTCTCCCAATCTCCCAGCCGGCAGGCTGCCGCGGGCGGGACGGCAGGTGGGGTGGTCAGTGGGGCGGCGCAGGGACTGCTGCGGTTCTCCACGGCCCGGGATCCGGTGCAGTTGGCGGCGTTCATCAGGGCGCGTGTGCTGCGGCCCGAGGGCGAGTACTGGCGGCGGGGGCTGCAGGCCGCGATGGCTTACGCTGCCGATCACGGGCACCTGCGGGTCCCCTACGGGTCTACCGCTCCCGATGGTTTCGCGCTGGGGGTGTGGATCGCCAAGCAGCGCGTCGCCTACCGCCAGGGAACCCTGGCCGAAGAGCGGGTGAAGGAGCTGGATGCGGCCGGGATGGTGTGGTCCCATCTCGAGGTGGCCTTCTCCGAGGGCCTAGCCGCGGCACGCGGCTGGGCAGGGGAACACGGGCACCTCCTCGCCCCCACCGAGGCAACCTGGCAGGGCTACCCCGTGGGGATCTGGCTGCGAGACCAGCGTGCCGCCGCGCGACGAGAACGAGCGGCACAGAACGGGCCTGACGGGGGTCGGGCATCGGGGAAGGCCGACAGCGCGCGGCGGTGGGGGGAACTGGAGAAGATCGACCCTGCCTGGTGCCCCGCCTGGGACATCGCCTGGCAGCGGTGCTTCCACCTTGCCCGCACCCACGTCAACGGCGGTGGAGAACTGCCCGCTGGGCCCGGGGAGCTCGTCGTCCAGGGCGAGGACCTCGGGCGGTGGGCCGGCACCCAGCGCACAGTTGCCGTATGGGACGGCTTGCTGCCAGCGCAGCAGTGGCTGCTCACGCAGGTGCTGCACCTGACGCCGGACGACGATCAGCCTCAGCCAGGCCCTGCCCCGAGCAAGACGCGGGCGCAGATGTGGGCTGCCAACCTCGCCGCCGCCCGCCAGTACCACCAGCGGGAAGGACATCTGAACGTCCCTCGCCAGCACGTGGAAACCGTGGACGGCGACGACCGTGCGCTGGGCGTGTTCATCGCTAACTGCCGGGCCCGCAAGCAACGCCTGGCCTCTGAGCGAGTACGGGAGCTCAGTGCCGTCGGGATGAAGTGGGGGTGAGGGACCGGCGCATGGCGTGCTGGTGACTTGCCTGACAGAATTCCCGCCGCGCGGTTGCAGGAACAGCTTGCCTCCCTCTGGGGCAGCATCCCGTTGCGTTGACCCGGCGCCCGCAAGCGTCTCTCCCTGCGGTCTGGGCCGCTTCAGTACAAGCCCAGCCCGCCTCCGCCTCCACCACCCCCGTCAGAGGCCGCCGACGACGCCCGCCGCTGGGACTCCAAGTACGGCGGCGGGAACTGGAGGGCCAGCTCCGTCACCAGCTGCCTGGAGAAAGAGGCAGCCCCGCTGCTTCAGGACTCCTCCACTGACCAGGTCGGACGCAAGCTGTTCTTCATCACCGTTGAACTGTCCAGCGTGGGCTGGACAGCCTTCGACGTCGGCGAACACGACGTCGCCCAGCGCCACTTCACCCAGGCCCTGCGCATCGCCCGCGTCGGCGGCCGTGCAGCTTCCCGCCGGGGCTTGGTCGCTCGTGTCGCTGTGTCTCGTCGTCCTGCTTGACCCGGGCCATCCGTAAGTCGTAACTTACGTAAGTGGTGACTTACGAGGATGCCTTGTCCGCGCTGGCCGACCCGACCCGGCGGGCCATCTTCGAGCGTCTCGTCGACGGTCCCAAGGCAGTGGGGCAGCTGGCTGAGGGCCTGCCCGTGAGCCGTCCCGCGGTCTCCCAGCACTTGAAGGTGCTCAGGGAGGCCGGGCTGGTCGTGGACCAAGCGGTCGGTACGCGACGCGTGTACCAGCTCAACCCGGCCGGGCTGGGTGCTCTGCGCGCCTGGCTCGACCTGTTCTGGGATCAGGCACTGGCCGCTTTCACCGCGGCCGCCGAGAGCGAAGGACAGCACGAATATGACTGATGGCCCCGTCCGCAAGAGCGTGACCGTCCAGGCACCGATCGAGAAGGCATTCACCGTCTTCACGCAGGGCATGGACAACTGGTGGCCCCGCAGCCACAAGACCGGTGAGGGGGAGCTGAAGCAGGCGGTCCTCGAAGGCAGGGAAGGCGGCCGCTGGTACGAGATCGACACCGACGGCAGCGAGTGCGAGTGGGGCCGGGTGCTGACGTGGAAGCCGCCCACCCTCCTGGTGCTGGCCTGGCAGATCGACGCCACCTGGCGCTTCGACCCGCAGCTGAGCACCGAGGTGGAGATCCGCTTCTTCTCCGAAGGGCCGGATCGCACCCGCGTGGAGCTCGAACACCGTGACCTGGACCGCTTCGGCGAAGCCCAGGACCAGGCCCGTGCCGCGTTCGAATCGCCGGGCGGCTGGCCGCGTCTCCTCGACGCGTTCGCCCAGGAAGCAGCCGCATAGCCGCCAAGGCGGCATGCCCCCGCGGTGCGGTGCCGGACAAGGGCGTGGAATCTGTGGTGCACAGGCCCTCCCGTCTCGATTGACAGCGAGGTCGGGAGGGCCGCTCTGGTGCGCTCGGAGGCGCTCTTGGCCACCGTGAAGGCGGACACCGCGGCTGTCGAACGGCGCCTTGCAGCAGGCGAGTCGACCTGCCCGAAGTGCAGCGCAGTCCTGCGCGAGTGGTGCTGGGGGCGGTGCCGCCGGCTGCGGGCCGGCCGGGTCGGCGGGGTACCAACCATCCGTGGGCGGGGCGTCGTAGAACTTCCAGGACCCGCTGCATCTTGGCCAGGTAGTCCGGGCTCGGTGGAGCCTTCCACGTCGTGGCCATCTGACAGGGCACTTTTGAGCTCGAGAAGGATGCGGCGCAGAGTCTCCCGGCTGATGTGCCGCGACTGCCCTCCGGGCGACAAGGTGCGGCGAGCTTGGCCGGGCTCCGGGTCGGGAACGCGGCGATGCCGCCAGCCGGCGGAGGACGTCCGGTAACCCCGGGTTGCGCTGCGTGATCATCCGCGGATCAGACGAGGCGGTCGTACTCGGGCCGGAGGAGGGCGGCGGGGGTGTTCAACGCCTCACCCTCTGCCCTGCTTCGGTTCGTTCGCGCCCTGAGCCGGTCAACTGGATTGCTTGCCCACTGGTTCGTCTCCCTCCGGCGCCATGGCGCGCAGCCAGGCGCCGGAGATCTCCTCGATCACCTCTTCCGGCGGCATGCTGAAGCCAGCCTGCATGGCCAGCGGCCGTGTCAGGAGATGAACGAGGACGGGCCCGGCCAGAAGCTGGAAGGCCAGGATCGGCTCAATCCGTCGCAGCCGTCCGGCCTGCATTTGGCTGTTCAGGTACCGGGCGAGGTCGGGAAAGCCCCGAGCCATCCCGTGCCTCACGCCCTCACCGACATCCGGGCCTTGCTTGACCAACTCGAACACGATGTGCAGCAGCAGGCCGCCACGTCCTTCCATGGCGTGTGCCATGGCGTGGACCACTGCGGGGATCACATCGCCGGGGTCCGCCTCGGGCATCGCGTCGATGACGTCCGACACGACCGCCCACGGCGAGTAAGCCTTGATCAACTCGTCGAACAGTGCCGCCTTCCCCGGGAACAACCGGTAAACCGTGGCCCGGGAGACCCCGGCGGCGGTGGCCAGATCGTCCATCGACAGCTCTGCCAGTCCGTGCCGGCCCACCTGCTCCAGTGCCGCATCCAGGATCAGCTGCCGTGGCGCAGGTGCCGCTGCGCAGCCGGCCTCGCGCAGCAGCGCCTGGCGGCTGCCGAACAGGCGGTAGAGGGTCCAGAGCCTCGTCCCGCCCCATCTGCTTACTCACCCCGCAGGCTACCGGCGCCGCTCACCCCGCGTCCGGCAAGCCGGGAACGCGATGGGTGTGCAGTCCGGGGCCTGAGGTGCTTGAGGGTGAACTCACGCCGGGCGTAGGGGCTGGCCTGGGGTGTGGCCCGGTCCGCCAGGGAGTCCGCTCCGGGGATGTCTCCGGCGCGGAGTTACGCATCGTCGACGGGGGTGTAGGCCAGTTGACCACCTGCTGACCTAGCGAGGACGTCGATGGCCTCCTCGAAGTACCGTAGGCGGTAGTGGTGCCGATGCCGAAGCCTGCGGCGAGTTGGACGTAAGTACGGCCGGAGCGCAGGTGTACCAGAACGAGAGGGCCTGGCGGCCCGCGCTCCCACGGCGCCATCATGTTCCGCCTTCCTGGCCGCGGGCCCGTAGGCGGGCGGACAGGTAGCGCAGAGTCGAGGCGGACACATCGAGGCCTGACGGGTAGACAAGCACGCGGAAGCTCCTGATGGGCACGTGATCTCGGTCGTGAACCCGTCTATCAGCGGCTTCTTCACGTCCACACACCACCCCTCCAGCCCAACTGACGGCCTCTCCGGTGACATTGGAGAAGGATCACTGTCCACGCCACCCAATCAGTGTTTGTGAAGCGTCAGTAGGATCACGTCATGCCCTCCCCGACAGCCCGCCGCCACCTGCTGTCTACCCTGCTGGTCGTAGCACTGGCCGCATTCGGCTACTACGCCCTGCAGCCCGTCCGAGAAGCTTGTGCGCTCAACTCCGGCCCCTATGGCTCCACCTTCACCCCAAACAACGCCCACGCATCCGGCGATGGTCCTTGCGGTGAAGAGCGCACGAGGTTCCTGACCTGGCTCGGGCGATAGGCACCCCCGACCGGTCGAAGCCGCTGACTTCAGGTTTCCGCTGGTCAGGAGCTGACCAGCAACTGGCCCCGCCACCCTCGCGGATGACCGGGCCAGGTAGAAGAAGCTGCTGACAGGCCGCCCTGGGGGTGGAGCGGGCAGCGACACCCCCAGGGTTGGCCATACGCCTTCGTGACGCCACTGTGGCACACGACGGACCTGCGTCACGATCCATACCGCACAACCGAACTCCGTTGGTACGACGCCAAGTCGCCGGTTGATCAGACAAACAGGCAGTTTTCCTCTGCGTTCGTCGTCACCACCAAGGCCACCTCAGCTCGTTCCCTGCACAGTGCTGTGCTGGCAACGCATCGGTCCTCATATCGCCACCCGACCGGAGAGAGCGCTCTCAACGACCTTGCGCATCAATGGGAACCGATCAACCAACGAATGGATCCCCGACCGCTCCTCGCACATCCTTAAGCGGGCCACCGGGGCAATACCCACTAAAAATAGACACTTCTCCAGCGCTCGATACAGACCGCGGAGGAGCTAGAGGCAAGCCCCCCGCAATTTTGCCTTCACGGAATGGTCACAGTGTGAATTTGAGAGCGTTCTCAGCTTCAAGTGTTGACCACTTGTGGGACTCAGGAGGACAGTGTGGCTCGCGGATGCCGCCGAATCCGCTTCCTCACCAACCCCTCTTGTTTGGAGGCCACTTCGGCATGCCCAAGAAACACATCAGGAAGCCCCGCCATCGCTCTGTGGCCGTGATCGGCTCGCTGGCCGGCCTCGCCCTGCTCGGCTTCGGCCTGTACGGACTCGCCGACGCCTCGGTGGCCAAGCCGTCCGGCGGTTGGCACAAGGTATGGAGCGACGACTTTTCCGGCGCAGCCGGCACGCTCCCCTCCAGCAAGAACTGGATCATGGATACCGGCACCAGCTACCCCGGCGGCGCCGCCAACTTTGGTACCGGCGAGGTCCAGACGTACACAAAGGACACCGCCAACCTGCAGCAGGACGGCTCTGGCCACCTGAAGATCACCCCGCTCCGCAACGCCACGGGCAAGTGGACCTCGGCCCGCATCGAGACCAAGCGCAGCAACTTCGAACCACCGGCCCACGGCAATCTGCGCATCCAGGCCCGCATCCAGCTGCCGAACGTCACCGGAGCGGCCGCGGATGGATATTGGCCCGCCTTCTGGACACTGGGCGCCCCTTTCCGGGGCAACTACAAGAACTGGCCGGGCATTGGCGAGTTCGACGTGATGGAGAACGCCGCCGGCCAGAACAAGGTGTCAGGAACACTGCACTGCGGCACCGACCCCGGCGGGCCCTGCAACGAGACGCAGGGCTTGGGTGACAGCCGTGCCTGCCCGACGACCGCCTGCGCCGGCCACTTCCACACCTACACCTTCGAATGGGACCGCAGCAGCAGCCCCCAGCAGCTGCGCTGGTACGTCGACGGCGTGCGATACCACACCGTCTCCTCCGACCAGGTCGACGCGGCCACCTGGGACGCGGCCACCGGCCACGGGCACTTCATCCTGCTCAACGTCGCCATGGGCGGCGCTTTCCCAGACCCGGTCGCCGGACACGCGACACCCAGCTCCACCACCCGCCCCGGCGTCCCCATGAAGGTGGACTACGTCGCCGTCTACAGCTCCCGCGGCTCTGCCTCCAGCGCTCCCAGCCCGGGTAACTCGTAGGCCGAGGCAGGGCACGTAGAAGCCAGGATTCCGTGACGATGAGAATGTCTCGGCCGCCTGACCGTCGGTGCCCGGCGGCAGTGACCCTGCCGCCGACTTCGCGCAGCCGGGCGGCGGTACGAAAGCGTCCTCGGCCCGGACCGCGCAGAACCGATGTCCAGGCGTGCGGGCGCTCTCCGGGGAGGCGAGGAAGGAACGGCCGGCCGGAGGTAACTGTCTGCGCTGTGGTCGCGTCCGTGGCTTTCCCTCGCCGCCCCGGCACCTCACCAGATCAGCGAAAGGAGACGGTGCGCATGCCGCCGCCTGACATGCCATCGGGTGCCCAGGGGCCCGGCTGCGCTCGCCCGAGCATGACCCTGGCCAGCCACCCGGGCGCCCTGTGCGAGATCCCCGCTCGAGTCCCAGGTGCTGCTCTTCGATTGGTACGGCACCCTCGCGGGCAGCACCGGGTGAACTTCGGAGCACTCAGACGCGCGTTGCGCGCACATGGCAGCAATCTGTCGCGGGAGTGGTTTCTGGCGCGGACCGGGATGTCGGCAGTGGAGATGGTGGCGCACGTGGCTGAGGAGACCCGTTGGCCCATCGATGTGATGGCCGTGGTCAGCGAACGGGATGCGTACTACCTGACGCATGTCGCCCGGGTCCGCCCGGTGCCCGACGTTCTCGCTCTGGCGAGGGCCCAGCAGGGGGTCAGGCGCCTGGCCCTGGTCACCGGAGGAGGGCGGGCCACTGTGCTGCCCACCATCGGACACCTCGGCATGCAAGAGCTCTTCACCACCCTGGTCACCCGCGAGGACGCCCCCGGGGCAAGCCCTTCCCCGATCTCTACGGCGTCGCGCTCCAGCGCCTGGGCGTTCCGGCAAGGACCCTATCCAGATGGGATGTTCGTCCTGCCGTACCAAGGAATACTGACCGGCGCCCGGTATACATCCGGGCCGCCTTCCGACATCCCGGTCGGCATCCGATGAGACGCATGCCCCGCCGGGGCGATCGTGCGAGGCTGGCAGATCGACCCGTTCGAGGCAGCCGCCCACCTGCTCACCCTGGCGGGAACCTGCGGGCCGTTGAGCCTTGCACCGGTTGCCACAGTCTCCACCCAGTGAACGTCCGCTGGTCACGGCAGGCGCTGACCGAGCCCGCCTTCACCCGGCGCTACTGAACTGACGCATCGACGATCAGCGCAGCGCCCGCACGACACAGGCGCCCGGTACTACCTCGACGCGCGTGCCGGCACCGTGGTGCTGATCAACACTGCATCTGCACCGCACCCACCCGTGACCCATCACCGGTGCCTCCGTGCCGCCGTTCGGCATGCATGCAATCAGAAGCGGGCGTCAAGACGCCGGAGTCCCACCACCAGCGCACACAGGAGGCGCCAATGAGCTCACGGAGAGCGATCACCCCGTCCGAACCCACTGTTCCATCTGCGCGCTCCCGCCCTGCGGGACCACGGACAGTGCGGGCTTCCCCGTCCCAGGCGGCCGATGCGCAACCGCAGGACGGCGCGGTGGTGGACAGTCCACCGTCCCCGGCCGGGTCTTCGGGCGCACGGCGCAGTCGACGCCGGTGGCAGGAGGTGCTGGTGCTGTGCGGCATGGTGTTGATCCTTGCGCTGGGGATCAAGACCTTCTTCGTGCAGGCGTTCTCCATCCCCTCGTCCTCGATGCAGAACACTCTGCAGCCGGGCGACCGGGTCCTGGTGGACAAGCTCACCCCCTGGTTCGGAGCCACCCCGAAACGCGGTGAGGTCGTCGTCTTCCGAGACCCCGGGGGCTGGTTGACCGAGCCGACACACCAGACGCGCAACCCTGCCCTGCGCTTCCTGAACAGCACGCTCAGCTTCGTTGGCCTGATGCCTTCTGCGAATGAAAAAGACCTCATCAAGCGGGTGATCGCGGTCGGCGGGGACACCGTGGAGTGCCGTCGCGGAAGCCCAGTGAAGGTGAACGGCATCCCGCTGAAGGAGCCATACATCTTCCGGGGCGCGACCCCGTGCGACGACCTTCCGGCAGGCACCGTCAAGGTGCCCCCGGACCACCTGTGGGTCATGGGCGACCACCGCAACGACTCCTGGGACTCCCGCGCCCACGTCCACGAACCCGAGGGCGGCTTCGTCCCCGTGGACCACGTGATCGGCCGCGCCTTCGCGGTGGTCTGGCCAATCCCACGCTGGGCCGCCCTGCCCGCGATCGAAGAACACTGGAAATGAAACCCACAGAGCCAAACTGCGGGGCTTGCCCACTCCCCGCGCTTGCGCCGACTTCTCCAACCGGACGGGCGCCCCACCAGTTTGATGCACGTCACAGCGGAGGCTCTGCGACGCCGGCTCCGCACCTGCGACCTTCCGTCCTGGATGTGTCCCGCTGGAGTGCTGCACACCCGGCATCATCCGCCGGACGGGGAGCGCCCATTTAGGCTGGCCCATGTACGAGACCGCCGAGGCCTGACCAGGTCAAGGCCCGGCGACAGTCGCCGAGTGGTCTCGCAGGCCGGGGCCGTGCCACTGGTGGAGACAGTCTGCACAACCGTCCCCTACTCGGCTCGGGCAACACCTCGGCTCCGTCCCATCTGGGACGGAGCGGCTGCAGACAACCCGCCCCAGCGCTGGGGTGCCGCGGTCCACACGGGATCGCTGGCCTGTTTCCGCTCCCCCCAGCCACCGCTTCAACCAGCACCAGTCTGCGGCCCGCTGACGTGTCAAAGCCCACGGTCGTGCTGGTCCCCCGAAGACAGGCCATGGGCGACACCGCAGGGTCGTCGACGGACCGCCGGAACCGATCACCGAGGCAGTTCATGCTGTTTGCTCGGCGAACGCTTCGGCAAGGAACTGGCTCGCGGTCGCGAACGAGCGGTGGTCGGCGCGTTCGTCGTGGGCCACGCCGGGCGTTGCGCCGGGCTGGGCGTGCCGGTGGGTGAAGCCGTGCAGGGCGCCGCCGTACATGATGAGCTGCCAGTCCGCGTGCGCCTCCTCCATCTCCTGAATGAACGCCGCAACGTCCGCTTGTGGCACGTGGGGATCTGAAGCGCCGTGGCAGGCAAGGATCTTGGCGCGGACGATGTGCGGCTGTGCCGGAGCCGGTGTCGCGAGGCTGCCGTGGATGCTGACGGCGCCTGCGATCTCCTCCCCGGACCGGGCCAGCGTCAAAGCGGCCATTCCTCCGAAGCAGACCGACTGCGGCGAAGCGTCCGTCGGTGTCCGGGCAGTCCCTGAGCGCGTCCAGCCCAGCCCTGGCGCGCCCGGCCAACGTGGCGGGGTTGTCGCGCAGGGCTGTCACACAGTTCATGATCCGCTGGCGGTCACCGGCCACGCCGTCGCCGTACATATCGCAGGCCAGCACAACGTAGCCGAGTGTCGCCCAGCGTTGCGCCTGGTCGCGTGCGTGGTCGTCCAGACCCGCGCCGCCGTGGATGAGCAGGATGCCAGGTCGCGGCTTCTCCCATGCCTCATCGCGGATACAGCACTCCCGTCAGGTAAATCTCTGCGTCCTGGTAGGCCAAGGTGCGGCCGGTCAGCGGCATTGGGCTCTCCTAGAGATCTTTAACGGTGCGGGTTACGGCGGTTGGATGTGCCTGAGCGCCTCGACGGCGCGGGTGAGGCGGTTGGTCTTGGCGTCGAGTGGCGGCTCTGTGCGCTGGTATGTCAGTGGCGCCGGTTATGTTGCTGGGCATGACAAGTTGGATCAACTGCGGCGTCATAGCGTGGCTGGAAGAAGAGTGGTGCGTGGACGACGAAAGTGTCCTGGTCTACTTCAAGGGGACCGGCCTGGCCACCATGGCCGATGGCTTGTCCGCGCACGACCGGCCGCCGTTCGCCTACGGCAACGGCACGGCACCCGGTGACTGGGGCGTGATCGTTCACCACATGTTCAACCCGTCCCGTGGCGACTTCGACGAGATCGACTACCGCGAACTGTGCCCCCAGGGCGCTGAGCTGATGGTGTTCGTTCCCAACCCGTCCATTGCCCAGGCCCACCGGCCCAAGGCGTACCACTACAAGGACGGCCAGATATCGTCCTGCATCGACTACGAAGGCCCCGACTACGTCGGAGACTACTGGCCCAACAAGCTGGCCTCCCTCATCACGGCGGCCGGACTGGACCACGAGAACGAGACCTACGAGGAGCAGCTGACCCAGCTGATCTGTGACCACCTGGGGCTGCCCGCACTGGATCGTGACACCATCACGGTGGACCGCGACCTGGTGGTCTCCTACTTCTAGGAGACCTTTCCGTTACGGAGGTTGGAGGTCGAGCGCGGTTTTGGCGATGAGTCCCTCGATGAGGCGGGGGCGGTACTGCATCCGCTTCAGCCGCGTCTTCACCAACGCGGTGAGCTGGTCGAGGCTGTGTTTGGTGAGGTTGGCCAGCGACCTCTTCAGGTGTGACCACACGCCCTCGACCGGGTTGAGTTCGGGAGGGTACGGGGGCAGCTGGTAAACGGTCAGCCATAATCGAGCGTCGATCAGCTCGTGCATGGCGCGGCTGACGTGCGTGTTCAAGTTATCCCACACCAAGACGATGGGGCCGTCGAGCTGCTGGTGCGCGGCATCCAGCAGGCGGGCGTAGTCGGTCTCGGTGAAGCCCTTGCGGCGGCCCTTGGCGGGACCACGCTCGAAGTGGATGCGGTAGATCAGCCGAGGCCGATGACCGTCTTTGGCGCAGATCAGCGCCGCCATCGAGACGCGTTTGGTGCCTGCGGCGGTGACGTGCACCACCGGGGTGTGGCCCCGTCGGCCCCAGGTGCGGCCCTTGGGCGGCCTCAGGCCCTGGCCGGCTTCGTCCTCGAAGCAGAGCCAGGCGCCCAAGTCCGCCGCAGTTGCCGGTCGGTGTGGGTGCGTCGTGCGGCGGCGATGTTGACGTGCCCGGCCAGTTTGAGGGCGCCTCGGATCAGGTCGCGGAGGCGGCCAGGACAGCGGGGGTGTTGTGGGCCCTGACCTGGGACTTGTCCTCGTTGAAGGTGACATCCCAGGGCCGTTGCAAAGTCTGACGAACTTGAATCCTTGCTGGTCAGGTCAATCCGAGGAGATCGAGTGGACGACGGAAGGGCTCGTAGGACATCTCGCGGATCCCGGCGGCGATGTTGGCGTGGCCTGCCGCTCGCAGGACGTTGATCGCAAAGCTGCGGAGCGTGGCCATGTTCTGCGGCCCGTACCCGGTGCGGATCTTCGAGGCGTCTTCGGCGAAGGTGGTGTCGCGGACGAAGTGGAGCCTGTTCTCGATCACCCACTGGGAACGGGCCAGCTGTCCGAGCCGCTGGGGGGATGCCTGGCGGGCTGTCAGGTCGGTGAGCGCGTAGACGGTCTGCCGGGTGACCTTGCAGGTCCTGATGTCGGTGCGGTGGCGCAGGATTTTCACGGCCTGGACCGCGTGGGGAAAGTCCAGGCCGAGCTCGGTGACCGTCAAGGCCCTGGTCGCCCTCGTCTCCTTGCGGCCGTGCCCCGTCTCGCGGTCGTAGCGCCGGGCGGTGGCATGCTTCCACGGCAGTGCCCTCAACTGCCGCAACAACCCGGGCTGGTTGGCCTTGACCACCAGCAGATAGTGCGCCTGCTTCTCCTCCACCAGGAACCGGGCGTGGGCGCGCTGAGTGTGCAGCGCGTCGGCGGTCACCGTCACGCCCGCCAGGTCGAACGGCTCCAGCAGGGCAGCGGCAGGTGATCTCGTCGGTCTTGTCCGGCACCCGCAGCTGGGCGACTGTCTGCCCGGCGCCGGTCATCGCGGCCAGCAGGTGCGCGGCCGGGCCGGTGACGGTGCGCGAGCCCCGGGCACTCTTGCCGTCCACCGCGAGGGTGCCGGCCCCGGCCGGATCGGTGCCGAGCAGGTCGGCGAGCCCGCCCGGGCAGACCGCATTCAGGACGCGGCGCACGGTCGCTGCGCTCGGCGCTACGCGGACGCTGAACACCGTGGCCACGCGGGCGCCGAGCCGGGCGAGGGCCGCCTGCGGGGCCGACTTGGCCCACTGGCCGATCGACGTGAACGAGCGGGCCCCGGCCAGTACGGCGGAGCAGGCGATCAGCAGCACGCTCACGAACGAGTAACGCCTCCCGCGCCGGTGGCGCGGATCGGCCAGCGTGGCCAGTCGCTGCGGCAGATGCGGGAGCGCGCGGTGCTGACGCGAGGGCGACTTGATCAGGCAGACGCTGGCAGACTGACGGCTGGCTTCCTTGCGGATCTTGAGGCGTAGACACCTTCATGATCGACAAGGGCCGTGTCCGTCTGCGTTCGGGGCGCATCAACACGAGATCATCGCGAACCGGACATCCAGGGGAGAACGCCGGGGCCGTGGCGCAGCCTGTGGCGCCATCGAGCAGTGATTCAGGCGGACTTGACGGCGATCCAGCCGCCGAAGTTCATCCATCTCCAGAAACAATCGATGCGGTGGAACCCCGCCTGTCGCAGGAGCTCGACATTCCATTTGGCGGTCACAGGCACCAAAACGCCTTCAAGGGACAGAGCCTTGCGATCGATATCTTCAGGACTATAACCGTTCTGCATTTTAAGCTGATGGTAGAGCTTGACCATCAGATTGTTCATATCGGAGTCGGAACCCAGCACCTTCTCCACCAGAACAAGGGCCCCACCGGGTGCCGTATGGTCGTAGATCTGCCGCATGATGCGTTGCCTGTGCTCGATAGGGATGAACTGGAGAGTGAGCACAGCCAAGGTCAAGTCGGCCTGCACGTCAGGGTAGAAGTCGCGCATGTCCCGCTGGTGCACCTCGACGGAGCCCTCCACACAGCCGACCGCGAACCGCTGCCGCAGGGCCTTGGCCATCGGCTCTGACGCCTCAAGGCAGACGAACCGCCCATCGCCTTGGAGCGCTGCGACGAAAGGGGCGATCGCTTCTCCTCGGGAAGCTCCGCAGTCGACGATCGTGGATCCCCGTCGGACGAATTCCGAGCCGCAGGCGAAGACAGTGTTCCGCATGACCTCGTACTGCGGGATACTGCGGGCCAGCATGTTGTCAAAAACACGCGTGACCTCCGGGTCGAAGGTCCAGCGGCCCTGTGGGACAACGCGGTCGACCTCGCCGGCCGTGGGCCAGACGTCCTGACGGTGGGGGGCGGGAAACGCCACGGCAGACTCCTTCAATGTGATGAGCGAGATGATCAGCGGATATCTGTTCCCGGCTCACGCAGACGCGCGAATTCGGTGCCGAACTCCGGGAGCGCATACACTGCCGGGCGAGGGCGAACCCAGACGTTGGCGCTGGGGATGTCATAGCCGCCGGCGGCGCCGATGATGACGCGGTCCCCGGGGCGGAGACCAGCAGGGCCGACGATCCGCGCAGCGAAGAGGTCCGACTCGTAGCACATGGCGCCGTAGAGGTCATAGCGGAGGCTGCCTTGATTGCCTGGCTGGAGGAACTCCACCGGGTGGTGCCATCCGTTGATTGAGCGGACCAGGTTCGTGCCTGCGTCCAGCACGACCACATCCCGGCGGTGACGCGGTTTGCGGACGGCGACCGAGGCCACCAGCACCGCGTGGTCCTCGACCAGACTGCGGCCGGGCTCGATCACCAAGTGCAAGGCCTCAAGGGGGAGCCCGAGCGCACGGCACTCGGCGGCAACCTCCTTGGCGTACACCGACCACGGGGGCAGCGGCACTCCGGGGGCACAACTAGCGGCGGGGAACCCACCGCCGATGTCCACGGTCAGTGGTTCGGCGGACTGAGCGAGCAGATCGCTGAGTTGCTCTCGCCAGTGACGGAGAACAGCGCGATAGGGCTCTGCCTCCAGCGGGTGGAGTCCGGTGTTGAAATGGATGCCACGCACAGGAATGTCTGCGGCGGTCAGGATGCGACGCGCCTGTTCGACCTCGCTGGGCAGCAGCCCGAACCGGGACCAGCGCCGTCGTCCCCGGGGCACCGCAAGCCGCAACGACACCCGCGGGCATGCGCCCCCGACCGCCCGGTCGGCGAGCGCCTGCACCTCCGCAATGCTGTCGGCTTGGATGAGGACACCCAAGGCCACAGCCTGGTCAAGCTCGGAGGGGAGCTTCACCGGCCCATCGAAGTACACCTGGGACGGAGCGAAGCCGTCGGCCAGAGCCGCCGCCAACTCGGCTCCCGATACGACTTCGGCTGCGGCACCGCACTCCCTCAAGAGCGTGGTGACGCCGGGCAGAGCGTTTGTCTTGTACGAATACGCCATCGTGAAGCGGGGGAACTCCTGGCGCCAGGCCTTGGCCATCGCGAACGCGGTCTGCTTGATCGCTTCCAGGTCGAACAGGTAAAACGGCGTGGAAAGCTCGACGGCCGCGTGCACGCCGGACCTCAGGCGCTCGGAGATCAACGCTTGGCCCGCCAAACACCGACCATGAGCCCCTGGAAAGAGCGGTGCTCGTCCAGCACTAGCCGAGTCTCCCGCAGGCGGTGGAAGCAGGCGTCGCGCACCGGCCGCGAGACGCCCGCCAGGGCCGGCACCCGACCGTAGACGGACTTCCGGACCGTCCGGGTGACACGACGCGGGCCCAACGACGGGGTGTCGCGCAGCACCTCGTCCACCAGTTCGAACTTCTGGGAGAAAAAGTCAACCCAGAAGCTGCGGTCACGCCCGGCGTCGGTGCGGAACCCGATGGCGTCGGCCACCTGGTCCAGCAGGTGAGCGGGCGGGCGCTTCCGGTAGTAGAAGGCGGAGACGCACAGCAGCCCGCCGGGGCGAAGGACGCGGTGCACCTCGTCGAGGGCCCGCTCGCGCTGTTCTATGAAGCCGAAATTGCAGCCCCCCAGGACGTGTGTGAACGAGTTGTCAGCCAGCGGCAGGTCCGCGGCGTCGGCGACCTGGTACGAGAAGGCAGGGTTGTGGTTGGCGTACCCACGCGCCTGCCTGACGGAGTCTTCGGAAATGTCGATGCCGTGAACGGATGCCCCGGTGAGCCCATGAGTGGTGCGGCCCGACCAGCCTGTTGAACAAGCCAGGTCCAGCAGGTGGGAGTTGCTGTCGATCGATGCCATGGAGACCCACTCGTCGACCGTCCGGAACGCGCCAGGCGGGGTGTTGTGCTGGCCGAGGAAGGCGACGAAGTCGGGGTAACTCTTGTCGAATACGGCACTGACACCGGGCTGGCGGAGGTCCAACCGCCCCGGGGTGCGAACAAACACTCTTGATCTCCTTTGTCGCTGCGGGGTGCCGGGCTCGGGGCCCGGCACCCCGCAGCCAGTGACTAGTTCATCCAGCTGCGCTGGTTGCCCTTGATGCGGATGATCCGGCGGATCTTCAGAACGATGCTCATGGTGGGTGCCACCTCCCTTCCGTGGATTCGTTGGGCCTGGGAACCGATGCCGATCAGAAGTTCGCCCGGGGCGAACTCTGGGCACCGGTGCTCTCGGGGCGAAGAACGAAGGCCAGGAAGTACGGGATTCTGGATGCCTTCGCCCAGATCTCGGGATGCGAAGAAGCGACTTCGTCCTGAGGCTGCGGTTCGTAGAGCTCGGTGATCTGGAAGCCGGCTTGGCGGAATGCGGCGAAGTAGGTCTGGACAGTCCGATGGTGGGTGGTTATGGCGTCCATGACGATGTCGCCTTGCGATCCTTCGCGGTGCTTGGTGACCGGGCCTTCCGTGAAGTAGTGCTCCAGCCGAAGATCCTCGTACTGCCACTGGCCGCGGTCGTTCCTGCGGTTCCAGCTGGCGCCGTCCTTTATCGGGTGGGGCACGGTGACGACGACTGTCCCGTCCTGACGGACGGCGCGGCGCAGGTCGGCCAGTACAGGTGCGAGGTCAGCAACATGGTCGAGGACGTTGTTACACACGACCAGATCGAACTCGGCCTCGTAGGGGGGCAGCCGATCGCCTGCTACGGTGCTCACCCGGCTGACGAGCTCGTCGGGGATGTTCTGCCGCAGCATGTCGAGCATCCGGGTTGACCGGTCGAAGCCCACGACTTGGGCGCCTAGGCTCGCGAGCATCCGTACCTGCTCACCGGTGCCGCATCCATAGTCGAGGGCCTTGGCGCCAGGCTTCACAGCGGTGAGTTGTTCCATCAACGGATCCAGGACCACCGAGTTGAGCGACGCGTCTGCGCGGTCGGACTCGTACAGATCCTCTAGCGCCACGCTCTGGACTGCCGTCGACCAGCGTGGGTCGGGAATGACAGGTCCGCAGGAGGTGCAGTCGGAGCGTCGCGGGAAGTGTTCGCTGTGCAGCCTGTAGGAACGGGAGTCGAGCATGAGCCTGGTTCCGGCGGAACGGCAGTCACCGCCGAGGAGGCAGCGCAGTACCTCGTTGGCTGCCATGGCTGCCACTATGAGGTTGAGCGGGCCGTAGCTGCCTGCCTGCAGCCCTAGGTTGAGGTTGGGACCGGGCTTCTCACCGGGTTCGAGGTACTGCTCGAGTTCGCCGATGTCCCGAAAGCACTCGTAACAGGCCGTGGTTCCGGGGAGCACCAACGGTCCAACAGCGCCGAAGGACTCCAGGTACCCCGCGGCCAGGTAGCCGAAGGAATGCCTGCGCGCGGCGTCATCGATCCACTCATGCAGTTCGTCGGGGCTGTCGGCGGAGAGCACGGCGAGGTCGCATTGCGCCAGGTGCTCGTCGAACAGCTCGGGGCCGGCCGGGGCGCGGACCGTAGTGATCTCGACCGTGGAGTTGAGTCGGTTCAACCGCTCTGCCGCCACCTCGACCTTGGGTCGGCCCACGCTGTTCTCGTCGTAGAGGAACTGGCGGGTCAGGTTGCTCAGTTCAACGTGGTCGCCGTCCGTGAGTATCAGTTGCCCAACCCCGGCGGTGGCAAGCAGGGTGGCCACGTTGCTGCCGATGCCGCCGGTTCCGACCACAGCGACGGTCGCATTCGACAGGACCTGCTGGGCGTCGGCCGGGTCCAGGCCCATCATGTCGAAATACAGCAGGTGACGGGCGTACCGCGTGCTGTCCGGTATCGGGGCACCGATCACACGGGCGTCCGCGAGCTGAGCGAGCATGTCCTCGGCCCCCTCAGGGCTGAACCCTGCGTCAACTAGGTGCGCGACCGCCGCGCCGCGGTCGGTTGGGGCGGAAAGCAGGGCGACCAGATCGGTGAGGAAGTCGGGGGCGTCCAGGATCTCGGTACCGTTGGGTGGCAGGTGGCCGATCCGGAGTGTCGTTCCGAGCTTGCGCACTTCCAGATAGGGCTTGATCTGCAGCGTGTTCATGGCAGGTCCAACTTTCGGGTCTTAGAACGTCAGGAGGCGGGACGGAAGCGCTGTCTCGGTCACCTTGCCGTCGGTGCCGCAGGTGACTCGGTGGAGCGTTGCTCCGGCCTTCCTGGCCACTACCTCGGTGGGGAGGCCATCGGTGAACAGGGCTGCCGCTGCGTCGTCGAGGGCCCATCCCGCCGGGAGTGTGCCGGAGGCGACCGCGTCCAGGTAGGCGGGGAGGCGTTCGGCCTCGCTGTCGTAGTGCGGGCACAGGCTGCCGGGCAGCAGCCCGAGGCCATCCCGCAGGGGGGCCACCGGACCGAAAGAGTCGGTGAGGCAGGCATCCATCCAACAGGCGGCACCGGCGCTGATGCCGCACAGCAGCACCCCTGCCTGGTAGGCCCCGTGAAGGATTTCGTACAGGCCGTGCAGTCGCCACACCGCAAGCAGATTCGCCGTGTTGCCACCGCCCACGTACACCACGTCCTGCCCCAGGAGGCAGCTGCGGAGGTCCAGGTGAGCGCGGCGAAACAGCGTAAGGTGGGTCGGCTCGCAGTCCCGCCGGCCGAAGGCGGCGTGGAATCGGTCGATGTAGCCCGTCGAGTCTCCACTTGCGGTAGGGATGAAGCAGACCTTCGGCCGTTCCTTACTCACGACGTCGAGGACGAAATCGTCGAGCAGGGGGTCGGGGTCGTCGGAGAACCCACCGCCTAGCAGCACAATCCTTCGCGGACGGGACATGGTGCCTACTTCCTCTCCGGGCACAGTGACTCAGCTCCCGGTGGCCGCTGTCTCCAGCGGCTCCGAAGCGTCGACGGTGGATCGGGGCGGCTCCTGAGCCGACGAACCTGCGGCACGAGCAGCACCACAACGGGCACCGACAGGGCGAGCAGCAGGCTCGCGCCGCGCAGGGTCGCATGCTGGCCGGCGGCCGCGGCGGCGCTGCCCGCAATCAGGTAGCCGAAGGGGCGGAGGCACGAGGACCCGATCCGGTCGAACGCCGCCACCCGACCTAGCCGGTCCTGCGGTGTCTCTCGCTGCAACGTTGTCTCCCAGAAGGCGTCGGCAGCCGCGAACCCGGCGCCTGCCAGAGCCGTGGCTGCCATCAGCGCGGGGAGCCAACCGATCCCTGAGAGCGCCGCCATCGCCGGCGTGCAGACGAGCAGAGCCACCTGCATGGCGACGAGCGGTCGAGCCGGTCTGAGCCGTAGGGACAGCATGCTCCCGATCAGCGAACCGGCGCCGAAACCGGTCACGAGGACTCCCCACGCGTCGGCACCCCCCAGCGAGGAGCGAGCGATGACGGGACCCAACGTGAAGAACCCGGCGAAACACGCTTGGAAGAGCAGCCCCTGGGCGATGCCTGCCACCAACCAAGGACGTGAGCTCACCTCGTGCCAGCCTTCGGCGAGTTCCCGTCCGACCCTACGTGGCAGTCCGCCGACCTTGGGCTCGACCTGGCTCCGGTGGCGGAGCGCCAGGAGCAGGGACGCGGACAGCAGAAATGTCGCCGCGTCCGTCAGTAGCGCCCAACCAGGTGCTGCGGCGGCCACGAGAACACCGGAGACCGCGGGGCCCAGCATGCCGGCCGCGTTGCTGACCAGGCCGAGCAGGCCGTTGGCGCGCTGCAGTTCGCTGCCCGGCACGGTCACTGGGGTCAGGCCGGTGGCTGCCGGGGGGAAGAACGCGCTGGCAGCCCCCAGCATGGCCTGCAGCACCACGATGAGCCAGACCGTTGCGTGGCCGCTGAGGACCGCCGTCGCCAGGGTGCCCTGAACGATCGCGCAGACCAGGTCGCTGGAGACCATGACACGCGCTCGGGGCAGACGGTCGGCCCAAACTCCGCCGAACACCAGGAAGACGACATTGGGGAGCGTTCGGGCGGCCAGCACGAGGCCCAACGCACCAGCGGACGGCACGGACTGAAGCACCGCAAAGGCGACTGCTACCAGGGCGAGTTCGGTGCCGAACCGGGAGAGAGCGTGCGCGGCCAGCAGACGGCGGAAGTCCGGGTGGCGCAACGGAGCGAGAGTCGGGGGAAGTCTCACCGGGAACTCCAGCGATCGTCCTGGTCCACGCGGGCTTCCCACCACCGCACGGGAGGCTCGCCGAGACCAAGAGGCTTGACAAATCGGTATGCCTCGAAGGGCGACAGTGTGATCGCCAGGTCGTAGGGGCGGCCGTGCTGGTCGTACAACTCCCGAATCCGTGAGCGCACCGCGGACGAGATGATCCCACCGCTGCCGGGGCTCACCGCCCGGTCGAAGGCATGGTCGGCTTGCAGGAGCAGGAAGGTGTAGGGCTCGCCGAAGCTGTGCCGGGCATGATCCGCCGGATAACAGGGCGCCATCGTCACGAGAAACATCCGCTCGCCGGCGAAAGTGAAGTACCACCCCTGACGCTCGGGGGACCGCAAGCCGCGACGGCCGCGGCCGTCCTCGGCAGCGAGCCCATCCAGCACTTGGCGCGTCGTAGCCGCCAACCGATCCACCGAATCCCCGAAGGAACCTGGCAGGGCCAGGACGAGCCCATCCACCGGATCCCGGCGGGCAGCCTCAGCGAATCCGCGCACCAGGGGCGCCCACGCACGGACAGCGTCGTCGATACAGCGTCCGGTCCACGAGGCCATCCAGATGACGGAGCGCCGGGCAAAGACGCACTGCGTTCGCCCCAGTACGCGGCCAAAGGCTTCAGCTTGTTCGCCAGACACCGGAGACCAGTCGCCGCAGTCCACACCACCGCCTACCTTGAGCGAAACTTCTGCGTGGCCAAGGCCACCCTGCCCGGACGCGCATGCGGCACGCAGGGCTCCGATCCGTGCGGACACTCGCCCCAGCAGCACAGCAAGGGATGCCTTTCTGAGCCTCAACCGCTGCCAGGCCGTCAACCGCACCGCTCCCGAGTAAGCGTCGACGAGTCGCTCGATGGTCGCAGTGTCGGCACGCAAGCCCTCGGCAATGCGGCCTCTCCCCATGGGCAGAGAATATGGAATCGCATGCTTTCCGATCAGTCGTGCCAGCTCAGCGGCTGCCCCTTCAGCGGAATCGAGAAATGCAACTGTCTCGGCGCGACTCCCCAGGAATACCTGAGCTGCCGACTCACTCAGCAGCCGAGCTGTTGAGCGCATTCCTGTTGCGGGGGCAGGATCCCGGAAATCTTGCTCGGTCGCCGCCTGCGAAATTGCAACCTGCGACTGTTTTGGCATCTGTTCACCTCCGGTATGCGCCGCGCTCACTGCATCGCTCCTATTCCACCGTGTGGCGCAAACTCACGCCGCTACCAGGCCGAAAGTTCAAGTGCCACCCCATTACGGCGAACGAGAAGGCGGTGTTGCCGCAGATGGAACCGCTTGCCGAAGTCGGCCGGAATTGGCTCGTACGTCAGCCAGAGGGGCGCGATCAGTTTCGCCATATTGCGTCCATCGGGCCGAGCGCTGCAATTCTTGCAGAAGCTGGCCACGCTTACCTTGTATGCGGGCGCCACGCCCTTGGCGATGCGCGCCATGTGTCGGCCATCGTCACGTGCCCCGTGCCGCCCGTCCCGGTCGCCCCACCAAGCGACTGCCAACTGAATCGGTTCTCCAACCAGCCCGCGATTGCACGCGGCAGCTGCGCCCAACCTGTGGCACGGGCTGGGAGATCGACCTGCATACGAAGATGCTGCGTACTCCTCCCGTCACGTCCGGTGCCGGCGGATTCGGACGGCGAGCGGTCATCTTCAACCCGAAGCACGGCGCTTGACTCCTACTACCGGCCTACGACAACCCCAGGGGCCCGGCGTTCTCCCCTGGATGTCCGGTTCATGGTGATCTTGTGATGCCGTAGAGGGTGAGGACTCGTTGCCGGTCGGTGTGGGTGCGTCGTGCGGCGGCGATGTTGACGTGCCCGGCCAGTTTGAGGGCGCCTCGGATCAGGTCGCGGACGGCGGCCAGGACAGCGGGGGTGTTGTGGGCCCTGACCTGGGACTTGTCCTCGTTGAAGGTGACATCCCGGCACCAGTGGACGGTATTTTCCACGGTCCAGTGCCCGCGAGCCCAGGAAGCGATCTCGGCGGCGGTGGCCTGCTCGGCGGGCAGGTCGGTGATCGCGTAGACGGTCTCGGTGGACCACCGTTTCACTCCGGCCTTGCGGCGCTTGCGCGTGATCCGCAGGACCTGGCGGGCGTGCGGGAACAGCAGGCCGTTGACGGTGACGATCTGGACGTGGCGTTGTTCGTGGCGTCCGTGCGCGTCCTGCGAGTCGTGGTCGTCGCGGTGGATGACCGGGATGTCCTTCCAGGGCAAGCCGGCCAACTGCGCGGCGAGCTTCCGCTGGTTGGCCTTGATCGTGAACAGATAGCGAGCGCCGCGTTGTTCGACCAGGTAGTGGGCGTGGGCGCGTTGTGCGTGCAGGGCGTCCACAGTGATCACGGCCCCGGTCAGGTCGGTGTCGTCGATCTGGTCCAGGAGCGGGGCGAACTCCGGAATTTCGTTGGTCTTCGCGCCGATTTCACGGCTGGCCAGGGTGATGCCGTCGCCGTGACGGACGGCAGACAGGACGAAGACACAGCTGCCGCCGAGCTCGAGCGCCGTCACCGTGCGCGGGCCCGCACGGAGGACTGGATCCGCAGCCGCCCGTGCCACCGGCCTGCGCAACCATCCCCTGCACCCGCACAGAAAAGGTGGGGCTGGAGATCATGCCGATCGCCGATAAGGGCGGCGCCGAGTCGACGGTGTCCGGCCAGGACCCGCGGGATGGCCGAGGGCGAGCGCCATGCCGCAGGCTCGAGGAACTGTAAGGGCCGCTCATGGCAGGGCCCTCACGCGCCCGTCGTCGGGCAGGGCGGGAGTCGAGGTAGGCCCGGGCAGCCCGGCCGAGGACCGCCTCGGCGATCAGTACGCCAACGCGGTCCTCGGAATGGTCGAGTTGCTCGGCCGCGTACCGGCAGTGCAAGCAGCCGGCGATGTGGCGCTGGAGATCGGGCACCAGGTGGGTGCCACCGCGCTGGACGGACACGTCCAGCAGCCGGCTGAAGCGCAGACAGCTCTCGTAGGCGGCGAGGTCGCGGTGCGCGGCAACGCACGCCGCACGGAAGCGCACCCGGGAGGACTCGAGTTGAGCCGCGGCCGTCATCGGGGTGAGACCGAGGAGGGTGGCCGGGACCGCGGGCCCCTCCGCCTCGACCTCGGCGTGCCACAGAAGGCAGCGCGCCGGTTCAGGCAGGCGCTGGAAGGCCTGGTGGACCAGGCGGCGGTTTTCCGGCGTGGACGGGCGGGCCACGGATGGCTCGTCACGACCACGGAGTGCTGGATGCAGTGACGTCTGGCGCCTTGCGTCGTCGGCCCACTCCGCAGCAATGCGGTCGACGGTGACGAGCAGTTCGGGACGCCAGACGGCCATGGGCCCACGCCACCGAAGCGCGCCGACGAAGAGCCGGGTGAACGCAGCCGCCGAGAGGATGCCCGCGGCCTGATCGGACACCGTGCACAACTCGGCGTATTCGACGACTGGTTGCCAGTGACGAGCCAGCAGCTCCTCGAAGGACCAGTGTGCCGGCTGGTTTCCCGAAGGTTTTCTCACCTCCCTCGTCAGCTCCTCGTCCGAAAGGTCGCGCTGATGACCAGCGTGGGAAGACTTCGGATGGGGTGCATCCATACCGAGCGTTTCCTTTCCCCGTTTTGTCACGCGCGGTGTCCACGACGCGGACGTTGCCGTGCGTTCCTGTCGGTGCCGGCTGCTGCACGACCTTCCAGAAAGTGGCCGTTGCGTCCGCGAGGAGCGTGGATGGCTCGTATTCCTGCCATGCTCCGGCCAAGTTCCTGGCGGTTGCAGCCACGCCCAGGAATGGGAGGGTTCACTAAACGGTCAGCCGCAGTGTCGGGCCGGTGGAAACATCGGACCGTGAGGGGCGAACAACGCTGAGGGTTAATCGGGTCGACGATTATCAAGAGGCAATTGCCGCGCTTGGTTGTCGTGCGTGCGCTTCATGCGCAGGAAAATCCCGAGGTGAAACGGCCCCGCGGGCGCGGGGTGATCAGTTCGTCTGGCTGTTACTTGGCGGCGGTGCCGGCGGTGCTGTCCGAGCTGTATACGGCGACGTAGTCCACGAGCATGGACTTGCCGGACTCGGTGGTGGAGGTGGGCGTGGTGGCTGCGGCGGCCGCGTCGGGGAAGGCGCCGCCCATGGCCAGGTTCAGCAGCAGGAAATGCGCATGTCCCGTGGCGGCGTCCCAGGTGTTCGCGTCCACTTGGGAGGAGTTGACGGAGTGGTACTGCACGCCGTCGACGTACCAGCGTAGTTCCTGCGGGGAGGTGCTGCGGTCCCACTCGAGGGCGTAGGTGTGGAAGTTGCCCGCGCAGGCCGTGTCGGGGCAGTCGCGGCTGGCGCCGATGCCGGTGTTCTCGTTGCAGGGGCCGCCGGGGCTGGTGCCGCAGTGGAGGGTGCCGGAGACCTTGTTGGCGCCGTTGGCGTTCTCCATGATGTCGAACTCGCCGATGCCCGGCCAGTTCGTGTAGGTCCCGCGGAAGGGAGCGCCCAGGGTCCAGAAGGCGGGCCAGTAGCCCTGTGCCGCGTCGCCGGTGACGTCGGGGACCTGGATGCGGGCCTCGATGCGGAGTTTGCCGCCGGCCGGCGGTTCGAAGTCGCTCCGCTGGGTCTCGATCCGGGCCGAGGTCCAGTTGCCGGCATCGTCCTTGATCGGGGTGATCTTCAGGTTGCCGTCGCCGTCCTGCTGCAGGTTGGCCGGGTCGGAGGTGTAGGTCTGGGTCTCGCCGGTGCCCCAGTTGGCCGCGCCGCCGGGGTAACTGGTCCCGGTGTCGATGATCCAGTTGTTACTGGAGGGGAGGGTCCCGGCTGCGCCGGAGAAGCCGTCGCTCCAGATGAGGCTCATGCCGCCTGGCGTTGACGGCTCGTCGGCGCTGGCGAGGCCGTACAGACCGCCGCCGAGGAGGGCCAGACCGCTCAGGGCACCCAGCGCCGTCTTGAGCAGTCGATGGGAAGTTCGTGCGTGCTTGCGGTGCATCAGGAGATGACCTCCACAAGAAGGGAACAGGAGGTGGTAGCGGATTCAACAGAAGTCCGTGTCCGTCACTGTGGCCTCTTGTTACGACGACGTCAACACTTATGGATGAGAGCGCTCCCAAAAACACAATGTGTTCAGTTCGTGAAGCTAAGTTGAACAGCTGTCAGGTCCAAGGGCCTTTTCGCAACCGACTCGGCCGGACGATGTGAGTCGCTCCGGGTCTGGCTCCACAGCTCCCGGAGCGGTTCCGATGACGTAGGTGCGTTGCGTATTGCGCCTGGATAACCGTGCTCTCGGGCCAGGCGCCAGAGGATGAGGGTGCCTCTTTGGAAGGCGCTGGATCTCGGCCCAAGTGGCCTGTATATCCGGGAGGTTGACGAATTCGCCAGCCTGCACACCCTTGCGGAGGATGTCGGCCACGGCGGAGAAAACGGCTGCGCTGAAGGCAGTCGGCCGAGTGCCGCGGGGCGGGAGCCGTGCGGCACCGCTTGCGGAGGCTCCCGCCCCGCATCGTCGTGCGCCTGCGGTCCAACCGGGGCACAGTCACTGAGCTGGAGTGCCAAGTATTCGTCCCCCACGGTGGCGAGCCGTACGCACTTGCCCTGGACGGGGAACCCACCCACTTCTCCGGCGGCCACCGCTTCACTTTCACTCCGGATGCCGGCGCGCCGGTGCCGTGCGCCGAACAAGGCGGCGAAGCAGGGCCGAGGCACGCGGACGCGCGGACCCTGCCCGAGATCAACGGAATGCGTCCCCGGCCGTACCTACCTGTCAGCGCCTGCCCGATCGACCATGTGCCAAGGTAGACGCTTCTCATCGCCTGTGCTCCTTCAGCCGTGCGTGCTGGTCGTGAAGGGGCGGCGGACCTTCACCCGGCCGCCAGGGGGTGGCAGTTGGCGCCCCGGGAGGGGCGTAGCCAAAGGTGTCGGCGTGCCATCAGCAGGGACGACGTCGGCCGGGGGGAGGCCCTTGCGGCAGCACCGGAAGACACCTGCCTCCCTCTTCGTATACCTCTGGCCTGCGTTCGGATCCTGGCCGGAGTCAGCTTGAGAGCGTTTTCAAGCACAGGCCTTGACCGTCCGGGTCGGCGAACGCCAGAGTGGCGGGGACGAATTTCCGCCAACCCGTTGGTGGCCGGATCTCGCCGCATTCCCACGTTCCTTCCGCGCGGAGGCCACCCGTCCATGCCCAACAAGCACATCAGGAAGTCTCGTGGCCGATGCGTGGCCGTGATCGGATCTCTGGCCGGTCTGGCCCTGCTCGGCTTCGGACTGTACGGCTCCGCCAACGCCTCCGAGCCGAATCCGCCCAGCGGCTGGCACCGGGTGTGGAGCGACGACTTCTCCGGTCCGGCGGGAGCTCTGCCTTCCAGCAGCGACTGGATCATCGACAGCGGCACCAGCTACCCCGGCGGCCCTGCCAACTGGGGCACCGACGAGGTCGAGACATACACATGGAACACGGGCAACCTCCAGGAGGACGGCCAGGGCAATCTGGTGATCACCCCGATCAAGCTCTGGGACGGCCGGTGGACATCAGCCCGCATAGAGACCCGCCGCAGCGACTTCCAGCCGCCGCTCGGGGGCAAGCTGCGCATCGAGGCCCGCATCCAGCTGCCGAACGTCACGGGCGAGGCCGCCCAGGGCTACTGGCCCGCCTTCTGGGCTCTGGGCGCCTCCGTGCGCGACAACCCCCACAACTGGCCGAGCGGGGGTGAGTTCGACGTGATGGAGAACGTCAACGGCCTGAACAAGGTGTTCGGCACCCTCCACTGCGGCATCGATCCCGGCGGCCCGTGCAACGAGACCAGCGGCCTCGGCGCGGGCCACGCCTGCCCGAACACGGCCTGCGCCGGCAACTTCCACACCTACAGCTTCGAGTGGGACCGCGCCACCAGCCCCCAGCAGCTGCGCTGGTACCTCGACGGCGTGCTCTACCACGTCGTGACCTCCGACCAGATGGATGCCGCCACCTGGAACGCGGCGACCAACCACGGCGACTTCATCCTGCTGAACCTCGCCATGGGCGGCAGCTTCCCCAACCAGCTTTCCGGCGGCGCGGCCACCCCCACCTCCGGCACCGTCTCAGGCACCCCCATGAAGGTGGACTACGTGTCTGTCTCCAGCGCCACCGGCTGACACCGGCTGCGCCACCTCGCAGGCAGCCGCCTGGCCAGGTCCCCCCGGCCCGCAGCCGTTGAGGCCTGTTCCCCTCGAGGGGCATACCTCACCCGTACGAGCGACATCCCCGTAACACCGTGGGGAGATTTCGGAATGAGCACTTTCATGGCCGACCAGTCGTTGCATCCGACGCCGCCGCAGATGTCCGCACCCGAGGCGAAGATTGAAGGAGCACTGCTGGAGGATTACCGGGAAGCGGTCCTCTGCTACGCCCGCCTGTGCACGACCGGTCTCGCGGAGGCCGAGCAACTGGCGGACGAGGCGTTCTCGCTGGCTGCCGAATGGCGGCGCCAGGGCGAGCAACTGCCGTGGCTGCCCCTGCTGCTCATGGCGGTGCTCGAGACGGCGGACGGGTGGCTGACGCAGGGGCGGATCGAGTGGCTCAGCACGGAGCTGAGCGGCTGGCTGTGCGAGCGGTCGGCACAGCAGTCCCGCGCCCCGGAACAGCCGCTGGCGCTGCAGGCGTTGCAGCGGATGGCGCCGGCGGACGCGGAGCTGCTCTGGGTGGCGCTGGTCGAGGGCCTGAATGTCCGCAGTGACGCCAGAGCCGGCACGTGGGCGCCGAACAGGGAGCGGGAGGTCGCCCGGGTCAAAGCCGCATTCCGTCAGCGCTGCCTGTGGGTGCGTGCGGTGGAGGTGGTGGACTCGGACGGCCAGTGCCGTGGCTACGTGGGACTGCTGGAGGCGGTGACGCGGTCGCCGCACGAGCGGTCTCCGGGCGACCTGCAGCAGCATCTGGCAGGTTGCGCGCGGTGCGCCGAGACCGCTGTGTGCCTGCGGGTGTCCGACGACCTGCCCGGCGTGCTGGTCACGGCTGTCCTGGGCTGGGGCGGGGAAGCGTACCTGGACCGACGCAAGATCGCGGCGAGGCGGCAGCGGGGCGGGCGGGCGGCCATGGAGCGGCGGCGCAGGGCAGCGGGGTGGCAGGCCTCCCTGCGGGGACGGCCGGCCTGGGCGGGCGCCGCAGTCCTGCTGGCCGCGATCGGGATGGTCAGCGTCCTCAGCAGCCTGCCGTGGGAATCGACGCCCGGGTCGGACCAGGGGGCGGCAGGGGACCGCGGGGCGGGCCCGGCCACCAGCGCCGTCGCACCACAGGCACCCCCCATCGGACGCCCGACTGCGTCGGCGACACACGCCGGCACTTCCGCGTCGTACACCGCTTCAGCCGCTCCCATGCCCGTCACGAGCGGCGTGTCGCCGTCACTTTCGGCCGGCTCGACGATGGAACCGGACGCCTACTGCACGGCGAGCTACACGTTGGTGAAACAGTGGCCCGGCGGCTTCCAGGCCGAAGTCCGGATCACGCCGCGGGCAACGATGACCGACTGGAGGGTCCAGTGGACGTATGGGGACGGCCAGCGCGTGACGCAGATGTGGAACGGAGAATTCACGCAAAACGGCTATATGGTCCTGATCACCCCCGCCGAGTACGACGGCACCGTCGCGGCCGGCAACACCCTCCCGCTGGGCTACCAAGGCACCTCGAACTCCTACAACTCGGCGCCCGAGTACATCACCGTCGACGGTCACGCCTGTCAGAGCTGAGCGGCGATGACGGTGTGACGGCACCGAGCGCGGCCAACCCGGCCGCCGCCGGGCGGCAGTGCCGGCGCGACCCAGGGAGCCGTCCGGTACTGGCTTCTCGCGCCGCGCAGGGCCCGCGACGGGGGACGGCGCAGCGCGGCGCTCGTGGCGCCTCGGCAACCATCTCCCCATGGCGAGGCGCCCCTTCACGCTGCCGACCGCTCATCGGAGGCAGGGGGCGGCCGTAACCTCGTGCCACCCCTCGTGCTGTGCGATGCGGTGGAAGTCCCGGGTGGGCACGGGCAGATTCGAAAAGGCCGTCGCCTGCATCGGTGAGAGCGCTCTCCTCTTTGCTCGGCCGCTTGAATGGCGTCCCGCCGGATGAGATAAGCGATCACGGAATCGAGCTCGTGCGTCAGGCGGCCGAGCACATGCTGGCAGGAGCTGATCGAGGTGGAGCTCAGCAGCCGGGATCGGGGCTGAGTGGAACGAGCACACCGCCACCCGCACCAGCTACCGCAACGGCCACCGCGACGATGTGGAGCACTTCGACGGGTCCGGCATCCGCGTCAGCTCCTCGCTCCACTGGGTGCACGTCGCCTGCACCACCCACCTGACCTGGTACAAGGCCCACACCCAACGCGGCAAGGCCGGCATGGCGGATGCCGGAGTTACTGCCGCACTTCACCGGCACCACCGTCACCCCGGATCGCGACCTGGATCACCGACTTCTACGACACACGCCGCCTGCACACGATGTGTGGCTTCGAGAGCCCGATCGACTACGAACACGACGCTGGGCCGACCCGGCAAGGGGTTGGCTGCATAGGAAGGTCTCCACGACTCGACGGGATTGACAAGGCACTCCTTGACCGGACCTGCCCAGGACAGCACAATGTGCCCACTCTTGAGAGCGTTCTCAAGTAGGTACGACACGGATCCCGAGGAGTCCCCATGGCTGGTGTGGCACATCAACGCGAGGAGCACGGCATTCCTGCAGAGAGACGAGCCCGGGCCATCACCCGTCGGGCGCTCATCGGTGCCAGCACCGCCGCAGCCGCCCTGACCGTGTTCGGCAGTGGCATGGCTCGCGCCGCAACCGGCCCAACTCCCGCCGCTGAGACGGGAGATGCCCGGATGCGCGGCTACGCCTTCCTCGACGCCGCCATGGACGGCTACCCCGACCACGGCAGCATCCGCCTGGCCCAGAGCTACACCGATCAGGCCGGACTCTTCAGCACCGCGTTCACCTACGACAACGCCCTCACGATCCTGGCCTACCTCGCTTGCCCGGGCGCCGGCGCCCGGGCCAGAGCCGTAGCCCTCGGTGACGCGCTGCTGTACGCACAGGCCCACGACCCGCAGTACGCGGACGGCAGGCTTCGGCAGGCGTACAACGTGGGGCCGTACGTCTTCTACGACGGTTCAGCGCAGCCTGACGGGTTTGTCCGCACGGACGGCACCGTGAACGTCGGCACTCAGTTCGGCTTCACCGGTACGGCTGTTGGTGACATGGCGTGGGCGGGTATCGCGCTGGCCGCGCTGGCCGGCTGTACGAAGGCGGGCCGCTTCCTCGCAGGTGCCGTACGGATCGGCGAATGGGTCGAGGCGCACACCCGCACCGATGAGCCGCTCGGCGGCTACAAGTTCGGGGTCGACGGCGCCGACAAGAAGCTGCCCTTCACCTCCACCGAACACAACATCGACCTGACCTGCCTCTTCGGGCGTCTCGCCCGGCTCACCGGCAACGGCGTCTGGCTGGAGCGACGGGCCCGCGCAGAGGCGTTCCTCGCCAAGATGTGGGACGCGTCCGGCGGGTTCTTCTACACCGGCACCAACGACGGCGTCACCATCAACACCTCCCCGATCCCCGAGGACACCCAGACCTGGAGCTATCTCTCGCTCCACGACCGCCGCCGCGCCAGGTCGGTGGACTGGGCGGCGGGCAATCTCGCGGTGCTGGACACCGTCGACCGGCCCAATAGCACGGTTCCCGCCCGCGAGTCGTACGAAGGCGTCACCTTCAGTTCAGCCTCCCTCGTGGCGAACGAGGACGCACCGATCGCACCGTTCCAGCCCAAACCCGACCGCAGCGGTGTGTGGTTCGAGGGCACCGCCCACCTCGCCCTGGCCCTGCGCGAGCGCGGCGCGGCCGGCGACGAACGGCGCGCCGCTCGCCTCATCGCCTCCATCGAGCGGGCCCAGGACCGGCTCGGCGCGGGTCAGACCGTGGGCAGCAAGGCCCTTCCCGAGCGGTCGGGTGTGGTGTCCGCCAGCAGTCCCCTGGACACAGGTTTCGGCTTCGGCTACTACCCCTACCGGCACACCGGCGCCACGGCCTGGTACCTGCTCGCCGCAGTCCGCGCCAACCCGTTGCGCGGGCACTGAGCGTCCCGAAACCTCGCACGACCCCGGCTGATCGGGCGGTTGACCGCCAGATCAGCCGGATCGGAATGACCACGAGAGCCCTCGCGTCGGCGAACACCCCGTCAGGCAGTCCGCCGTTCAGCCTCCGCGGCAGCCCAGCAAGGAGTCACCGACCACCGCACGCACGCTCTCCCCGGCAAGCTCCAGGCGGTTCAGGTCCCGCACCGCAGAGACGATGTGGGTCGAGTCGGTGCGCTGCCTGCCCTCCGCTGCGACCACAGACACTGCTCCGTCAGCCTCCAGCAGCAGGTCCAGGACCCTCTCCTCCAGGTGGTGCTCAACCACCCGGGTGCGGAACTGGGACAGCACGATGAAGTCGAAGCCGGTGTCGGTCAGCTCCAAACCCGGATGATGCCCCGCCGAGTGGTGTAGCCGCGAGCGCGGCGAAGGTGCAGGTCGCGCGTGCCGCCTCCCGCCCGGCGCCGGCAGCCGCCTGACTCTTCGTCAGCTCGGGCCCTCGGCGGCCCGTGGGGCGACCTCGCTAAGGGCTGTCCTACCTTTCACGCGTGGGTCTGATCCGGTCGTTCGTAGGATCGGAGGGCCCGGCGGGCTCCGGGTACGGCTGTAAAGGCTGAGCCGCTGGATGGCTTACGGGACTTGGCCGCCCGGGGCCCCGCGACGACTCGACCGACAATTGGGAGACGCGACTCGATCGCTGCTGTAGGACAACGTCGGCGAGGTCGTCTGCGGGATCGGTGTACGAAGAGCTGGCGGAGGTGACCGTGGCCGAGATTTGGGCCGGGGTGGACATCGGAATGAGGTTCCCCATGGGCTGAGGAGGCGTGTTGGGCAGCGCGGTGGTGCTGGAGGAGAAGTGGCCGGTCCTTGGCCGGCATGAGCGAGCGGCCGAGTGGCTGCGGGTGTGGACGGATCTGGGAAGGGCCCCGCGGACGATCGACGCCTACGCGCTGGGCCTGGCCGAGTACCTGCTGATCTGCGAGCGGGACGACGTCGACCCGGTGACGGCGGGCAGGCTGCACGTGGCCGCGTTCGTGAAGGACCTGTCCACGCGTCCGAGCCGCCGGGGAGCGAACGTGGTCGTGCTGGACTCTGGGGCTGGTCTGGCGAACGCGACGCTGCAGCAGCGGCTGGTGCCGGTGCGGTTGTTCTACGACTACCTGATCGAGGAGGGGCTACGGGAGTCGAACCCGGTCGGCCGCGGCCGCTACACGCCGGGCCGGAAGTTCGGTAGCCACGAGCGGGGCCTGGTGCCCCACCTGGTGAAGCTGCCGTGGATCCCCAGCGAACAGCAGTGGCTTGATCTGCTGGACGTCGTGCGCGAGGAGCCGGTGCAGAACCGGGTGATGCTCGCCCTGCCTACGACGCCGCTCTGCGCCCGCGAGGAGCTCTGCTCGCTGCGGACCGAGGACGTCGATCCGGCTCATTGGACGCTTCGGATCAGGGCGGAGACGACGAAGACCCGTCGCGAGCGCGTGGTCCCGCCTAAAGTTGGCGCCCAGCCACATCGGCAGTGTCGCCGTCATCATCAAAACGAACGTCGGACACCACTCGGACAGGAAGAGCTGCAGCCGCTGCACTCCCAACATCCCGCGCCGGTCACCGGCTCCGCCCCGGCCAGGCAGGTGATCGTCTCGTTCCGCTCCCGTGGCGCCGGCAGGTCAGATACTCACGTCGCTGTGCCGGGCTGAAGAACAGGTCGTCGAACGGGGCCGCGTACTCCTCCAACGCCCCCAGCGCGGGCGGATACGGACGGCGAGCAGTCATCTACGACCAAGCCAACCTGCCGTCAACCCACACCACTGCCAGATGTAACGAACTACCGGTAAGAAGTGTGGATGGAACAGTAACCGGGGTTGAACAGCACCACGGTGCCGGCCCGGGCATCGAGGTAGTACCAGACGCCGGTGTCGCTGCGGCTGCTGCGCTGGTCGTCGACTCGCCAGCGGTCCAGGCCGGTCTCCCGCAGGCTGCTCTGCGCCGCGGCGTGCACGGAGGCGTAGGACGCGCAGGGGGCATACGGTTTGCGGCGGGACGCCGCGCCTAGGCGGGTGTCGATTCGGTGCTGCAACTGGCTGACCTGGAGGAGGGTTGCCCCCGCGTAGATCGGGCCGTCCGGAGGTCGTACCAGGCCCAGGACCCCGCAGGCCTGTGCGTCGGTCATGTCGGCGGGGCGCGGGTAGACGGTGATCAAGCCGCTGCTGGCCTCTGCGACGCAGGCCACCAGATGCGCAGGGGCGCTCCGGGGCGACATGCCGCCCGTGGACCGTTGCCCGACGGACTTGGGCCATTGGGCACGGCAGGCTTCTTCCGGCGTGGCCGCGTCGCCGAGGTCGGTGACGAACCCGGGTGAATGGAAGAACGAGAAGTCGGTGGCGCACAGGATCGAGGTGACCGGCGCGGGGGGAGCGGGTTTACGGGCGACGACGGCAAGCGCGGCCGTGCCGCCGACGACTGCGAGAGTCGAGGCCAGGATGGCGACCCGCCAGGTCGGCCGCCTGCGTTTGCCCCCCGGCCGGTCGAGCGCGTGCTGGGCACTGTCGAGGATGTGCTCCAGGCCGGTTTGCTTCCTTCCCGCATCGGAAATGACGCTGCGGGCGGGGTCGGCGTCCTGCATCAGGGTCCGCACCTGCTCAGTCATGCGCATCGGGCATCTCCCTTCACTACGGCGTTGGCCAGATCAGACGTGTGTTCCGCGTCCTGCTGAGACAGGGCCTGTTGAAGTCGCCTGCGTGCGCGGTGCAAACGCACCGCGCACGCCGCGGCCGTACAGCCGAGCACCTTCGCGGCGTCGCGCACGGACAGCCCCTCCCATCCGATCAACGCGAGAAGTTCCCGGTCCGCCTCGCTCAGTCCCTGCCAGGCCCGGTGCACCCGGTGACGGGCAGTCACCTGCTCGGCGACATCCCGGGACACAAGAACCGCATCCGCCATTGGGCCGGGCAGCTCCTCGCTCCTGTTCTGCTCGCGCAGATGGTTCGCCACGACCTTCCGGGCCACCCCGTACAGCCACGGAAGCGGCTGCTGCGCAGGCACCTCTCCCATCCGCCGCCAGGCCACCATGAACACCTCGGCTGTGACATCGGCTGCCGCGTCGGCGCCTGTTCGCCGCCAGGCGTAGCGCAGCACTCGGTCATAATGCTCGGCATACATCACCCGGAACTGATCCGGATCCGGTGTAGCCACAAGCTCTCCTTCCCTGGGCCCCCACACCCTCTCTATGTCGGCGAGGGGCGGATCCTTACAGGCGTGAGCGAGTCGATGCGACGGCCGCCACCAGAAATCCCTTCCTCTCGGCGAACGCCAGGAACTCAGCCCTCTGCTGATCGGTGAACGCCTCCTTGGGCAGGATGAGGGCCTGATGTGTGGACAGCTTCAGCAACCACGCGTCGCGATGGTCGACAACACGTTGGACAGCTGCCCACCGCCAGTTGCTGCTCCGGTCGGGAAGTGACAATCGGAGGCTGTCCTCCGTCAGTTCGGCGGTCATGCGGCTTCGCCGGATGTACCGCACTCCCAGCCTTGCTCTCCATTCGAGAACCAGCCCGAGGATCACGGGTGTCGAGATCATCAAGGCGATCGAGAAGACGCCGTGCAGCCCACCCGTCACGGAGACGATGAGCACGTCTCCGACAACCGACACACAGGCGAGTTTCAAGAACAAGGGCCGCACCAGGTAGCGCGAGATCCGCAGCGTACGCCGCGGATCCGGCTCAATGACGAGTGTGATGTCCAAGCGGTCCTCCCGCGGAAGCCCGAGAATGTCCGAAGAGCTGACGAACCGGCCCCAGTGTTCGGCGGCCTCAGTCAGGCCGGGCTCCGTCCGCGTCCGCCTGGAGCAGGGCCCACGGAGCGGCTGCCGGGCTTCCCCTGACGAGGGAGCAATCCGGGCTCGTCCCAGTGGCCGGCTGACTCTTAGGAGATTCGGTTTTCAGCGTGCTCAATCGATCCCCACCAGGGTCGGCAGGGCGGAGGCCGACGAACGGTGCAGCGACTCTCGCTGATACCGCTCCGACTCTGTCACGGCAGGGATCGACTGCCTTTGTCGCTTACTGACAGATGTTTGAACATGCGCGCCTGGCCGTTCAAGAAGCGGTGATCACGCGTGGTCGGCGCACTGGCAGGTGTGGCCGGCAGCCGCCGCTCCCCAGGCCGGGCTGACACCATCGGGCTGGCCAGCGACGTGGTGCAGTGCGCGCCAGGTACCGGGTGTGATGCCGTAAGCCGCCTTGAACGCCCTGGACAGGTGGGCGCCATCGGCGAAGCACCACCGTCGGGCGATCGCGCCGATGGGCTGACCGGCCAGGCTGGGTGTGGTCAGATCGCGGCGGCAGCGCTCCAGGCGGCGTTGCCGGATCCAGCCCGCCACGGTGAGCCCGTGCTGCTCGAACAGCCGGTGCAGGGTCCGGGCACCGATGTGGTGGGCGGCGGCGATCGTGGCCGGGGACAGGTCGGCATCGCCGAGCCGATGGTCGACGAATGCCTGGATCCGGACCATCAGCAGGCGCCGCTCGGCGTCGCGGGTCGGCTCACCCGGAGCGTCCGAGACGTGGGCCACGAGCAGACTGACCAGGTCCGTGAGGACCCCGGACAGTTGTACCGCCTCCGCAGGGGAATAGTGCTCCGTGTCATCGGCCATCCGGGTGACTGTCGCCCTGAGCAGCGAGGGGATGCCGACTTCTCCGGTGATCCGTACCGCGGTCACACGTGCGGCCCTGTCCGGTGGGACGGGAACGAGGCTTCGCGGCAAATCCACCATCAGCAACCGAGCGGGACCGGCCTCGACGCCGCGCCAGCCTCGCAGCGGCCGAGAGGTGTCATACAAGGCCATGTCCCCAGAACCCAGGGTGGCTTCGCGTCCGCCCTGGCGCACTCCGGTGTGTCCGCGCAGGCCGAGGAGCAGGCGATAGCCCTCCGGATCGGACTGCCGAATCAGACGGGGACCTCGTCGCACCTCCATGGAGATCGGGCCCAGAGCGGTGAAATCCGTGACGGCGATGGCGCCGAAGGAGGTCATACGCACTCTCGCGGCGAAGTCGGCGGTGTCGCTGCGCACGTCGATGGGCTCGGGCACGTGACGGGTGGCCTCCCGGAAGTAGGCGAAACGTTCCTCGGGCGGAAGATGCTCGGTGGTCAGCAACACGTGCAGTACTCCTGGAGAGACAACGCCGGGCGAGCACCGTGGCCTTCGCCGCACCGTTGACAGCGTCACGGGCTCACGGCACTTCAGGTGGTCGCCTCCACAAGAGGAAACCGGGAGAAGCAGCGGCGATCCACGGACGCCGCCTCAGTCACCCCGATCCCTGCGGTGGAGGCGTCACCTCATTATTGCTGAGAGCGCTCCCAAAGGGACGAACAAGCACAGCGCCAAGACGTTCCGTCGAGCATCGGGCTGGGGCACCGGACGCCCGACCTCCCCGCTGTCGCTTCTTCGCGCTCCGTGCTGCACCCGGTGACCCTCGGCGCGGACCTGCGCGAGCGCGGGATCGGACTGCACGTCATCGAGCAGGGCATCGACACGTCCACCATGGAGGGAACCACGAGCGGTGCGACGTCGGGACGGGTTTGCCGCCCCGGCCAACGGAGCCTCCTGGGCCACGGCAACCGACGGACACGGCTTCGCTTCTGCAGCGGACACGAGACAACAGGGCCCTGTCCTGACCGGACACCGGCAGCAGCTGTGGATCGGGCACGCCCACCGCAACGACCCGCCAGCAGCTCCGCTGCCACTCGAACCCTACGAGGGTGACGGGCAGACCACCGGATCAATCAATCGAACCCCGTTGACGAGTCGAGGCCCACAACGGAATTCGTCAGAGAGGCGGGTAAGTCCAAGGCATCGCCCAGCAGTCGGCTGTGACACCACTCATTCGCCCCAGCAGGCCAGGCAAGCATCTTCAAACACATGGCAGCGAGCGACAAGCCCGGCCGTCCTCCGGGGTGACATGGTTAGGTGCGGCGCCGACGAGAGGCGCTGCGCTGCCGCTCCTCACCGCTGCTGAGCGCCGTGAACTACGGCGTTTCTCGGCGTGCCGCCATTCTGCAGATCAAGGCCAGGTGAGGCCGCGACAGATTCCGACCGCTACGAGCAACGGGGAGACCCACATGCCACTGAGTCAGAGGTTGACCTTGCCCTCGAAACCACCGAGGTCGTTGTCGTAGTACCAGTTGGGGCCCGTGTAGCTGGAAAGCGGCAAGTCGTTCCAAAGGTCGGAGTCGTAGGCCAGGAAGAACTCCACCGATCTGGTGAGGCAGTTGTCGGTGCCGGCGTCGTAAGGCCGCGAGTACGCCGACTTGACCTCATCCTTGGCAGCGGTCACCGAGCTGTGGCCGGTGTTCCTGCAACGGTAGGTGTCGTAATACCCCTTGCCGCCCTGGGCCCTGAAGGTGTCCAGCATGGTCTTCCAGTTGCTCTCCTTCTGCCAGTTGTGGCTGGGGTCCTCGGTCGCGCCATAGATCCAGTCGTCGGCCCCGCCGACCCGGAATGCCCAACCGACGTGACCGGCGATCCAGGCGCCTTCCGTAGCGTTGAACATGCAGACGCGACCGGCGCCCACCGCCGTCGCGGGGTCCGCTGCGGCCAGCGTGACGCCGCCGACCACGACGGCGACTGCTGCAGTCAGCGAAGACAGCCGGCGTATGGTGTTGCGGCCGATGCCGCTCGCCTTCCCACGACGTGCAGTTGCGCGATGCGGTCTCATGGTTTGATCTCCTTGTCATCGAGGTGGCGCTCGCTGGCTCTGTCCGGCGAGGCGCCGCCGCCCTCGCGAGGCCCGGCGCATGTGCCGGGCGCTTGCCGCTTATGCGTGGCGTGGCGTGGAAACGCTAGGCCGAGGGCGACGACCCTGATAGCCGGACAATGGGACTACTCGGCTGTGGTGCAAATACGTGACTCGCTCGGTGCAACCCGAAGATCAGACAGTGCGTTCACCGAGGCACATGGAATCAGTTGTGCCCGTCACCGCTTGCGGAGAAGATGTGGACGCTGATCGAACAATGTCGGAATCAAGCCCCCAGGGCTACGGGCGATGCTGGAGTGACATGATCGATGTGGCGATCATCGATGACCATCCCATTGCCAGATGCGGCGTTGAACACGCTCTCTCCGCCCGGCCCAACGTACGGGTCACCCAGTCGATCGGCTCACCCGATGAGCTGGACACCGGCGCGTCCCCGCCGGACGTACTGCTGCTGGACCTGTACCTGAACGTGGACACGCCCTCGCTGCCCGCGGTGGCGGAACTATCCGCGTGGACCAAGGTTCTGGTGATGTCCGCCTCAGGCCGGCCGCGAGACGTCGTGGGAGCCATCCAGGCCGGTGCCCGGGGGTACCTGACCAAGCACTCCAGCATCGAGATGTTCGCGCAGGCCGTGGAGACCGTCGCAGCCGGCGGATTCGCGATGTCCTCCGAACTCGCCGACGTGATCCACAGCGAGCTCGGCGCCGGCCCGGACGCCCGTTCCCGTCACGGTGCGTCGGACGGCGGTGCCGATGCCCCGCAGCTGTCGGCGCGTGAGGAGGAAGCCCTGGCCTACATCGCCCGGGGCTTCACGCACGCCCAGACCGCCACCCGCATGGGCATCAGCAAGGCGACCGTGGACACCTACGTCGAACGCATCCGCCGTAAGCTGCAGTTGGGCAACAAGGCCGAGCTGACCCGCGCCGCCCTGCAACGCCAGGGCAAGCAGACCGCAGGAACGGAGTGACCCTGACCCGCGTGCGGACCAACCAGTCAGCGCAGTCCGTGAAGGTGCCCGAGGCGACCGCGGCACAGCGCAGCGAGCGCATGCTCACGCTCACTGCCGTACTCTTCCGCGCGACCGGGATCCTCCAGGTCCTGATCACCGTCCTGTCCCACAGCGCCCAGTACGCGCGCCCCGGGTGGGTCCTGACCGTCGCCCTGACCGTCTGCCTGGAAAGCGTGCTGCTGAGCGTCTACTGGCTGCGTCGCCGAAAGATCACGCCGGTCACGATGAGCGCCGACATCGCTCTGTGCGTCGCGGCCCTCGCCGCCAACGCGGCACTCACTGATACGCAGGATGCCCTGACCTGGGCGTACTTCATGTACGGCTTCACCATCCTGACCAGCATCGGAATCGGCGTCGCCTACCTCCGGTACGTTGCCGTCCTCGCCGCGACCACCGCGCTGGCCGCCGGATACGTCCTCTCGTCCTTGTTCTTCGGCTTGGAGCGCCCCTGGAACGCTCTTCCCGACACCATCAGTTACTTCGCCGACACCTCGGTCACCTGGATCGTCGCGCGTGAACTGCGCCGTTCCGCCGGTGAACTGGACACCACGCGTGCCAAAGCCGTCGCCGACGCGGCCGCGTTGGCCACCGAACGCGAGCGCCTCCGGCACGCCAGGGCCCTGCACGACCGGGTGCTGCAGACCATGGAGACACTGGCTCGCGGTCACTGGATCGCCGACGACCGGCTGCGCGCCCAGGTCGCCGGCGAGGCCACATGGCTGCGCGCCCTGGTCCGCGGTGACCCGATCGACCACGAACATGACCTGCTCACCGCTCTACAGGCAGTGGTGTGCCGCAAGACTGAACACGGCCTCGACGTCCAGCTCGTCGACGGCTCCTTGCGGCAGCAGGATGCCGTCCGCGCCGGTCTGGCAGCCGCATCGGTCGCCGCTCTGTCCGGCGCGGTCGAGGAAGCACTGACCAACGTCGCCAAGCACGCCGGCGTCGACAGGGCCGTACTCCACGCAGCCGCCACCCCTACGCAGGTGACCATCAGCATCGTGGACCATGGGCGCGGCTTCGACCCCGCTCACCAACCCGTCGGGTGGGGCCTGCCCCAGTCCATCCGCCGCCGGCTCCTGGAAATCGGCGGCCACGTTCACCTGGAATCCGCCCCAGGCGCGGGAACGAGCGTGGAACTGACCCTGGACATCACGAACCAGGGCAACGACCAGAGCCTGCCGACCAGTTGAGGTTTCCGGGGCCTGTGAAGCCCGGTGCGTCCCAAGCGCACTTCGGCGCCAGATGGCGATGACTCAGCTGCCGCGGCTGTGCTGTGGGTCGTAACACCTACACGCGGGAGTGGCACAAACAGTGGGCATGACCCGTCCCACTGAAGTGCAGCACGCTGTGCCAGCCGGGCATTGGCTCCGGTCTCCCGCCCCTCTCACGTGGCTGGCCACTGGCCGTGCCGCGGGAGGACTTCGCGCTCGGGAAGGGACAGCAATGCCTGTTGTTGCGCATCAGCACACCCGGCGACACGGTGTTCTCGCGTTGGGTACCGCGGTACTCCTCGCCACAGCGGCGGTCATGACGGCTGGCGCTCCCGCCTTGGCGGCCACCGGGTCCTCCGCCACCGCTCACGCCGCGCCCACGTCGACCCTGACAGCCGGTCACCAGTTGACGGCGGGGCAGTCACTCACCGTCGCCTCAGGGGAATACCGCCTGACGATGCAGGGCGACGGGAACCTGGTGGAGTACACCCTCGACAATGTACCGCTCTGGTCCAGCCGCACGGCGGGCAACGCCGGCGCACGCGCCGACATGCAGGGCGACGGGAATCTGGTCGTCTACAGCAGCGCCAACAAAGCCCTGTGGGCGTCGAACACCAACGCTCACGCCGGCGCTTATCTGACCCTTCAGAGTGACGGGAATACCGTCGTCTACAGCAACACCAACAAACCCTTGTGGGCCGCGGGCACCAACATCGTTGTCGGCGGCAGCAACGACTACCCGTACGCCAACAGCAGCATCGATGTCAGCGACGGAGCGGGCTTCCTGACCAGAGAGTGCACTTCGTTCGTCGCCTGGCGGATACGCCACAACCTCAAGATCGCAGACTTCAGCAATGGCTGGCACGGCGGCTGGTTCGGCCACGCCGGAACCTGGGTGGCGAACGCGCGCAACCTCGGCCTGGTCGTCAACAGCACGCCCGCGGTGAACAGCGTCGCCGTCCTGCCGGCGGGAGTCGATGGTGCAGGCTCCATGGGCCATGTTGGCTTCGTGCTGGGCGTGGGCAACGGCACGGTCGACGTGGAGGACTACAACTACGCCGACAGCTACGACGGTTACCGGTACTACTCATACAGCCGGCATACCATCGCCACCGCCGGGCTGTCGTTCATCCACTTCCGCTGATCCGCATGCCTGCGGCGTCCTCTGGGATGCCGCAGGCACCGGCCGCGTTGACCGCAATGTGACACGACGTGCTGCCCGACTAGCGCCTCATGTGGCCGCTTACCCGCCTGGCCGCTCTGTCCGCGATCACGCTGTACCGGTGGTAACGCTGCCTGCGCTTCGCCGCGGGACGTCGCGGGCTCGCCGCCTTGGTCCCTCCTGCACGAAGGAATGTTCTGCCTGTCGGCCCTGCCGTTCGAAGACTCTCGTCGAACTCGATCGGGGGGTGTCAGGCTCTCGCCTTCTGGCGCGTGCACCCACGCTCCCAGCACTTGGCCCATGCACGGCGGTCCCGGGTCATGCAACCTCCCGGAAGCAAACGGAGTATTCCAAAGCGGAGAGGCGCCGCTCCCATCTGCCCGTCTACAGAAGGAGAACTGTGTCCGCGACAAGGATCAAGAAGCTCGCGACCACGGTCGCTGCGGGTGTCGCGGCGGTAGGCATCACTGCTGCCGCTGCGGCCGCCTCCGACGCCTCTCATCGCTCCAGCACCCCCGCTGTCAGCCACCGCGCCGCCTCGGCTGCGCGACAGTCCGTTGGCCACCCCACACCGTCTGGAGCCCCAGCGCCGCGGAGTGTTGTGGTGGGGCGGGGTGTGCTGGGAGGCAAGCCGTGGTCGGTGACGCTGACGTACTACGCCACGTTCCCCAAGGGCTTCACCCCGCCCTCTCCGTCCGGCTTGCTGCACAGCCCGGCACCCAAGGGGCACAGCCTGCTGTGCACGAACGTCGTCATCGACGGCGCGCCGGAGGGACATACAACCGACCCCTGGGCAGGCTGCACCGTGGTCGACGGCACCCGCGACACCGACCACACCACCGGCGCCTCACTGGAGGGCAACACCGACAAGGGCAACACCGGCAGTCGGCTGTTCCTGGTCCATCCCGACGCCGCCGTCGCCCATGCCACGATGACCTTCCGCGACGGCCGGCACGCGACCGCAAAGGTGGCCGCCGTCCCCGGCACCGCCTACCGCGCCTACGCAATCCCCATCGCCTCCGGACAGAGCATCGCCGCGGTGGATGAATACGACGCCCACAACCGCCTCCTGAACCACAACACCCAGTGGCGCTGACCCCGTGTCCGGTCGGGGGCCGGGCCGACCACCGGCCCCCGACCACGGGATGCAGGACATTTCCACGATCTCAGACGGCAGGGACAGGCACTTCGTGTACCTCGGCAGGAACGGCGACGACGACACCGAATTCGTCCAGTTCGCCACCACGCGCTGGTCGCAACTGGTGCGCACCGCCTACATGCTCACCGGCGACTTCCACGAAGCCGAGGACCTTGTGCAGACGACGCTGATCAAGGTGTACACGCAGTGGCGGCGGCTGCGCAGGGACGAGACTGACGCGTACGTGCGACGCGCCCTGATCAACAACAATCGCAGCCGCCATCGCAAGCACCGCGTCGTTCACCTGCTCATGCCCTTCCTCCCGGACGCCACGGAACCCGATGAGGCCGCGGGCAGCGAAAAGCGGGATGTGCTGCTCAAGGCTCTGTCCGAGTTGCCCCCGCGGCAGCGCACCGTCGTCGTGCTGCGCTACTGGGAGGATCTGAGCATCGAAGAAGTCGCTCATGCACTGGGCTGCTCCGAGGGGACAGTCAAGAGCCAGGCCTCGCGTGCACTGGCCAAGCTCAGAACGCACCCGGCACTGGCCATCCAGTCCCTCACCAGCCTCGGAGATGCCCCGTGACCCGGCCGTCCCCCCCAGCAGACAGCGACAGCACCCCCCAGCATGAGCAGGCCCTGCGCCGCGCTCTGGCACGCACGGCCCACCAGCGGCAGCCGTCCGCCGCCCCTGTGCAGCAGATCCTCAAGGCCGGCCGGTCTCGCCGCGCCCACCGCCGCGCCGCCGTGGCGTCCGCAGGCGCAATCCTCGCCGTCTGCCTGACCGTGACTCTTTTCCTACCCGGCACCGAGGCGGAGAACATTCGCCCGCAGCAGCAGACAACCACCGCTTCTTCGCCCCGGCCCTCTCCATCGGCGGTGCCGCGGAGTGTTGTGGTGGGGCGGGGTGTGCTGGGAGGCGAGCCGTGGTCGGTGACGCTGACGTACTACGCCACGTTCCCCAAGGGCTTCACCCCGCCCTCTCCGTCCGGCTTGCTGCACAGCCCGGCACCCAAGGGGCACAGCCTGCTGTGCACGAACGTCGTCATCGACGGCGCGCCGGAGGGACATACAACCGACCCCTGGGCAGGCTGCACCGTGGTCGACGGCACCCGCGACACCGACCACACCACCGGCGCCTCACTGGAGGGCAACACCGACAAGGGCAACACCGGCAGTCGGCTGTTCCTGGTCCATCCCGACGCCGCCGTCGCCCATGCCACGATGACCTTCCGCGACGGCCGGCACGCGACCGCAAAGGTGGCCGCCGTCCCCGGCACCGCCTACCGCGCCTACGCAATCCCCATCGCCTCCGGACAGAGCATCGCCGCGGTGGATGAATACGACGCCCACAACCGCCTCCTGAACCACAACACCCAGTGGGATTGAACTCCTTGTTCCCACTCTCCTCGGAGGCACTTTCAGCCGGCGTGCGGGACGACGGCCGGGGGTCTGCCCGCACGCCCCATATGCCCATACCCGCTACTCCACGCGGCGGGCGTCGACTCCGCTTCCGACAGCGTCACTGTGCGGAATGACGTGACGCGAGGGTGGGGCATCGACGAGCCGAGCCAGCCACGCCGTTTCTTGGTGACTCCTCCCCCAGCTGAAGCCGGGGGCTTCTCGCTATGCCGGGTTGGCGTCGCGACGGACCAGCCCGGCCCGTAGCACGTGGGTGGCTGCCACGGTGTCGGCGTGCGCGTGGTGGCCCCAGGCCACGCAGTGGAATTTTTCCTGTGCGGGTCGGTTCTCCCTGGCGGTGTGCGTCAGGAACCCCGTTACCTTCTAGACCGTCGTCGTCACGGGCACCGACGCGGCCGCGGTGATCGTGCCCAAGCTCGCGAAGAACCTGGCCAGCCTGCTCGACCAGCGCAAGGAACTGGCCTCGGACATCGAGGAGTTGCTCAAGTCGCACCCTCTTTCCGAGCTCCTGACGTCGATGCCGGGGATAGGCGTCAGGACCGGAGCCAGGATCCTCATCGACGTCGGTGACGGCACCGCCTTCCCGACCGCGGGCCACCTCGCCGCCTATGCCGGGCTCGCTCCGGTGACCAGGCGGTCGGGGTCCTCGATCCGCGGCGAGAGCCCGTCCCGCAGAGGCAACAAGCACCTGAAACGGGCCTTCTTCCTCGCCGCGTTCGCCTCGCTGTCCGACCCGGCCTCCCGGGCCTACTACGAGCGGAAGAAGGCCGAGGGCAAGCGGCACAAGCAGGCCCTGATGTGTCTCGCACGCCGCCGCGTCGACGTGCTCTTCGCAATGCTCCGCGACGGCACGTTCTTCGAACCTCAAGCCGTCCCCCAAGCCGCCTGAAACATCACCAATCAACCGACCCGCCCCTTGACGAAAGAGATAGGGCCCCCATCCGGCATCGTTGATCGACTTGTTGAGCCCGGCTTTGGCGGCGGCCCCGTCGTGCAGGAAGCCGCCCGGCTGGTCGGTGCCGGGCTTGGGTTCTGGGGCCTTACTCATGTTGCGGATCTTCCTGCGGCGGCGCACCGCTGAGCATCGTCAAGGGCTACGTCGAGAACCAGAAACGCCCGGCATGACCGTCACCACAGACGCAGCGATCTGCGGCGCTTCGCCCCTCCGGGCCAAGGATCGCGCTCCCGCCCGCTGACGGCCGAGCCTCCCTGCGAAGAACAAGGGATGGCGGCCAGCGCTGCGGACATGGAGCCGCAGCCGGACGAGGCCGGCCTTGAAAACGTGATCGGCACCACGCCGCTGCCGGTCCGGCTGACCATCGAGGGAACGCCATGCGGACTCCCGCCGGGGGCCTGGCCTCCTACCGCATCGTGCAGCTAGGCGATGAATCCCACTCTTTGATCTCCTTGTCTTCGATGCGGAGCCGGACGGCGGTTTCGCCAATGGCGATCACTGCCGAGGAACCGTGCCGAGCAGGGCGAAGATCCGCCAGGCGGAGAGCGTGGCGTACACGTCACAGGCCTGGGAGGAGGCGGAGTCACGGAACAGTGACGGAGTGCCCGGGCAGCCCTGCAGGGAAGTCAGCCGGTCCGCCATCAGGGTGCGTTGGGCCGCGGTCGGGTGCCAGCCCGTGGCGTGCGCGGCGCTGAGGGCCGCCTCGGCCTGGTGCAGGGAGCCGGTCCGCAGCAGCTCCATCCCCTGTCGGGCAAGGGCGTCGGACGAGGGTGTGTTGGGCAACTCCGCGAGTCGGCCGTCCTTTTCGAGCCCGCTGACGGCGAGGTAGGTCGCGTAGCGGTGCTCGGCGGTGTCTGCCGGCCACGGTGTGATGTCCACGCGTGGAACCCGCAGATGGGAGCTGCGCAGGGCGGCGCTCACCTCGGACCACTGCTGGGCGGTCCCGGCGGAGAGTGGTGGCACGTCCTTGACCGCCTGTGCCGTGAGGGTCCGCCGGTCCGGGGTGCCGACGCTTCCCCCCGCCGCCTCCAGCACGGCCAGCCAGACGGCCTGTGCCCCTTGCCCAGAACGCTGCACGGTGCCGCGGTGCGCGCGCAGGGCCGCTGCGAGCTGCGGGTCCTGCGTGGGCAGTCCGGTCAGCGTCCGCAACGCCTCGACCTGGAACGACGCCTCAAGGTCTCCGTCTCGTTGCTGCACGGCCGAGAACAGACCGCTGGGGAGTCGGCGCGTCCACAGATACCGGCGCAGTGCCGCCGAACGGGCCGGCTTCGCGTGCAGCACAGTGAGGGACTCCGTGAGGGCATCGGCGATCTGCGGGTCTCCCACGGGCAGCGGTGAGGGGTCGAGGTTCGCCAGCAACTGGTCGCGCCGCCCGCTCAGCTCGACGTCGGCGATCCGGGCCAACCGGATGTAGGAGCAGGTCTCCAGGAAGGCGTCGCCGGACACAGGGCCGTGCTGGTTCGCGCCGGTGCGGGACCACCAGGTCCGCAGGGTGTTACGCAGTGCGGCGGGGGCCGGCAGTCCCAGGGCGGCGCGGGCCTGGACCAGGTGCAGTCGCTGAGTGAGGCTGGTGGCCGCGGCGCGGGTTCCGTCGGTGTCGAGCCAGCGCCGGGTGGTGGTGGCGGCGTTTCCCGTGAGGGGGGCGCCGAAGGTCTTGAGGGCCCGCAGTGCGGCTGTCGTGGCGGCCAGTTCCGCGCCTCTGTCGGGTACGCGGGTGTGCTGCGCCGCCGGGTCGGCGAAGTCGCCCCGCGGGGTGTGCATCGCCCGCAGCGCGGCAACGTCGGACGTGTCGTGCAGGCGCAGGTGCAGGGTCTGCTCGAGGAGCGCCAGATACAGCCGTCCCCAGAGCTGATCCCCCGTGATCTGGTCGGCGAAGACCTTCCGCGTCACGGGTTCGCTCAGCTGCCCGGGCTCTCCGAGGGCCGACAGCGCGGCCAGTCCGTAGGCGGAGTCGTACAGCCCGGGCCGGTCGGGGACGCTCGCGGAGTAGAGGCCGTCGTCCCCGCGAAGCCGGGCGAGGTCCGCCGCAAGGCGGCTCTGCTGCAAGGTCGTCGCGGGACCGGCCGCACAGCCGCCGAGGGCGCCCAGGAGCACGAGCACGGCGGCGAGCACCGCCACCGCCCCGCGGAGGCGAACCTGCATGATCCTTGGTCTCCTGCTGGTCGAAGGCGTGGCAGGGCCACAGGGCGAGAGGGGGACGAGAGGGGTGCGGAGTCGGCGGACGGATGCCCGCCGCGAGAACGGCGGGCACCGCAGGATGGGTCAGCCGACGCAGGCCTGGCTCTGCCCGTGAATGCCCAGCGAACTGGAACTGGCCGAGGCAATCGAGCAGACCTGCTCCCACGTGGTGTTCCAGGACGGGTACATGTACCCGTTCAGGTCGGCCTCGTAGGTGTTGCCGTTCTCCCAGTACTGGCTGGTGCTGTAGGTGGACACGTTCGGCGTGCCGGTGCAGTTGCCCTCCGGCCCGCCCGTACTCACGCCGACGCTGCAGCTCCACGTGAACGTCCCCACGGAACTGGCCAGGGTCGCCGTGTTACGGATGCGGGTCATACTCTGGAACGCGGCCCCGTGGTACGTCCAGGCGGAGGTCACCCACTTCGTGGGGTGGGCGACGCCGAAGTCCTTGTAGACACGCGCCTCGATCGTGTAGCCGGGCGACATCGCGGCGTCCTTGGTGGCGTTCTCGGCCGTGGCGAGGGGGGCAGTGGCCAGTACGGCACCTGCGACGGTGCAGGCGGCGATGGCGAGCCGGAGAGCAGTGGTCGTGCGCTTCACGATGTGGCTTCCTCTCTGAGATGGTGCCCTACGGTCAGTTCCACGTGTAGCCGATGTACGGACTGTCGATGACGTAGGACTGGTTGCCGCTCGCGATGGTCAGCTCGCTGTAGTACGGCTGGTTGTACTTCTGACCGCTGAAGGTCGGGCCGAGGAAGTGGCCGGTGCCGCAGAACCGCTGCCAGTCGCCGGTGGCAAGCTTGTTGGCGTTCGCGTCGCGGAGGTCGATCTCCAGGTAGAAACACCCGTTGGGCTTGGCGTCGATGTAGGCGTCGGAGTTGAAGTCCACACCAGCGAACCCTGTGTCGCTGGTACAGGCGCTGGCCGTGAAGGGCCCCCTTGTCTCCTTGTTGCAGCCGCCGGGATGCCAGACGATCTTCGGGGCGACCGTGGAAGGCCGGAGCGCGGCCTCGCGGCCAACTGTCGTCGTGAAGCCGGTCCGTGAGGCCGCGTTGGCCACGACCGTACCGGTGTGCGACGGGGCCGCCGACGCGGTGACGCAGGTGGTCGCGCCGGCAGCCAGTACCAAGGCGGCGACGGCGGCAGCATGACTGATTCTGTTCAAGGGTCTCCCCCATGGTTCCGGCCCCTGTCAGGTCAAGGGGCGGTGGTTGCTTTACAGGTGCAGGTCTCGGTTCAGCGGTGACGCGCATGCGGCGGTGCACGGCGTCGTGGAAGAGGGCTCCGTGCCACACCTGGTGGCCGTTTCCCAGAGACCTGCGCCCCGTACACAGCTCTCCCTTCGGCAGGTCGGAATGGGAAGGAGCGGAGCCTGTGCGACTCCGAATACTCCGTTGCCCGTTCCGGGGTTGCATCGCCGCATCGCCTCTGCAGGAAAGATCAGCGGATCGACGAGGGTTGAGGCGAATCCAGACTCGGCGGACTCTGTCCGCCGAGGAGCCGTCACCGTGGCGCAGCGCCTGCCGGACTGCCGGGCGCCTGCCTGTTCGCCGTGGCGTGGAAAGGCTAGGCCGACGACCGGCGATCGCGGCAGCCGGACAATCGCACTACTCGGGTGTGGTGCGAAGACGTGACTCGCTCGGTACAACCCGCGGGTCACACGGGGGAGGTTTTCCGAGGCACATGGAATCGGCTGTGCCCTTCACCGCTTCCCGAGAAGGTGTGGACGCTGATCGTCAGTTGCACACCCCGAAGCAGGGAGGTCGCGAGCTGAGCGCTCATGCGGAGCTCCGTGAGGATGCGCCAGACATCTCACGTCGGAGAGGTCATGCTCGCTGGCGGCTCGTTCGCGGTTGACGAGCCGGTTCACCTGCTTCTGGGTCTGGGGAGGGAGTGCTTACGGGCGGGCGACATCGTGTGTCTCTTCGCCAGCGAGCCGGTGGCATGCCGTAGCGGTTCTTGAACGCGCGGCTGAATGCCGCCTCGGACGTGTAGCCAACGCTCTCCGCAATGAGCGTGAGCGGAAGGGAGGTGTCACGGAGCAGGTCGGTGGCGGCGCCCAGGCGTACGTGCGCGAGATAGGTTGCTGGCGGCTTCCCGACGCGAGCGACGAACCGCGCAGCGAACGCCGACCGTGAAAGGTTGCACGCTCGGGCCAGCTCGTCGACTGTCCAGTCGTGGCCGATGTCTCGGTGGATAGCGCTCAAGGCCAGGCTGATCTGGGGGTCGAACGCACCGGCCAGCCAGTTCGGTTCGGCGTCCGAGCCAGCGGCCCAGGCGCGCAGAATCTGAATGAAGATCAGATCGAGGATGCGGGCGACCATCACCGCCGATCCTTGAGAGGGCGATTGCATCTCGAATACGAGCATCCTGTGTGCGACTTCGAGCCCTTCGAGCGCTGGACCGCGGTCACCGCGCAGTATGATCACGGCAGGCAGGCACCGGAGCAGGTGGCTCGCCTGTGGGGCGCCGATCGTGAATGTGCCGCAGAGCCAGCGCGCCGGCTCGGGTGCGCTGGTACGCACGATCGCTTGCGCGCGCTTGCCTGCGTCGCTGATGTGGTGCGTGTCACCGCGCGGGAGCAGGACGACATCGCCGCGGCTCAAGTGCTGGACGTGCGGGTCTCCGTCGACCCGAAGCACGAGTTCGCCTGCTTCTATGATGTGCAGGCTGCCGATATCGGCGAAGCCGATCGAGAAATTCCGCGGCGGAGCGTACGCAACGATCCGTTCTCCGCTCAGACGGGCGCTCCGGAGAAGCTCCGAGAGCAAGTCGTGCATTTGACCATCTGCGTTGAGGCCGAGTGCGGCGTCCTCAAGCGCTGGCGGATCGGCAAACGCTTGCGGCGATCGGAGTAAACCCTCTGGCATCGCTGGACGATCGGCAAGATTTCCCGGCGGAGCGGTCATGGTCGCTGTCCATTCCTCTGACTAGGTTTAGCAAACAGTGAGTGGGGCCATGACTCTGGGCACTCTGTCATGTGCCAACTTCTTCCATCGGCGAAGCACCTATGCCACTGGAATTGCTGACATCGTCGTCCGAGTCTGGGCCCGCTCGCTTGTATCAACCGAGACCAACAATCAAGAGGCCATCCATGACGGAGCAAGGCAAGCCGACCAAGATCAGCTTTGTCTATTCCAACCCCACCGACCCGGACACCTTCGAGGCGGCTTACCCCGACCAGCTCGCGCTCGCGCGCAAGCTCCCCGGACTGACTCGGCTGCAGACGTCGAAGGTGTGGCCCAAGGAAGACGGCAGCCCGACCCCGGCGTACCGACTGTTGGACCTGTACTTCGCCGACTACGCGGCGGCCAGCGCCGCCGCCGCAGAGGCGGGTCCCCTTGTCGCCGCTACCAAAGCGCACGCCACCGGAGGAGTAGTGATCGCATTCGCGGAAGTCCTCGAGGACGCTTAGTCTAGCGCCAAGATCCATAGAGATCTTGGCGAGGGGTTGTCCGGCTGGAGGCCGGGCAGCCCCCTTTCGCTGGGGTGGCCGGGGCGAGTTGCCAGGTTCCGCCTGTCTGGGTGAGTCCGAGGTTGATCAGGCGGCGGAGGTTGAGGGCGGCTGCCCGGGCGTGGGGCCAGGTGTTGTTGGCGATGGCGCCGCGGTAGCGCAGGCGGCAGTTGCCGTGCTGGACGAGCCAGGCGACCGCACGTTCGACCGGTGCTCTCCAGCGGCGGTGGGCGACCTGTGTCAGCGGCGGCCTGGAGATCGTGGTGCCGACGCATGGCCCGCGATGCCCGCCCCATCGGCGGTCTCACGCCACTATTCCGGAGGGATGAGATATCCCGATGGCGGTGGGCTGACGGCCGAGGAGCGGGATCGTCGTGAGCAAGTCCGGCTTGCGGCGGCTGACTTGATCGAGGCGGGGGCCAGTGACCGGGAGGTGGCCCGGCGGTTCCGGGTGACCCGGATGCCGGCGAACCGCCGGCGCCGGGCCCTGGCCTCGGGCGGCCGCCAGGCGCTGGTCTCCAAGGGCCCCGGTGGCGCCCGCTGCAAGCTCGATACCAGCCAACTACGTGCCCTGGAAGCGGTGTTGGAGGCTGGTCCGGCCGCGTGCGGCTGGAGTGACCAGTGCTGGACCTTGGCCCGCATCGGCGAGGTCGTGCGCCGCCGGTTCGGGGCCGAGTACACCCTGGCCGGGCTGGACCTGCTGCTGCACCGCACCGGCTGGAGCGTGCAGGTGCCGGCCCGGAGGGCCACCGAGCGGGACAGAGGTGTAAGTGCGCCGTACCAGGAGAGCGTGGACGCGCGGTCGGCGGGCCGGTAGGCGGTGATGTACACCTTGCGGTTGGGCCGGGCCGGCCCGTTCACGGTACCCCAACTCATCACGCTGCAGCGCGGGTTGTTGCGCATCACCAGGTCGCCGAACTTCTTCTCGCCTGGCAGGTAGACCGGCACTGAGTCCAGTTGGTGATGTGCGCCTTGGCGTCGCCGCATCGGGTACGGATGGGGTCCATGCCGTCGCCGGGGTGCGCGGTGTCCGGCGACCGGGCAGCGATGCTCTGCCAGGCCGACGGCGTCGCCGAAGCGTCTCCACCGCCCGTTGCCTGGCCGTGGGAAGCCCCGGCAGCAGTATGGCCACCGTTCCCGCCACCCCCAGGGCGACTCCGCACACCAGGGTCGCCGCCAAGCCCCCCAGATGACGTCGGCCGGGGCGCGCGCTGCCGGTGCCGTCGCCGGCCCAACGTCCGGTGGCGGACTCAATGGTGGCGCTGACCGGGGGCTGGTCCCGCTCATCGGTACGTGCCTTGGCCTCGGTCAGTTCCGCCTTGACGGCCTGCCAGTCCCGCTACCACTGCGCGCGATCCCCTCCACAGGCACCGACGTACGCCAGCGTGACATCCAGAGACGGCAGCAGTTGTCCGCCGGCCGCGCGTCGGACAATGCGGTCACCGAGTACCAGGGTGTCCCGGGCGAGCTGCCGATAGGGCCTGCCGACGGGCGCCACCGCACGACATGGGGGGGCGACCCCGCCCCGGCGGCTGCGGCGATCAGGGCCGCGTGCAGAGCAGGCTGCGCCCGGTCGGGGCGGGGACGTGCAGCCGCTCGGTCCGCGACGCCGAAGTGGCCGAGCAAGCAGCGCAAGGCCAGTCCGCCGTGCCGATCGCTGCCGCCGCCAGCGTGGCCTGTGTGCTTCCGCGTGACGGGATGGCCCCCGAGGAGCAGCCGGTCGGGAGGCGGATCCGGGGGGAGATCCGCGCCCGCCCTGTCCCCTGCAGCGCAGATGGTCAACACTTGCACTTGAGAGCGCTCTCATATTTGGGTATTGTCGCCGCTGAAGGAAGGCTGAGGCACTTCGAGGCGTGCACCTCCTGGACGTGGACGCAGTATCTGAGGTCGGAGAGTCGCCACCCCTTCCCCTTCCGGCCCATCGAAGGAGAGCTGTGTCCACAGCTCAGGTCAAAGGACTGGCCATGGTCCACCGCAGAGGCATCGCGATGGTGAGCGTCACCGCTGCCGCTTCAACCGCCGGTTCCGGCGGACAGCAGCACAACGACGCCTCGCCTGCCCGGCAGACCATCGTCGAAGCGGCAGCAGCCGTGGCGTCGCGGTCACCGGTGACGGGCCGGGCCACGCTGGGTGGCAGGCTGCGGTCGGTGGCGCTGGGCTTCTCAGCGTCATCCTGCTCGTCACAGGCGACGCGGAAGTGCCTGCTGGGCGCGCTGATCGTCGCGTCGGCCCCGCAGAGCGCGGAAGCGCCTGCAGGGCCTCCTGCGCAGGCACGGCAGGTCGGATTCAAGGCATTCCCGGACGGTGGCCATCCCGGCAGCAACGCCGCCACTCAGCCTCTCCCGATATCCGGAGTTCCCCATGAGCTACAAGGTCGCCGCGAACCCCGCGGACAGTTCTGACCCTCCAGGACCCGGAGCCGGCATCCCCGGCCCGCCCGTTGGCGTCCCCGCCCCGCGTGACGGACGTTCGCTGGCCCTGTCCCTGGCTCTGCCATGGACATCAACTGCGGCCGGCAAAGCCCGGACCCTGATACGTGTCAGTCTCCTCCACACAGGCGTCCCCGACTTCCTGACCCAAACAGTGGAGTTGCTCGTCACAGAACTGGTAACCAACGCCTTGCGCCACGCCGCCCCTCCCCTGAACCTGAGCGCCATCTACCGGCAGGCCGCAACCCCCGTCCTCAGCTGCGCGGTCAGCGACGGCAGCAGCGAACTGCCGGCGCTCTGCCACCCCTCGATGACCTGCGAAAGCGGACGCGGGCTGGTCCTGGTCGACAGCCTCTCCGACCGATGGGGCAGCCACCGGACCCCGGGCGGGAAGATCGTCTGGTGTGAACTGAACCTCTCGCTGCACCCCCGAGCTTTCATGGTCTGACCTGGTCACAACAGTAAGCTGCCGGATGCCGCGATGGCGGAGGTCGGCAGGAGACCTTGCACTGGCCGGAATGAGTCGAGGAGCCGATGCAGCGACGGCGGGCAGTCTCCCCCGAGAAGCGGTACGCGCAGCTGGTCGCGCAGTTCGCGGAGCTGGACGGGGTAACCATCCCTGGCGACGAGCCGGGACGGGAGGGAAGGTTCGGCGCTGCTGCGCTCAAGGTCGGCGGGAAGATTTTCGCGATGCTCGCGCAGGGCCATCTCGTGGTGAAGCTCCCGCGGGCCCGGGTCGACGAGTTGGTGGATGCCGGTGAGGGCGAGCGCTTCGACCCGGGGCACGGGCGGCTCATGAGCGAGTGGCTCAGCCTGAACCCCGGCTCGGAGCTCAGCTGGGACGGACTGGCCCATGAGGCCCTGGACTTCATCAGCCCTGCCCACTGAGCCGCACAAGGCCGACTTCCCAGCCCCGGGCGAGGCGCACACCGCCGATCCGGCGGCAGCGCAGGGGCGCCCTCGCACGGGCCTGGGGCATCGTGCGAGGCCGGCAACTCGAAGACTGCCTCGGACGACTTGTCAACTCTCTTTTGTCCTCGGCCCTGGGGAGTTGTCCGAGCTACTGAACTGTTGACCGTGCAGACCCGATCCTGGCCATAAGCGCGTCGACAGAGATCTCTCCGTCACGCGCGGCGGCCTCGCAGAAGTCGCTGAAGGCCTGGCCGGCGGAACATCACTACACCGATTGGGACTCCTGTCAGCCGGGCAGCCGGTACTGGCACTTCCAGCTGACCGAGGCCACCTCCCACATCCTCCTGGCGCTGCTCCTGGGAGTTGTCACCACGTGGTGGGTGTCAGACGTCGGGCGGCCTGACCCAGACGCCCTGGCGTGGCTGGTGGTTGCGGTGGCGACGGGTCTTCGACCGGATCGGTCGACGCGGTGGCAACCGGCATGCCGAGGCAGGTAGTCCACCATCCTCCCTGACCAGTGGAACTGCCTGATCAGGCACTCGACGCAACGCCGGCCGCCAAGGGAGGCAGAACCAACCGAGTCGACCAGGCCCTTGCGATCACCTGTGTCAGGGCATCTCCCCCGACCCCAGAGGAGGCGGAGGCTGGCGTCAGGCTCAGGCTGTACCCCGCCGGATCAGCCGGGTCGGGGTGACCACGGAGGACAGCGGACGGCCGCCGCTGCCATCCTGCGTCCGCTGGTCGAGGCTGCGCAGCAGCAAGCGCACCATCAGCCGGCCCATCTCCTCGATCTCCTGACGGACCGTCGTCAGCGGCGGGTCGGTCAGCTCGGCCACCGAGGCCATGTCATCGAAGCCGACGACGGCCACGTCGTCCGGCACCCGCCGCCCGTGCTCTCGCAGCACGCGCAGCGCGCCGGTGGCCATGAGGTCGGAGGCGACGAAGACGGCGTCCAGCTCAGGCGCCCGCTCCAGCAGCTCTGCCATGGCGCGGGCGCCGCCCGCCTCGGTGAAGTCCCCCTCGATCACCAGCCGGGGGTCGGCGTCCATCAGGATGTCGTGGTAGCCGTCGAGCCGGTCCACCGAGGCCGTCTGATCGAGAGGCCCGCTGATCGTCGCGATGTGCCCGCGCCCCAGTGACAGCAGATGGCGGACGGCCTCGCGGGCGCCGCCACGGTTGTCCGAGTCGACGTAGAGGAGGCTGCGGTCTCCCTCCGCGCCCGGCCAGCCGGGACGGCCGCCGAAGACGGTGGGCAGCCCCACCCGGCGGGTGATGGCGGGCAGCGGGTCCTCGGCGTGCAGGGAGAACAGCAGGGCGGCGTCCACGTGGCCGCCGGCGAGGTAGCGGCCGATGCGGTCGTAGTCGGCCGTGCCCTCCACCAGCAGCAGGACGAGCTGGGTGTCGTGGGCGGTCAGCTCCCGGCTGATGCCGAGCAGTTGCTGAGCGAAGAAAGGGTTGGCGAAGACCTTGGTCTCCGGCTCCGCGACGATGACGGCGACCGCGCCGGTGCGGCGGGTGACCAGGGCACGGGCCGCCTGGTTCGGTACGTAGCCCAGCTCCTCCACGGCCCGCCGTACCTTCTCCACCAGAGCCTCGCGCACCCCGCTGCCCCCGTTGACGACACGAGAGGCGGTGGCCCGGGAGACGCCGGCCCGTTCGGCGACGGCTTCCAGGGTGGGCCGGGACGCGGAGATCTGGTCGGACAAGGGAACGCTCCTCTCGGGACGGGAACAGCGTAGCTCCCGGCAGGCGAGTGTGAGCGACCGGGGAGAGCGCTCTCGCCCCTTTCACCCTACAGAAACGGCCCGGTCACATCGGCGCCGCGCGCCTCTGGCCGTAGGCCGTGCGCGCCCTGGACCCACCGCGGGCGGCTCACGGGGATCGGCCACGTCGGTGCTGTGACGGCCCGCTCACCTGAGCGGCAGGCTGCCGTGCGCCACGACGTCCGCGTACCAGCGGGCGCTGTCCTTGAGGGTGCGGCGCTGGGTGGCGAAGTCGACGTGCACCATGCCGAAACGCTTGCTGTAGCCGTAGGCCCATTCGAAGTTGTCCAGCAGGGACCACAGGAAGTAGCCGCGGACGTCCGCGCCGGCCGCCATGGCCCGGTGCACCGCCTCGAGATGCGAGCGCAGGTACGCGATCCGTTCCGGGTCGTGGACCTCGCCCTCCGGGTCGGTGTAGTCGTCGTAGGCGGCGCCGTTCTCCGTGACGATCAGCGGCGTGTCCGGCAGCTCGTCGCGCAGCCGGGTCAGCAGTTCGTACAGGCCGCCGGCGTCCACCGGCCAGTCCATGGCGGTGCGCGGGCCCGGTGCCTGCAGGAAGCGTGCGTGTGCCGGTGCGGCGGGCCAGGGCGAGGGCGCGGGGTGGGAGCCGGCGGCGACCACCGTGGGCGTGTAGTAGTTAATGCCGAGGGCGTCGATGGGCCGGGAGGTGATCTCCAGATCTCCGTCCCGGACGAAGGACCAGTCGGTGAGTAGCCCAGTGTCGGCCCGCAGGTCCCGTGCATAGTGCCCGCGGAACACCGGGTCCAGGAAGATCCGGTTGGCCAGCGCGTCGATCCGGCGGGCCGCGTCCTGGTCGGCGGGGCTGTCGCTGAGCGGGCGCACCGCGGCGAGGTTCAGGGTCAGCGACACCTCGGACGACGGGTGCACCAGGTCGCGCAGTACGCCGACGGCCAGGCCGTGGGCGAGATTCAGGTGGTGCGCGGCCCGCAGTGCGGCTTCCGGCTCGGTCCGGCCGGGTGCGTGGACGCCCTCTGAGTAGCCGAGGAACGCCGCGCACCACGGTTCGTTGAGCGTCGTCCAGGTCCGTACGCGGTCGCCGAGCGCGCCCGCCACGAGCGCGGTGTAGTCCGCGAACCGCTGGGCCGTGTCGCGCTCGGGCCAGCCGCCGGCGTCCTCGAGTTCCTGCGGGAGGTCCCAGTGGTAAAGGGTCAGTACGGGGCGGATGTGGTGGGCGTGGAGCTCGTCGACCAGGGCGCGGTAGAAGTCCAGGCCCTTCTGGGCGGCGGGGCCGCGCCCCGTCGGCTGGACACGGGGCCAGGACACGGAGAAGCGGTAGTCGGTCAGGCCCAGCTCGGCCATGAGCGCGACGTCTTCACGCATGCGGTGGTAGTGGTCGGCGGCGATGTCTCCGGTGTCGCCGTTGCGGACCTTCCCCGGTGTTCTGCTGAAGGTGTCCCAGATCGACGCCGTCCGGCCGCCCTCGTTCGCGGCCCCTTCGATCTGGTAGGCGGCGGTGGCGGCGCCCCAGCGGAACGTCGGCGGGAACGTCAACGGGGAGGCGGTAACCAGGTGAGGGGCAGTCGTGGTCATCAGGGCTCCGTGGGGGTCGTTGATGTCGTGTGGAGTGGCGCTGCACGGCCTTGCAGCGCTCAGGAGACGAACCGGGCATCGGCCGGCCAGGTCTCGCCCCCGGTCATGCACCGTGCGGTGGGGGCGTTTCCGTTGTGGTTCAGCGCCCTGTCATCGGGGCAGTGGATCGGCCCCCGCCCAGCGGCTGTTCGGCCCGAGCGCAGTGAGGCGGGGCGTGATGGCGCGCGTCGGGGCAAAGGGCTCGAAGAGCGGGGGCCGGCTTCAGGGGGCGCTGCGCGCCCGGCCAGTCAGCGCAGTGGGGGCGTGGGCGGCGTGCTATCCCTTCACCGCTCCCTGCATGATGCCGCCCACGATGTGCCGGCCCAGCAGGCCGAAGACGAGCAGCACGGGCAGCGTGCCGAGCAGGGTGCCGGCCATGATGACGGACTGGTCGTGGACGTATCCCCCGCCGAGCTGGCGCAGGGCGACCTGCACGGTCGGCTCCTGTGAGGACAGGGCGATGATCGGCCAGAAGAAGTCGTTCCAGGAGGCCATGAAGGTGAGCATCGCGAGCACCGCCATGCCGGGCCGCGCGATCGGGATGACGATGCTCCAGAAGATGCGCCGTGTGGAGGCGCCGTCGACCCGGCCCGCCTCGATCAGCTCGTCGGGCAGCGTCTGCACGAGGTACTGCCGCATGAAGAACACGCCGAAGGCGGACACGATGCCGGGCAGGATGACCGCCTGGAGCTGGTTGACCCAGTGCAGCTTCGCGATGACCATGAACAGCGGGATCACGCCGAGCTGTGGCGGGATCATCATCGTGCCGATCGTCAGGGCGAGCAGCGCGTTGCGCCCTTTGAACTGCAGCTTGGCGAAGGCGAAGCCGGCGAGGGTGGAGAACAGGACGGTGCCCACCGTCACCGCCCCCGAGACGATCAGTGAGTTGAGCAGCGCCTTGCCGATGTCGGCCTGCTCGAGCACCTGCTGGAAGTTGTGCATCAGGCTGCCGCCGGGCAGCAGCGCCGGCGGACTCTTGGCCAGGTCGGCGTTGGAGCGGGTGGCCGCGACGATCGTCCAGTAGAAGGGGAAGGCGGAGATGAGCGCGGCGACGATGAGGATCGCGTAGGCGAGACGGCCGCCGTGCTGGTGGCCTCCCGCCCGCCCCCCGCGCGGGCGGCGGGCCGGACGGGCTGCAGGGGCGGTCTTTTCGGTGCGCCGGGGCGTGGCCAGGGTGGTCATCGCTGGGCCTCCTTGCGGGTGCGGCGGCGCGCGATCACGGTGTTGATGAGCACCAGCAGCAGGATGAGGACGAACATCACCCACGCGGTGGCGGCGGCCCGGCCGAGGTGGAAGAAGCCCCAGCCCTCCTGGTACATGTACAGGCCGAGGGTCTGGTACTGGTGCGAGATGCCGCCGGACATGCTGCCCTCGAACAGCAGGGGCTCACCGAACAGTTGGGTGGCGCCGATGGTGGACACCACGACGGTGAACAGGATGGTGGGCCGCAGCCCGGGCAGGGTGACGTGCAGGAACTGCCGCCAGCGGGACGCGCCGTCCAGCTCGGCGGCCTCGTACAGGTCGGCGGGGATGGACTGCATGCCGGCCAGGTAGATCAGCGCGTTGTAGCCGGTCCAGCGCCAGACGACGATCGTGGAGACGGCGATCTGCGAGGCGAGGGTGCCGGACTGCCAGTCCACCGGGTGGACGCCGACCAGGCCGAGCAGATAATTGATCAGGCCGAAGTCACGGCCGAAGAGCTGGGCGAAGACCAGGGTGGCGGCGGCCACCGACGTGGCATACGGCAGCAGCATGGTGACGCGGAAGACGGTGCGGCCGCGCAGCTTGTAGTTGAGCAGGTGGGCCAGTCCCAGCGCCATCATCAGCTGCGGGACGGTGGAGATGACTCCGATGGTGAAGGTGTTGCGCAGCGCGGTCCAGAAGTAGTCGTCGCCGAAGAGCGCGGTGTAGTTGCCCAGGCCGCGCCACTCCAGCTGCCCCGGCGTTTGGAGTTCGACCCGGTAGAGCGAGACGTAGGCGGTGTAGAGCAGCGGGAACAGCCCGAAGGCGGCGAACAGCGCGAAGAACGGGGCGATGTAGGTGTACGGCGACAGCTTGGCCAGGCGCCGCCTCAGGGTGGCCGGCGGCCGCGCGGTCCGCGGCGGGGCGGCGGCGGTCAGGGTCATGGGTCAGACCTTCGGTCGGGGGCAGATCGTGGGGTCGGGGCACGCACGTCGGATGTGGGGCGCGAAGGACCGCTTGGGGGCGGTCCTTCGCGCCCGGGAGACAGCCGGCTGACCGGGCGCGCAGGGCGGCGGGTCGGGGGCGTGCCCTGCACACCCGAGGAGGCGTCAGCCGACCGCGTTGTCGATGCCCTTCTGCGCGTGGCTCCAGGCGGTGGCGGAACTGGTGCCCTTCTGCTCGACCTCACCGAGGGCATTGGTGATCTGCTGGTCCACGTCCCTGTCGTGCACGCCGAGCACCTGCACGGGAGAGGTCTGCGCCGCCGTGCCGAACAGCTCACCGATCGGCGCGTTGCTGAAGTAGGGGTCCTTGACGCCCTGGACTCCGGCGATGGCCCCGAGGTTGGAGGGGAAGCTGCCCTGTTTCTTGAAGAGCTTCTCCTGCTGCGGTGCCGCCGTCAGCCACTTGATGAAGGCGTACGCCTCCTTCGCGTGCGGCGAGGTCTTGGGGATGGACAGGTAGGAGCCGCCCCAGTTGCCGGAGACTCCGCCCGGCAGCGGGGCGACGTCCCACGTGCCCTTGCCGGCGGTGCCGGCCTGGCCCTTGATGTAGCCCAGCATCCAGGCGGGGCAGCCGATAGTGGCGAAGGAACCGCTGCTGAAGGCCTGGTTCCAGGACGGGGACCACTGGGTGAGCTTGGCGCTCAGCCCGTCCTTGGCGGCCTTGACCGAGGTGTCCCAGGCGCTCTTCACGGCCGCGTTCTTGTCGTAGACGAGCTTGCCGGAGGCGTCGTAGTAGCGCTCCTTCTGCTGGCCGATCATCAGCGAGTAGAGACTGCCGATGCTGTCGATCCAGTGGCTCTTGGCGCCGGCCTTGGCCTTGTACTGCTCGCCCAACTTCAGGTAGCCGTCCCAGCTGGCCCACATCTTGGCCAGCTCGGTGCGGCCGGTGGGCAGTCCCGCCTTCTTGAACAGGTCGCTGCGGTAGCAGATCGCCTCCGGGCCGACATCGGTGCCCAGGCCCAGCGTCCGGCCGTCGGCCGTGGTGGCGGCCGCCCACTTGGCCTTGGAGTAGTCACCCTTGAGGTCCTTGGCGCCCAGCGAGTTCAGGTCCACGAACTTGTCGGACATCTGCTGGGTGACCGAGGCGGTGCGGCCCACCTCGATGCCCTGGATGTCAGCCAGACCCCCACCGCCGGCGAGGTGAGTGTTCAGGGCCTGCCAGTAGTCGTTCTCCTGCTCGGTGCTGGTCTCCTTGATCGTGACATTCGGGTGGAGCTTCTCGTACTCCTTGTACAGGCCGGCTTCCTTGAAGCCGAAGGTGCCGAACAGGTCGATGGTGAGCGTGACCTTGCCGTTGTTGTCCGCGGACGACCCGGACGACCCGGATCCACAGGCAGCAAGGAGCACACCGGCAAGTGCGACCGCCCCGAGTCTGAGGGTGGTACGTCTGGCGGCTCGGGAGATGAGCATGGAAGCCTCCCATGGCTTCGGGACGGGATGCGAGGCGCCTTTTGAGAGCGCTCTCAAGCAGTGCCCTGGAGACTGCCGCAGGGGTGCAGACTCCGTCAAGACTCAAAGACGTAACGGAATAGATTGAGCCATGAGGTGCGGGCGCTCGCCATCAAGGCTGCAGCCATAGCCCGGGGCATGCCAGCCCTTGCGACCTACGAATCAACGCGCCGTGACCTTTACCCTTTCCAGCGAGGCACTCGGCAGGCAGCCGAGCCGTCGGCCTGTCAGGCAGGAGCGGATCCGGATCCCGCTGCCGTCTGCACCTGGCCTGAAAGAGAGAGTGGCGGCGCCAGGAGCCGAACTCGGGTACGGCACCTCGCGCCGCTGCGAGTTCAAGAGATCATTGGCCTCGGAGCGCAAGACCTGCCAGGATCCTGGGCGTGAGGTCTGGGGACACGGGGCCCGATTCGCATCTCGAGGAGGACAATCGGCGAGTGACTCGACCCGAGGACCGATTGCTCTCCCTGGAAGGGATCGAAGACGATCGCTGGGGGCCTGCGACGTACGACTCCTACCTGGTCACCACGGTGCATGCCCTGCGCCACAAGCCCATCGGCGCGCTGAGCGTCCAGGACCTGAGGCTGCCGATCGGGCAGAACATCGGTCTGACCCACCTCCTGCCGCGGCCATGGAGATACTCCGAGCGGATCTTATGGCCGCCGACGACTTCTACGAAGGGGACCTGCTCTCCGCCGTCATGACCAGCCGGACACCATGGGCCGACATGCCGGCGACGGCGCGCGAGCTGCACTCGATCGTCTCCGGGCTCAAAGGGCTGGACCCCTGGCTGCAGGAGCAGGCCGACACCTTCCTCGATGCCGTCGCGGACCTATGACGCGCCCCTGGGGGTGAGGGGTGACCTCGCTGCGGTCGCGGCCGGAGGGACTGGCCGAATCAGAAGAACTATGCGACTCGAGGGGCCGGGCGCCGCTCCCTCCTCGGGCAGGTGCGTATCCGGAAGCGAGGTTCTCGAGAGCGCTCTCTGGCAACGTCGAGCGGGGACGGCTCTGCGCGGCCAGGGTGCACGGCATGACAGATCGTATGGGCTCCGCCGTGTCTCGAGTGGCGTGGGTGACGGGCGCCAGCCGGGGAATCGGCAAGGGGATCGCGCGGGCCTTGGGTCAGGCCTGGGAGTCCTAGCTCAGACACCAGGGAGCAAGTAACCCGTCGGTAGCTTTCAGGGCTTCGCGGCGGAGGCCCTCTTCTGTTGGCGGGGCACGGTCTTGGTCTTGTTGAGGTGTCCGTACACCGTCGAGCGGGGTACACCGAGTGAGCTTGGGTCGGCGCCCGCCGACCCGGCCGCGGGCGCGTGCGGAGGCCAGGCCGTCCATCGTGTTGGCGACGATCAGTTCGCGCTGGAACAGGTCGGCGATCTGTTGGACGGTCTTTTCTCTGGCGTCGTAGAGCTGCTGGGCGAGGGCGGCCTGGTCGGGAACGAGGGCGGCGACAAGTGCTGCAACGCCGGATAGGAGTGGAACCAGGAGTTGTAAGCCCCGGTCGGGGTGGCCTGCGTCATCGGACGGCATCGGCATGGAAAATCTCCTCTACAGGTCTGGAAAAGAAGCCGGCCAGCGGAAGTGAGGGCGTGTAGCGGCCGGTCTCGACCGAATTGATGGTCTGGCGCGACACCCCCATGGCCTGGGCGAGCTGACTCTGGGAGAGCTCGCGCTCCACCCTGAGACGGCGCACGTCGTTCCTCACTGCTTACCATCCCTGGATGTCGACGCCTCCACTTTCGATGAAAAGTTGGCTTGACATGCCGCAGGCATCAAGCGGGCTTTCCATCGTTCCGCCCGAGCCTCCGACCTGCCGCCGACCCTGCCACCCGCCTGCCGAACCCGTTGCCACCATCAACCCTGCTCCGTATAGTCCTCTGCACGATAGAGTTCTCGCCGGTGGGGAGTATCCATGGAGCCAGAGGCAGGATTGACACGGGGCGCGGACCGCCTGGAGGCAGCCGGATTCGGTGCCCGAAGCGGCGCGGCCATACTGGATGCGGTGGTCGCCTACGCGATCCTGCTGGTCTGCGGATGGACCTGGATGTTCGTTTCGAATACCCCGGTCACCTCGTACGACCAGGCCGTTCCGGGCTATGTCAGCGCGACGGTCATGATTGCGGTGTGGCTCTATCTCACCGGCACGGTGGCCGGCGGTGGGACGCTGGGCATGCGGGCGACCGGACTCCGAGTTTGCCGCACTGACAGCGCCTGCCCGCCGGGCCCGGCCAGAGCCGTGGTCCGCTCCCTCGTCCTGGTCGCCGCCGTCTGGCTGCTGTCGGAGGTCCACCCGGCGATTGTTGTGGCGTACTTCCTGCTGATGCTGGTCATCCCCGGCCACCGCCTGCCACATGACCTGGCCGCGGCCACCAAGGTGGTGCGCGTGGCAACCAGCGCCGCACCTGCGGTGACACCCCTGCCCGTGCCGGTCCGGCCGAACATTGACCCCGCCGAGGCGCGGTCTGTCCTGGCAGACCTTGAGCATCTGCGGCGACGTTCCGCAGGGGATCTACACCGGGCATCAGTACCGATGATCGTCCTCGGCCTGATCGAACTGGTCGGAGCGGGAGCCGACCTGCAGCAATTCGGCGACCTGTTCGTTCTTCCCTGGCTGTACTGGGTAGTCGCCGGGCCGATCGGCATCGCAGTCACAGCGTGGTGGTATCGCCGGTTCCGGCTGAGTGACGGTGCCGGGCCTGGGGAACGCGACATCGTCGTCATCGCTGTCATGGCCGGCTGCGCGGCGGTCCTCGGCGCGTTCCTCTCGCTCGGCGGGGCGATCACCGCAGCGGGTTTCCTCGCCGTGGGACTCGTCCGGCACAGCCGGGTCCTGACCACTGCCGCAGCCGCATCGTGCCTCGTCATCGGGCTGGAACAGCCCCTCCATGCGCTGTCGACCGGTCTGACCAACACGTATCCGAAAATGCCGGCGGCCCACCTGCTCGATCAGCACGGGACGACCGTCATCCTCGCACTGCTGGGTATGAGCCTGTTCGTCGCCGGCAGTCTCACGTTGCGCCAGGAGCAGAGTCGATGAATGACGGGCATACAGAGCAGCCGCATCCTTCCGTCGGTCTCAACGACGTGGTGCACCACCGTGCCCGGCTCGGGATCCTGACCGTGCTCGGCCAGGTACGGAAGGCAACATTTCCCTATCTCAAGTCGCAGCTCCGGCTTACCGACGGCAACCTCGGCCGGCACCTGGAAGTGCTGGCCGCCGAGGGGCTCGCCACTCTCATCAAGGGGTACGAGGGCCGGCGGCCCCGGACCTGGGCCGAGATCACCGATGCTGGCGATGCGGCGCTGGCCGCCGAGATCGCCACCCTCAAGCAGCTCGTGAGCCAGTTCGAGGAGCACGGGTCCTCACCGCGGTGAGACCGTTGATCCCACCGGGTGGCGCCTGCAGGGGCACCGGCAACACCTCGTCGCCGGCCACTGTCAGCATCATGTTCACTGCAGAGGTGGTCCACACAGCGTAGGCCCTGGCCTGGAAACTCAACTGCGCGGAGACATGGTCTGCGCCCTGGCTGTATGACGCCGTGCGCTGGGCACCGTGACCGGCATTCGGAGTTCGAGCTGTTTGTCCATGTTGAGGCGGAATGTGCCGTACGGGTTGATGTTCGACCAGAACAGCGCCGGCCGGAAACCCAGCGCCTCGCGGATCTGCTTCCGGTGCCGCTTCGCGCCCGCCAGGTCGTACTTCGCGAGTTCGGCCACCGACACCCTGACCAGACCGGCGACGTACTCGACAGCAGGCTGCGGGAACTCCTCGATGAACTCCGGGAACCGGCCCTCGATCTCGAAGAACTTGAGCATCAGGCAGAAGCCGAGCCGGGTCGGACCGGACTTGTTGGCCACCAGGCCCCAATCGCCATCCACCAGCGTCCAGCACGCCACCACGTCTTCCGGCGACCACTCCTGTCGCACACCCGTCCCCTGCCGTCGGCCCTTCGGACACTCATCCGATCAGCCCAACGAGGCGCCCCCGCAGCAGGAAACGGCAGACCCAAGCCTTACCGCACCTACCGGCGGGTTACTTGTTCCCTGGTGTCTGAGCTAGGACTACAGGGCCGGGCCAGGAGGGCTGGACGGTCTACGTGACGGCCCGTTCGACCAGCCGGGCGGCGTCACCTGAGGCCGGTACGGTGGAGGCGACGGCCGGGGAGGTGCAGGCGGCGGGCGGTCAGGGGATCCCCGTGGTCTGCGACCACGGGGACGACGCCGCGGTGGCGGCGGTCGCCGAGCGCATCACGGCCGAGCAGGGACGCTTGGACCTGCTGATCAACAACGTCTGGGCCGGGTACGAGCGGCTTAACGCGGGGGCCTGGGAGGAGTGGAACGCCCCGCTGTGGCAGCAGCCGCTGGAGCTGTTCGACGCCATGTTCACGCACGGGGTACGCGCCCACTACGTGGCGACCTCGCTGTGCGCGCCCCTGCTGATGAAGACGCCGGGCAGTCTGGTGGTGACGGTCTCGTTCGCCGTGCCCGAGGGCGAGCAGCACGCCTACGGCATGGCCAAGGCCGCCGACGACCGGCTGGCTGGCTGTGGCCGCCGCCGCGCAGCTGCGCCCGCACGGCGTCACCTCGGTGGCCCTGCACCCCGGGCTGGGGCGCACCGCGGCGTGATGCGGTTTGCGGAGCACCTGGATCTCAGTGCGTCCCAGTCACCTGAGGGCGTGGGTCGCGCCGTCGTTGCCCTGACCGCGGACAACGAGCGCCAGGCGCTGACCGGCCAAGCTCTGGGTGTGGCCGCGCTGGCCGACCGCTACCGGATCGACGTGCACAGCTGACCGCGCCCCGACCTGGCGCCCGCGCGCCGGCGGGCGCGACGAGAACGTCGTATGCGGGTCCGCTCGGGGGCGTATGCAGGCACACGATCGCCGCTGCCGCCTTCCGCGCCAGGGCGTTGGACTGTCATCGCCGGCGGTTTGTTGGGGGATCCGGTGGTCACCGTGGCGCTGCTGCCGGATTCGGGAGAGGGACCTGTCCTTTCGGCGCCGCCTTGTTCGTCGTGGTGGTACAGAGACATCACGAGCAAGGAGGAAGCCATGAAGTACGTGTTGCTGCTGACCCGGGGCGCCTGGCAGGAGGACGGCCCTGAGGAGGAGCGCGGTGAGGTGTTCGGCCGTATCGGGGAGTGGATCGGCAAACACTTCGCCGACGGCACCATCGTGGAGGCGCAGCAGCTGCGCGAGCCGGACACCGCCACCACCGTGGTGCTGGAGGACGGCCGCTCCACCCTGATCGACCGCCCGCTGCTGGAGGCCAAGGAGGCGATCGGCGGCTACGCGGTCGTCGACGTGCCTGACCTGGACGCCGCCCTGGAGCTCGCCGCGAGCTTCCCGATGCCCGACGGCAAGGTGGAGGTGCGCCCTGTCGTCGAGCGCTGACCCGCGCCACGGCGCCGCCGCGCGGTCGCTGCTCGAGCGGGTCTTCCGCGAGGAGGCGGGCCGGCTGACCGCCAGCCTGGTCCGCCTCCTGGGCGACTTCGACCTGGCCGAGGAGATGGTCGCCGAGGCCGTCGTGGAGGCGCTGCAGCGCTGGCCGGCTACCGGGCCGCCCGAGCGGCCCGGCGCCTGGCTGCTGACCACGGCCCGCAACAAGGCGCTCGACCGCATCCGCCGCGAGGGCCGCTACCGCGACAAGCTCGAACAGCTCGCCGCCCTGCCCGCCTCGGCCGAGCGCGAACCCGACGACCGGCTGCGGCTGATCTTCACCTGCTGCCACCCCGCGCTCGGTGCCGACGCCCAGGTCGCCCTCACGCTGCGCGCCGTGGCGGGACTGACCACCGCCGAGATCGCCCGGGCCTTCCTGCTGCCCGAGGCCACCCTCGCCAAGCGCCTGACCCGCGCCAAGCAGAAGATCGCCAAGGCCGGCATCCCGTACCGCGCCCCGGAGCCCGCCGAGCTCAAAAGCCGCCTGGAGCAGGTGCTGCGGGTGATCTACCTCGTCTTCAACGAGGGCTGCTTCACCACCGCAGGCGACACAGGGGTGCGCCGGGAACTGGTCGACGACGCCGAGTGGCTCGCCGGCCTGCTGGCCCAGTCCCTGCCCTCCGAGCCCGAACCCCTGGGTCTGCTCGCGCTGATCCGCCTGCACGCCGCCCGCTGGCCGGCGCGTCTCGACGACCGAGGCAGCCTCGTGCCGCTCGCCGAGCAGGACCGCTCCCGGTGGAACACCCGCCGCATCCGCAGCGCCGTCACCCTGATCGAGTGGGCCGCCGCGCTGCGCCGCCCCGGCCCGTACCAGATCGAGGCCGCCATCGCCGCCGTCCACTGCGAAGCCCCCAGCTGGCCGGCGACCGACTGGCCCCAGCTCCTGCAGCTGTACGACATGCTGCTCACGGTCGACCCGTCCCCGGTCGTCCGCCTGAACCGGGCCGTCGTCGTCAGCCACACCGGACCGGACACCGCCCTGGCCCAAGTCGACGCACTGGCCGACCAGTTGGGCCGCTACCACCTCTTCCACGCCACACGGGCCGCGCTCCTGCGCGCCCTGGGCCGCACCGACGACGCCCGCCAGGCCGACGCACAGGCCCTCCGGCTCACCAGCAACCCCGCCGAACAATCCCTGCTCACTGCTCGCCTGCACGGCGCCGAAAGCCCCGGATAACGAGCCGAGGAAGATCACAACGGATCCTCCCCTCGCGCCCTGGAGCCAAGTGCCGGCCGGATGACCACAGGAGTGGGAGCTTCGACTTCAGTTGCAGGAACTCCGTCCGCAGGATGCGGGAGATGGCATGCCGTGTGGATGGTCGTGGATCCAGGACAGGCCTCCGAGGTCGAGGTGGGAGCGGGTGCGGGTGACGGCGACATAGGCGAGGCGGGCCTCGCTGTCGTCGATGGGTGCGGGTGCGGCCTGGCGCACATCGGTGTCCTGGTCGGGGTCCTGGGGCGGGGTGAAGTCGTCGGCGATCTTCACGCGGGGCCATTCGCGGCCTTTGGCCTTGTGGGTGGTCGAGACGGTGACCTGGGCATGCTGTTCGGGCGCGAGGCAGGCGACGGCGGCGAGGATGGCGTCGGTGCCGTGGGTGTCGACGAGGTCGAGAAGCGGCTGCAGGTCGCGGCCGGCGGGGTCGTAGGCGGCGTAGTCCTGCAGTTCGCCCCAGGAGGGGAACAGGACGAGTTCGGGGTGAGTGGTGCGGCGGCCTTCCTTCAGATCGCGGGCGGCGAGGGCCAGGGCGCGCAGGCTGTCTCCGCCTCCGACCAGGGCGACCCGGCATCCGGTGGTCATCAGGCTCATGACGTGGGCCATGGCGCCGACGTTGGTGCGGCACAGCACCGCGTCGGGCCGAGTGAGGGGGCCGAGTTCGGTGGGCACGGTCTCGGTACCAGTCAGCCGGAGGGGGGCGTCGGCGATGGCCAGCCACCGATTGGCCTCCTCGGCGAGGTGAGGGCCGAAGCGGAAGGACTTCGACAGGGCGAGCTGGGTGCCGTCGAAACCGGTCATGACGTCCTTGGCGCCCCGCCAGTGGTAGATGGCCTGGGCGGAGTCGCCGACCATGACGAGCTGGGCGTGGTCGCGCTGGCTGAGGAAGATGTGTTCGACGACGGGGTTGGTGTCCTGGGCTTCGTCCAGCAGCAGGAAGTCGGCGTCGATCCTGGGCTGGGTGAGGGCCCACATTTTCAGGTAGTGGTCGTGGTCGAAGCGGACCGCGCCGTCGTCCAGGTGGTGCAGGTCGGCCCAGGCTTTGCGGGCGAAGGGCACGATGTGGGCGGCGAGTTGGGCGTGGAGGTCGGTCTCTTCCAGGCCGCGCAGGCGGGGTACGTGGTGGCGGGTGATGGCTTCGTCCGCGGTGTGGCAGAAGCGGGCGACGGTGCGCAGCAGGGTGTGGGAGAGGGCTCGTTGGGAGATCTCGCGTTCTGCGATGCGGAGGGCTTTGGTCAGGCCGAGGGCCTGTCCGGTCTGCCAGGCCGGGCGGCGGGGTGCGTTCAGGCGCTGGGTGTAGCGGTGGCCGATGGCGGCGTAGGCCAGGGCGTGGGCGGTTTTGCACTGGACGGTGGTGGGGAAGCGGGTGCGGGCGTCCTGGGCGATGGCCCGGTTGAAGGCGAGGTAGCGGCCGCGGCGGGTGGTGGTGCGGGCGAGGAGGGCGAGGGTGGTGGTCTTGCCGGTGCCGGCGCCGGCCTGCAGGGCCAGGTGGTCGCCGGCCTGGAAGGCGTCGGCGGCTGCCGTCTGTTCGTCGGTGGGGTTCACGGGGTGGGCCTCTCGGACAGCCGGGTGAGCGCGTGCCCGACGGCGGAGATCAGGTAGGCGGGGGTGGTGTGGGCCAGCAGCTGGCCAACTGCCCTGTCGAGGCGGTCCATTTCCTGGTCGGCGTGTTGGGCCAGGGCCCGGCGCAGGGCCAGTTCCAGGAAGTGTTCGGGGGTCTGCTGGGCGCGGCGGGCGGCGGCGGTGAGGGCGGCGTGCGCGGCGGGCGGGAAGGCGACGTTGAGCAGCACCTTGTGCTCGGTGTCCGGGTAGTGCGTGGTGATCACGTCGATGGGCAGTCGTTCCCCGAGCCGGTGGCGCAGTCGGCGGGCGGCCCGGTGGGGGGTCTTGGCCGGGATGAGGGCCATCAGGCGGGTGGCGTCGTGGTTGGCGGCGAGCGGCAGCACGCGGGCGGCGCGGTGCAGGGCCGCCGGGGGCAGGGGGCGGGTCAGCACGATTTCCAGTGCGTGGTGCGGCATGGGTCAGCCCCTTCGGTGCGGGCGGGCCGGGGGCGGCAGGTGGGTGTGGATGTGCGCCGCGTGCAGGAGGGGGTCGAAGGGCTGCCAGCCGGCCAGGGCGAGGTCGGCGGCGCCGGGGGCGGTGGCGTGTGCCGGGAAACGCTGGGTGCGCCAGCGCAGCTGTTCGCCGTACGAGAGGTGGCCCAGGTCGTAGACGGCCATCAGAGCGTCGGGGAGGGCAAGTTGGCCGTGTCGGGCGGTGGCGGGCAGTAGTTTCCACACCCCGGCCGGGCTCGCGAGGATGGGGTTGGGGCAGCGGTGACGGTGGCGGGTCTGGGCCACGCAGCGCGGGTCCTCGAGCCGCTGCTGGGCGAGGTAGCGGCACAGCAGCAGCTGGACGACGGGGCGGCCGAGGCCGCCGGTGCGGGAGGCGGGCTGCGGGGCGGCGGGTGAGGCGGGGATGAGGCCTCCGGTGTCGATCAGGCGGCGGGTGCGGACGGCGAGTTGGCGGCGGATCGCCTCGAGGCGGGGGCCGGCCTGGCAGGTCGGGGTGCGGTGGGGGCAGAGCACGGCATGCGGGATGCGGCACCAGGCGCTGTTGTCGCCGTGCGGGTAGGCGATGCCGCCGCTGAGGTGCCAGCGGCAGGATTCGGGGACGTCGGCGGCGGCCAGTTCCGCGGGGTGCAGGGCGATGGGCCGCTGGTCGGGGCGCTGGTAGAGGTCGATGCGGTGGCCGCAGTGGCGGCAGCGGCCGGTTTGGCCGGCGCGCAGCAGGCGGCTGGGGCTGGTGGTCGTCACCCGGAGCGGGCGGGGGCGGTGGGCGGCGCGGGGGCTGCCGTCCCGGTGACGGCCGTCGGGGGCGGGTGTGGGGCACATGGCCCGGACCGTGCCAGGCGACACGCAGGCGTGAGCAACGTGTCGGGGGTATGTCCCCCGGCCAGCCCAACAAGCCCGCACACATGAGCGTTACTGCGGATGGTTGTTCTATGCCTGAGTGCTCGATCGGGTGATTTGTTGCGTGGTGCGCGCCGGGACGGAGCGGGGGTTCAGGAAGCGGCCGTGCCGGGCGGGGTGTGGTCGTCGCACAGGGTGCCCAGGAAGTGCTCGATGGGCACGTCGAAGGTGTGGGCGAGGGTGTGCCAGGTGGTGACGCTGCCGGTGGTGCGGCCGTGTTCGAGGTCGATGAGGGTGCGCCGGGCCAGACCGCTGCGGTCGGCGAGTTCGTCGAAGGTCCAACCGCGTTCGGCCCGCAGGCGCGCGAGCACGACGCGCAGCGCAGTGAGGTCGGGGTCGGGCGGCAAGATCGTCACCTGACCATCCGACGGTGCAGACCCCTGCCCCGTCAGTGCGGGTTTCTGCACTTTCGTCGAGGGTGGAGGGACGGTGATATCCACGGTGCAGCAATCTGCACTACGGTGCGTCCGTCCCGGCCCCCGTGCGACCGGGGCACCGACCACCGCGGCGCGGACAGACGGGAGGACAAGCAGCCGATGAGGCTTGCCGGCGCGCATGCCGCAGTGCGGCGCATCTGGACCGTGGAGCTGCGTCCGCACGCGGGCGGTCCCACGCTTGTCTGCCCCTCCTGCACCGCCCACACTTCTCCCCTCACCGCTTCCTCCGCGCGCTCCGCCGCCCTGGCGCACTTGGCCTGCCATGCCCGCGCGGATGCGTTGCCGGCGTATCTGCGCAGCTGCCAGTGCCGGGTGCAGGGCTGTGTATGGCATCCGCGGCGCCGCGGATGCGCCGGGCCGGTACTGCTGGCCCTGACCCTCGAGGGCAGCGGTCGCGCCTGGCGGCTGGCCGACACCTGCGCCGCCTGCGCGGCGGCCACCAGCCATACCGCGGTGGTGCCGGACACACTGTTGAGCCCCTCCCGGCCGCACGACGCCGCCCGCACGCCGTCTGCCGAACACACCGGGCCGTCCGCGCAGGCCGACGAGCGGGTGCGCGTGCGGGAGATGCTCACCTACCTCGGCGCCGCGCTGCCCCGGTTCACCTCTCCCGCCGCCCGGCTGCTGGGCCTGCAGTGCGCCCTGCGCGCCGACACCCGCGGCCACGTCCGGCTGCCGACCGGCCTGCTGCGCGGCATGCGCCTGCGCGGACATCGGGAGCTGTGGCAGGAACTGGCCCACGCCGGCTGGCTGCAGCCGCCGGATGCAAGGTCGCTGCCCGTGCGGGCGCGGCTGCTTGATGCCGCGGTCCTCGACCAGGCGCCGGGCCGCCGCGCCCGCCGCCGCGCCGCCCACTGGGCGCTGCACCCCGCCCCGTTGGCCCTGCCGGCCGCACCGCCCGCCCTGCGGCTGACCGTCCTCGTGCTGGCCGCGCACACCGTGGCCGACACCCACCACGGCACCGACATGGATGTCCTCGCCCGCCTGTGCGGACACTCCCCGCAGCAGACCGGGGAACTCCTCGACCGGCTGGTGACCACCCGCACGCTGGCAGCCTGGCAGCACAACCGGGAGAGCGACGAAGTGTTCTGGCAACTGCCCCAGCCCCGTACACGAACCCGCCCAGCAGCACCGTCCTGCAGATGCCAGGCGCCACTGCCTTGAGGCCGGCCACGGGCCGAGAAAGGCCGCCTGCGCGGGAACAACCGGCTCCGCCGGTCCGTACCATCACTACGCCAAGGCACATGCTGCAGTGATGGCGTCCGCTCTGCGGCACCGTTCGGCACTGGCCGACAGGACGCTGCCCCCGTCAGGAGCGGCCCGCAGACGCCGCCCTCACGGCCGCACACGAGGAAAGGTCAAGCGCCATGTCCGAGAGCACGACCAGCACCACGGAACTGACATCGCAGTACATCGCCCGGGTGACCGACGACCTCGAACACAATCTCAAGGAACAGGAACGCGTCAGTGCGGAAATCACCGCCCTGCAACAACAGTTGACCGCCCTGCAGCAGGACCACACCGTGCTGGTGAACATGCAGCAGGCACTCGGCATCACCGAAGCACCAGCAAAGTCGGCGATCACGCCCGAGAGCACCGCAGTGCCCTCTCCCCGGCAGAAAACCAGCGCCGAACCAAGCAGCAGGCGAAGGGCGAGGAAGGCCACGGCCGCGCAGGCAAGCCCGACGGCCAGGAAGCCAGCCGCCAAGAAGCCCGCAGCCAAGACCGCAGACGCTTCCAAGACAACCCAGCCCACCCTTGTGGAACTCATCCGCCGCCACCTCGCCGAGCAGAGCGAACCACGCTCCGCTGCGGAAATCTCCGCCACGCTCGGCCAGGCCCATCCCGAACGCGGAATCAAGACCAAGGTCGTGCGCGTCACTCTCGAAGGACTCGTGGCCAAGAGCCAGGCTCACCGCACCAAGCAAGGCAGCTCAGTCTTCTACACCGCCCCCGACGTACCGGCGCCAACAACTACTTCCCCGACCGAGGCGCAGCCCGAAGACGCTGCTCCTCACTCGCCGGCCTGATGTGGTCGGGTAGCCGGAGCACGATAATTGTCACCATCGGTGCCTACTGACCTGCGGCTTCGGTACGGCGAGGCAGGGCAGTTGTCACCAGGTCGGCACGCTACTTGTCACCAGCAGCGCGGAGGCGGGGCAGTTGTGACCGGCTCCGGTACGCCGCCGCGGTCTGGGCTGCAGGACGGATCCGTACGATCCAGCAACTCAGATGGTCTCAGCAGCGCCTTCTTGTCCAACGGCTAGGAGCCGAGGGAGGCGGTGTTGCGTCGGGTCTCCGCGAGGTGGATGTCGACGTACCGCGTGAGGGTCAACGCGTCCTGCCGCTCATCGGCCTGGAAGGTGACGCGACGCAGCAGGCTGACCCCGTCGAGCGCGACGCCCTCGCGGGCGAGGACAAAGACGAGGGCAAGGAAGGCAGACCGGGCGTTGCCGTCGTCGAAGGGATGGAAGAAACACACGTCGAGATAGGCACGTGCAGCCCGAGCAGTGAGCGGAAGGGACCGCTCGGCGTTCCGCGCGCTCTCAGCCAGACAGGCATCGAGGCGAGCTCGGGTGTCCGGGCCGATGCCGTAACGTTCCCGGCCCCCCTTGGCGAAGGCCGGCAGCTCGCGGAACGGCGGCAACCGCTCTGAGCCCAGGACATGTTGCTGCCAGCGCCGGAGCAGCTCGAAGTCGAGTCGTGCGCCGCGTGCCGCGTCGGCCCGCAGCAGTTCCAGGGCGGCGAGCAGGCCCTCGACGCGGGCGGGGTCGATGGCGCCGTCGAAGGCACGGATGTCCTCCACCGCACCGTCGCGTGACGGAAACACCGGTTCCCCGCCGCCCCCGTCCGGGGCCTCGTGCCAGGGCACGGTCTCGCGCAGCGCGAGCCAGCGCTCAAGGTGGTCCTGCGCGAGCCCGCCCGCTCGTTCGGCGTGGTCCGGCCGCAGCGAGAGCGAGAGTCGCTCGGCGACGTCCTCGACCAGCGCCAGGTCGGGTCCGGTCCAGCTCTCGAACCGCCCGCCGATCGCCTCGTCGACCAGCTTCTCCGCGACGTCGGGCGCGACGTTCCAGCGGCTGAGGAACCAGGTGAGCACCTGACGGCAGTGCCCGTGCCAGCCACTGCCGCAGCCGGTCCGGTCGGTCACCTGCACAATCAGGTTTCGGGCGGCGCGCTCCCACAACATCCGCTGGTCGTCGACCTCGGCCAGGTTCAACGGGTACGCGTCGAACCACCCAGCGAGACTCTCCAGCCACTCGCGCCACTCGCAGAGGGCCGCGACGACGCGGGCGAGCGTCTCCTGCGGAGTGGTGATCGAGTCTCGCGGGCAGCACCAGTTCCCGACGGGTCCTCCGTCGAAGTCCCCTTCGTCGTGCGCCCAGCGCCAGCCCGCGGTCCAGCGGCCGTAGCGCTCGGCGAGGGCGTGCGACATGGCATCTGCCCAGGGCTGCCCCTCGCCCGAACTCCAGGCGCTCATCACCGGGTCGCCCAAGGGTATGTCAGGGCGGCTGGGCACCCTCCGAGCAGGCCCGAGCGACCGCACCACCTGCGGCGCCGACGCGCTGTCGAAGAAGCGACGGGCGGGATCCACATCGCCCCAGGTCAGAAAACCGGGGGCCAGCTCGACAATCACCGCGTAAGCCTGCCACGCCCACCCGCCTGCAGTTCAAGCGGATTACCGACTGAAGTGCTATGGCGCCAGCCGAAGCAGTCGCATTCCGCCTGCCACCCTGGAAGGGCCCGCGCTTCGATCTGGTAACAACAAGCCTGCCTGTCTGACAACCAACGTGCTTCGGCTCATCACAACTGTGGTCGGGTAGCCGGGTCACGTTGCCGTGACCCGGCTACCCGACCACAACGATGTGCCGAAGCCCGATAGTTGTCACCCTCGGCATCCGCTGGCCTGCAGCTTCAGTAGGACAAAGCATGGTCGTTGTCACCGATGCGACGCGCTACCTGTCACCAGCGGCAAGCGAAGCAGGGGCGATGTCACCGCGTTCGGCTTCTGGTGAGCAGGGTGCCGAGCGGCAGCCCTCGGCGATCACGGGCCATATTTCGCGCGCCCTACGCGAACCCCGCCTCCTACGATCACCGGGTACGACTGCTGGAGGGGCGGGAATGCTTGAGGACATCGAGGACGGGACAGCGGCAGCGACGCGGCTCGCGGGTGGTGCGCCGCTTCACAGCACGCTGGATGTCGCCGACCCCGCTGACTGGCTCGCGCTGGACGCAGGAGTGCGTGAGGTGGCCTGGCGCCGCCCGCAGCTCCTGCCGGGGTGGGAGCACTCCGCCCCACTGCCCGCCGACCTGACTCAGCTCGGCGAGCCTCGGCTCGCACTCGCCCTCTGCCACCGCGACGGGCGAATCCGTCAGGAGGCGCTGCGCCAGTCGGTCCGATACCCCGGTCTGCTGCCGTTGGTCGTGATCCGCTGCGCCGATTGGGTCGGCCCAGTGCGCCAGCACGCCCGGCAGTTGCTGCGCGAGGCCCTGAACGTGCACGCTGCCCTCGACCTCGCGCCGCTCATCCTCCGCGTCGGCCGCCGCGACAGGGGTGCCTTCGGCGTCGATGTGCTCGGCCAGATCCTGCGCCAGGCATCCCACGGGCAGCTCGCTGTTCTCTTCGCTGACCCCGACCGCATCGTCCGGCGATTCGCGTACCGGCTGGCCATCGAGGGCCGACTACTCCGTCCCGCCGAGCTGGCCCGCGCGGCCGCCCGGGACCAGGACACCGTGGTCCAGGACCTGTGTGCCACAGCGGCGCTCACGGCTTTGGGGGATGAGGACACCTACGAGGGTGTGCTGCCTCCACTGCTGTCCGCACGCAACCCGCGTACCCGGTCGGCCGGCGTCACCGCACTGAGACGGGCAGGGTGGTCAGAGCAGGCGGAACCGTTTCTCAGCGACCGGTCCGCGCTCGTGCGTGCTTGCGCCCGGTACGTCGTACGACAGCAGGGAGGTGACCCGACGACCTGGTACCGGGAGCGGTGCACGGCACCGGACAACCCCGAGTTGCCGCCCGGTGCGGTCATCGGGCTGGCCGAGTGCGGTAACCGCGCGGACGCCAGGCTGCTGCGACCGCTGCTCGTACACCCGGCGGCCGGGGTGCGGGCACGAGCGGTGGCAGGGCTGCGGGCACTGGACTGCGTGGATGCGAAGCAGTTGTGGCCGCTCCTCGACGACCCTGCCGCCGGAGTCGTCCGCGAGACCGCCGCCGCCCTCCTGCCCTCGGCCAAGGACCTGCCCGCCGACTGGCTATTGGAGCGCATCAGCTCCGAGCGTCCGCGGCACGTCCGCGTCGGTGCGTTCCGGCTGCTCGACGCGTGCGGCGGCATCGTGGCGCTTCGGGCGGCTGTCGGTCTTTTCGAGGACCCCGATGTGAAGCTGCGCACCTGGGCCGCGCAATCAGTGCAGCGCTGGCATCCCTCGCCTGACGGGCCGCGCGGCGACGCGGAGGTGGGTGAACTGCTCGACCGGAGCCGACACCTCTTCAGCGACCACCTGCTGCGCCGGCGCAAGTGGGAAGCCGGGTTGGACAGCTGAGACTGCACCGCGGTCCCGAACTCTGCTCAGCACTCGCCGCCCGGTGGCCCTGGTGACAGCACGCCTGCCTTGGTGACAACTATTGTGCTTTGGCTCAGCAGGCGGGGGCCCTTGGTGGAGGGGGCCGCTCTGCTCAGTAGTCGACGTCGAGGTAGTCGAGGTCGGTGAAGTCCACCAGCAGGCCGTGTGCGCGTCGTCCGCGGTCTTTGAAGTAGATCTCCTGGAGTCCTTCGGTCACGATGTCCTGGAGTTGTTGCTCTGTGGCTCCGGCGGCGTGGGCGTCGAAGAGTCGTGCTGCGTAGGCTGGCGGCAGGCCTTGGGTGATGGGCCTCAGCCGCGGGTCGTCGGTGGTACCGGGGGCGGCGGTGAAGCCGAAGCGTGCCCGGGTGTCGATGACGATGCCGCTGGTCGTGGCGGCCTGTCGTTTCGCCCGGTCGCGGACTCGGGGCTGCCATCGTTTGCGGACTTCGTCAGCGAGCCGTTGGGCGAGGTCGTGGCGAGGCTGCTTGAGCTGTCCTTTGACGTAGCGCTCGACGGTGCGCTGGGTGATGCCCAGCAGGTCAGCCGCGGCCCTGGTGCCCTTGGTTTGTCGGACCAGGAACTGCATCTGTTTCTGGGCCGACTTCGGGATGGGGCGGGTGAAGTGTGCGGCGTCGGCCTGGTCGAGGCTGTCGGCGATGATGCCCATCGGTGCCTACTCCCCTTCGTCCTGGCCGGAGATGATGCCGGTCTTGATGTGCCGGGCGATGTTCACGTCCGGGCCATGTTCTTCCAGCAGGCCTTCGGCCCACAGCACGCTCTGGGTGCCCTCGTGTTTGACCATCCCGGGTGAAACGCCGAGCCGGAAGCCGCCGGGCAGGGGCTTGCCGTCCCGGTAGGGCAGGAAGTTGAGCGGGCTGGGGCCGTCGGAGGCGTACACGGCGCAGTCGGAGAGGACCGCGACCGGGTACAGGTCCGCGTGGGTGGCGAGCTTGAGCATCTTGCGGTGCATGTTGACGCGGGCGTTGGCGATGACGGCGGCGCGGATGTCGGGGCGCCAGGTCGGGCGGGCGAGGGCGGGCCAGGGCTCGCCCGGTCGCCAGCCGCCGCTGCGGGCCCGCTCGCGGAGTTTGCCGATGCCGCCTTTGACGGTGGCCTTGATGGCGCTGAGCACGGCGGCGAGGACGGGGTCGGTGTGCTGGTGGCCGGCCATCGCGGCCAGGTACTGCTCTTCGGGCATGCCGGGGGTGATCCCGAGGTCGGCCATCGTGGCGATGTAGGCGTCGCGCAGCCGGGTGTACCAGGCGTCCAGGTAGGGGCCGTGCTCGTAGCGCAGGTAGGCCTCGAGAGGGGTGATCGTGTAGCCGAGTTCGACGGCGTAGGCGACGGTTGGGGTGGCGTACCAGGCCGGGCCGGTGGGGCGTTCGCCGTGCGGGGTAAACGGGCTGGGCAGGCGCTCGTCGAGGCGGATGTGGGAGAGGTCGACCAGCCAGGAGCCGGGCAGTTTCGTGTCGAAGGCCGGGCGGTGGACGTGGACGGGGGCGGACAGGCCGACGGTCAGCCGGTTGGCGGCCGCGGCGAAGGCCATGTTGACGTCGATGCCGACGACATAGGGCTTCATGCACTCCTCGTCCGTCAGCGGCCTCGCCCACTGGTAGGCCTCTTCGTCCAACACCTGGTCGGGGGTGCGCTGGTGGAAGCGGGGATACAAGGCGGCGACGGCCGGGTGTCCGTCGGGAGCCTCGGGCGGGGCACACTCCACCGCCTCGGTCAGCGAGCCGGGCATCGGGCCGGAGACCCAGTTCCCGGTGACGGGGTCCTTCACCGCGCGGGTAGGCGGGCGCAGCGCGGTCATCAGTTCCAGGCCGGTGACGGCGGTAGAGCCGCAGGGGGTGAGCACACGGGTGGCGTAGGTGCCGAGCAGGCGGGCGAGTTCAGCCGGCTCCAGCTGGTCGGCTGTCCCCCAGGAACGGGCGTCGAGGGCGCCCCAGGGCAGGACGGCGAGCTGCACGCACTGGCGGCGCCCGTCCTGGGCCGGCCGGTAGATACGCGGCCAGGGGCCGAACCCACGGCGCGTCAGCTTCCACTTCGCGCGGGCGAGTTGACGCACCACTGGATGATCGTCGGGCAGGCGCAGGCCCCGGCGGTCCTCCAGCTCCGCGGGCAGGCCGAAGCGGGCAGTTGCCTGAGCGGTGAGGACGATCAGCGGGTCCGAGTCCTTGCCGTGCCGGTGCAGCCTCTCCGCGCCCAGCCCGGACTGACGCAGCACCCAGTCAGCCAGCTGCGGGATCGTGGCCGCGGGGCACTCCAGCAGCACCCCGCCCAGGCAGTAGGCGGTGCCGTCCCCGTCCAGCACCGCCAGCGGCCCGTTGGGAAACCGTGCGTCGGCAGCACGCGTTGGTCCGCTCGATCGAGCAGGACGTGCCGTCGGCGCCGGTGTGTTCTGGGTCGAGGGCACAGAAGGCGGTTTCGGTCGGGCTGCGGGCCGGCTGGAGGGCGAGGGGGCGGGATGGCGCTGAGCAAGCCCCTCGAGCAAATGGCGGTATGCCTCGCGGCGCTCCCCCGTCGGCTCGGACCGGCCGGCCTCCCACCCCTCAATGCTCGGCACCCGCGTACCAAGCGCCTGGGCGATGGCGGCCCGGGTCAGCCCGGCCGCCTCACGCAGTCTTACCCGCTCGGCCGGCAAAGGCAGCACGGTACCGTCGTCGACGGCGGCAAGCAGCGAGTCGACAGCGGCGAACAGTTCCTGCGGCTGGTCCGTCATCTGGGCTTTCCCCTTCTTACCTGACGCCCTGGCGGATCTCTTCGAGGCGGGTCATCAGCCGCTGATAACGCTGCGAAGCAGCCTGCTGCGAGTTCAGCCCCTGATGCTGCGCGATCTGACGCCAGTCCATGTCACGGCGCCTGGCTTCGATGACCACCTGGGACTCCAACCGGTCCAGCTGATGCCGCATGTCTTCGAACAAGCTAAGCGCCGCACCGAGATCATCCGGGGTCACGTCCGCCGCACGGCCGCCGGTTTGCTGGTAGTTGGCGGCAGTCATCAGCAGCCGCCCCAGCAGGACGGCATCGCGTTCCAGGCTGCGCGCCGGACCCCACTGAGCGGTTGGGCCCTCCGCGAGGGCAGACAACCGCCGCCGGGCTTCATCGCGAGCATCATGTGCCATGTGCCCAGCTTACCTCATTGCTCAATGAAACAACGTATTATTGTTTCATTGAGTATGGGTGGTGTTCAGGGGCATACACCGAGCTGCGGGATGCAGTGAAGCGTCCTCATGCCCCCGATCGTGTCGGTCACTTGGTGGTCGCAGTGCTGCAGCAGATGCCTGAGGTCCTCGGGGAGTTCGGCGTGGTGGACCAGGATGAGTGCTACCCGGGTGGTGCGGTGCAGATGGACCAGGTCGGTCCACATGCCCATGTGCATGAGATGGGTGCGCAGCAACGTCACCGTGCGGGCGGCCCGGGTCCGGGCCACGGCGTAGGCAGCCTTGTGCTCACGCTTCCCATGAACCAGTGAGGACCCCTCGGGAGGCGGTGGCCCCTCCCCCAAGGCCTGGCTCAGCTCGTCCCACACCTGTCGCTCACGGTGGGGCTCAGCGGGATGGACCACCAGGTGACCTGCCGCCGGGTTGTAAATCTGCAGGGCAGCACGCGTGAATCCGACGTCATCGCGGCTGTCGACGACCACCCTGACGGGCGGACGCCGCGGAGTACACAGCAGATCCCATGACGGTGGCTCGTGCAGGCCGGGCCCGCACACCAGAAGGTCGACGCTCGTCTCTCCCAGAGCGTTGATGGGATTCATGGCATCTGCCAGCGCCGCTGTGATACGGCTGCCCGGAATGAGCATGTGCGCTGTTCACCGGCATGTGGCACGAGGTCGCTCATGGCGCCCCCGGAGTAAGTCGTGTGACGTGATGCCGCGCTCGATCGGACTTCCATCAGCACCTCGGCTGCTTGCGGGGCACGGGCCCGTCCATCCTCAGGGCGCGGAAGAGGTCTTCGCGCAGGGTGCGTACGAGCGGAAACCGAGCCATGCCCAGATCACTTGCTCGCGTGCGGTGCTGCGGAGCGCGGCGAGTGTCCTGCTGGCGTCGGCGTCTCCATGAAGGCACGTCATACCGCCGGCCTTGATGGCGTCATCGATCGCGGTCTTGGCCGTGCTCGGTGCGGGGGTCGGCACCAGGGCGGGCTTGGTCGGGCCAGCTGCCAGGAGTACTGGCCTCTTTCCAGTCGGCCGGGTACAGAAGTCATGTCAGGGATCCCTGGTGATCGGAGCAGGCTGCCGGCGGCAGGGCCGGGGGCCGCGGGGCGGGTGTCATTGGGTGGCGAGGGCGGCCTGGGCGCCGGTGGGTACCGTGGTGGCGGATTCCGGCGGGTGTTCGGTCATCGGGGAGGCAGTCAGGCCCAGGGCGAACAGCAGGTCGGGGTGGGGGGCTGGCGGGCCGACGGGGGCCAGCAGGCGCCGGTTGATCAGGCGCGGGATCTGAGCGGCCGAGGCGTTAACGGGCAGGCCGAGCACGGTGTGGTGGAGCAGGCGTGCTGCGGCGGTGGCCTCGGTGGGGCTGAGTGCTGCGGCGCAGTGCCCGGCGTGGTGCAGGTTGTCGAGCTGGCGGGAGGTCAGCAGTCCGGGTGTGGCGGCCAGATGGATGGTCGTTTCGGTAGAGATCAAGCGCTGCGGGCTGTTGGGCTGGTCGAGATGGGCCTTGAGAGCTGCGGTGGCTCGTGTCAGGCGTGTGGGTTTCCATTCCAGGGCGGAGGCGAGGTCGTCGGGGTGGACGGGGCCGGTTTCGATGAGGGCGGCGTGCAGAACGGCGGCCTGGGGGGTGAGTTGTGGGTTGTGGCGAGGGCCCGCGCGGGCGGTGCCGGGCTGGCAGAGCAGGGATTCGGGTGAGGTGTTCAGGATGTGGGCCAGGGCGATCATCGCCGCGCTGCTGAGGCTCTGCGGGGTGAGACGGGCTTCCCAGTCGGCGGTGGGGATGCCGGTCAGCGCGGTCAGTTCGTCGTCGGTGAGCCGGCATTGGGATGCCCGCGCCCGTAGGTAGGGCAGGTCGAAGGCTGCCGAATCCAGAAGGTTGGGTGGGTGCGGGAGCGGGTGGGTCACGGGTGTGCTCCGGGTGCTGGGGGCATGGTGGGCGCAATGGCCGGGGCGGGGGTGTTGAGGTGCCAGCAGCGGGCAACGGTGTGCCAGTCCTCTGTGGTGTGGGGGTGGAGGACGGTGGGGATGTGGAGGCTGACGTCGCGGATGAGGTGGTCGAAGCGTTCGGAGGTGCCGAAGCAGTTGGCGAACAGTCCGAGGTGGTCGGCGGTGCGTGGGGTGCGGCGGCGGAATTCCAGGGCCGCGGCCAGGAGCGGGCGGGCGCGGGGCGGGATGGCGTACAGGTGCCGTGGGCCGGGTGGCACGCCGACGTTGATCCGGGAGTCGCGGTCGATGGCCAGGAGAGTGGCGTGCTCGCCGACGCTGGCGAGTTGGGTCATGGACAGCAGTGACTGGCTGGTGCCGGTGAACAGCAGGGCGGCGACGGCGGCGGCGCGCAGCGGGTTGGGCAGCTGGGTGGTGAGGATGTGCGCCACACGCGGAGTGATCGGCACGGTGGTGATGCCGGGGCCGCCGTGCTTGGCGAGGTCGTCGGGCACGTTGAGCAGGAGGGCTTGGCTGAGGAATGCGGCCTGGGCTCCGCGGACGCGGGCCAGGGTGTGCTGGGGACTGGGGCTGAGGACGGTCAGCCGGGCCAGGAACAGGCGCAGGCCTTCCATGTTCCGCCAGGGGGTGGCCCCGTCCGGACCGGCGTCCTCGGCCTGAGGCGTGTCGGGGGGTGGCGGTGGTGGGGGGTGGCGGGCCAGCCAGGTACGGGCGGCGGCATAGCCGGCTCGGTATTGACCGTCGGTGTGGGCGAAGTCGAGGTCGTTCTGGCGGCGCCAGCAGTCGGCGCGGAAGGCGGCGACTCCGCTGCGGGGCAGGCTGGGCAGCGGATAGGCGTGGTCGGACGGGGGCGGGCCGTGGCGTCGGCCGGTGGCAGCCGGGCCGATGGCGTTCAGGATGGTGTCGGTGCCGCGCACGGCGGTGAGGTCGGTCAGGTTGGCGGCGGTGAGGCGTTCGTTGAGGCGCTGTTCGTCGGCCGGGGTGGGTGTGTGGGCGATGAGGATCAGGTGGATACCGGTCTCGGTGCGCCAAGTGGCCAGGCGTTTGAGGCGCTCGGGGGTGAGGCGGTGGGCGCGCAGCACGATGGCTTCCGCAAGGCCCATGTGCAGCGTCCAGCAGGTCACCGCGCGCCAGGCCGGATCGGTGGACATCCGCTCGGCATCGGGGCGGGAGAAGCTGTCGCGGCCCATGGCACGCAGCAGGTCCAGGGCGAGGTAAGCGAGGCTGCTGGTGTGGGGGGTGGGGTCGGTGGTGATGCGGCCGCGGTGGGGGTGCGCACGCTGGTAGGCGGCGGCGTGGATGGTGCGGTCGTCGTGGGTGTCCAGCAGTAGCGTGACGGGCGGCGGCGCCGGCCCTGTGACGAGGTGGGCGGGTGAGGTCACGGTCATGGCTGGCGTGAGGTGTCGATGCGGCGGATGACCTGCCACAGCAGGCCGGAGTCGGGGTGGGTGGCGCCGGCGGCGGCCAGGGCGCGCTGGACGTGGTGGGTCAGCAGGGCCCAGCGGCGCAAGCTGCCGTGGGCGAAGCGGCCGTCCAGCATCCGCAGATGATCCGGTGCAACGGTGTGCCACAGCGGGTGCAGGGCGGGAATGATGCGGGCGAGCTGGTCGCCGGCGATCGTCACAAGGGTCAGCCAGGCCGCGGTGCGGGTGTGCAGCATCTGCTGGGCGCGCAGGGCCCGTTCACCGCCCTGTCCGGCGATCAGGACCACGCAGAGTCCGGCGGGAAGGTCGTCGTGCAGGAAGCGGAGGTATTCGAAGCAGGTGTCGGGCATCCGGTCAGCTTCGTCGACGACCACGATGTGCGGCCCGGCGTCGAGCGCGCGGCGGATGAGGGAGTCGGAGGCCGCCGGGTCGCCGGGCGGTTCGCCTTTCAGCCCGAGGGCGTAGTGCAAGTGAGTGCGCAGGTCAGCCGGTCCTGGCCTGGCGCCCAGGCGCAGCAGGAGGTGCGCCTCGGGAAAGCGGGTAAGGGCGGTGGTGTGAACGGCGAAGGTCTTGCCTACGCCGGCGTCGCCCAGCACGCACAGGAAACGCTGCTGACGGTGGGCATCGGCGAGTGCGCGTTGGACTGCCGTGAGGCCGGGAGTCGCGACGGTGCCTGCCCCGGCCAGACTGAGGAAGTGCAGTTCGCGGGGCGCGGGCTCGTCGGCGAGGGGAAACGGCTGCGTGGCCGCACACCCTTGCGCAGCAGTCTCGGTCAGCATCGGGCCAGGGCCCAGTCGACGATGCGGTCGTCGACCTGCTCGGCGCCGAAGTGCTCCATGCCTTTCAGGACGTGCTTGGTCACCTTGACCCACTCGCGGAAGGAGCCCAGGGTGTACTGGGTGTCGATCCGCTTCAGCAGTGCCTCGTCGACGTCCCGCCACACGGGGTGGGAGTCGGGTACGGCTTTGAGGACCTCGTCCTCGGTCATGGCGAGGATCTCCAGGCGGATGTAGATCCTGGAGGCGAGCGCCGGGTCGCTCTGCAGGGTCTCGTAGGCCTCCCGGCCACCGACGAACATGATGGCGGGCTTGGGGTCGCAGTTGTCCCACAGCTTGCGCAGGAACTCGAAGTTCTCCCGCCGGTACTGCTGGGCCTCGTCGCACACGATCACGTACGGGCGCCGCGGCAGAGTCTCGCGCAGCAGTTTGTCGAACGCGGTGGGGGTACCGGGCATCTTGCAGCTGAGGTTCATCTGGTGGAACAGCTCCTCGCGCAGGTCCTTCGGGCCGGGGCGGGAGCGTGCGAAGTCCAAGGGGAGGATCAGGTCCGGGTTCATTTCCTGGATCGTGGCGCGGGTGCTGAAGCTCTTGCCGAGCCCTGCGTCGCCGTAGATCACGGACATGGCCTTCGACTCGACGGTGTCGATGACGGTGTCCTTGATCTGTAACAGGGTGTCGGTGGCGACCAGGGTGGAGTCCTCGAGGCCGAGGAAGAACTGCGGACGCAGGTCAGGCCGGCGGCGCGGTGCCGTGGCGGGCTGACCCGCGTCCGGCGCAGCGCGGCGTTTGGGCATGTGCTTGCGTTTCGGAGCAGTGGTCATGAGGCGTCGTCCTCCGTTGAAGGAACAGGGGTCTGGCCGGGGCGCCGCCAGGTGGGCGGGAGCGGGGTCAGGGGCTGGTAGGGCTGTACGCGCCGTCGCGGCGGTGTGGATGGGGTGGTGCCCTCCAGTTCGGCGCGTGCCTCCTGTTCCGTCATGCGGAGGGCACGGACGGGGAGTTCGGGCTGAGTGGAGGGCAGGTGGCGTTCCCGCCTGCGATCGGCGGAGCGTTTCAAGGCCTGGCGCAGCACCTCGCTGTGCTCGTCACGGTCGCTGAGGACTGCCTTGCGCATCTCCTCGCTGGCCTCGTTGCTGAGGAAGGCCCGGCCGAGATAGCGGTTGCCACGGAAGGTATAGAGGTCGATCTCGTGGTCGTGGTGGGGCATCCACCGCACGCGCAGTTCCAGACCGATGCGTCCCACCCCCTTCTCCGGCATGTAGTAGCGGTTACGGAACTCCACTCCGTGACTGGTGACCTTGTGGATCTTGTTGTCGCTCTCCAGCATGAACGCGCGCAGTTCTTCCGGGCTGGGCTCGGGCCGGATCTCGGTGGGATCGCTCAGCCACGCTTCAAGCGGTGTCATCCCGGTCCGTTCAAGGACGTGCTGGGTGTTGTGCTCCTCAACCCACTGGCGCAGCTTGTCGACGAACGCCTCGAAGGTCAGGGGCGGGTCCTGGTCGCCGACGCGGCGACGGTGGTCAAGCAGGGGCGCCTTGGTGTAGCGGGGCAGGTCAGCGAAGAACCGGGTCACACCGGTGCCGTTCAGCCGCTCGATCCCGCCCTTGTGGCGGGCGCTGCGCACCTTGTGCATCGGCACACCGAGCAGACCGAAGGTCCGCCGGACTGTCTTGGACATGAAGTCGGAGCCACCGTCGACCCTCACCAGGTGCGGCAGCCCGCCGGCGGGCCCGTACGGGGGTTCACGCAGCACAGAGGCCCGCACGGCCGCCAGGACCGATCCGCGGTGCGCAGAGCCGGCGGTGACCGCCCAGCCCATCACGTTGCTGGTGCCACGGTCCTCGAACCACGTCACCCACACGTTCGACAGCTTCTTGTCGGGCATCATCACGACGGTCGGGGCCTGCTTATGATCCCCTTCCCACACCTGGTTGCGGGCGACCGCCGGGCGCTGGAAGGCGGGATCGAAACCGCGGGCAGCTGGGATGCCTTCCCGCAGCCCGGCCATGAAACCGGGGTCAAGGTCACGGGCGATGGCGTCGTGCAGCGTGGTCAGGCCGATCGGCCTCTCCCCCGCCCTCTTGGCCTCACGCACCAGATGCTCGTGGGCACGCTTGACGTTGCCCCGGTAGTCGGCGAGGACATCGATGATCTCTTCGGTGATCCGGAAACGCCTACGTTCGGGCTTCTCCGGTGAGCCGGACCCTTCCGCCTCGGCCAGCCAGCGCCACGCCTGCCGCAGACTCACGTCCACCGACTCGGCAATGAGCCTCATGTGCGCGGTGGTCAGCTCCCCCGACTCCCGCAGCCTGAGCATCTGACGGACGGCAGCAGGCCTCAGCTCGTCGCGGGGCCGTTCCAGACCCGTCTCCGACTCATCGTCCACGGTGATCACCGTCGGCAGAACCTGTAAGACCAGCAAGTGAATAGCGGCGCAGCGCTCAAGTACAGCCTCCCCCGGCAGAGGTAACAGAGGCGGCACGGTCGGGTGCCGCACAGCGTGGATTGAGGCTAAATGCGGCGTGACCGAATCGGAGGAGGCTGTCACTGGAACGAGTGGGCTCTGGGCCGTTTCGCCTTCACTCAGCGAGAACATGCGCTACTTGATGCTGGCGATATGGCCAGGCCGGTGCAGGCCCGGCCCCCCCAAGGGCGCCCTTCCGGAGTTCTTCCCCGTAGCCTGTACTGCTCTGTATGGAGTGCCGCTCTGCACGTACATGCACCGAACTCGCCAACAGGGAAGCGGGAACGCCCATGGCTATCCGTAGCCCGTGGCCCTGCCTACAGCCGTCGATGCCATATGGGACACCTACGCCCCCTGGTCCTCCACCGGTCCAGGTCATCGTCGACCCCGTGGACGACCCCGCGCTCATGCGTGCGGCTCTGCTGGCCCATGCTCCAGAAGAGGGGCGGATAACCGTTCACCTTGCGCCCTCGCGGTATCCCTCACGCATGCTCTTTCAAGAGATGCTTACCCAACTGGGCAAGAATCCGTATTGGAGATCCAATACCGAGGCCGCTGACACGCTGAGGGGACAGGTTTTTATTTGGATCACCGCATTGGGGATCAGGCATGTCATCTTCTGTCGCGCCCACAACAGTCGGTGGGACCGAGTCTGGGAAGTCCTGCTCGCGCTGCGCCAATCCGCGAACTTGCGTCTTACCGCGCTGTGGCACCGGCCTTGGACCGGCACCCCACATCTGGCCCGCGTGCCACACCGGGTGATCAGGGCCCGGTCCGCAGCGCGGGCGGCCTTGCTGAATACGCCACAACCTCTCTGTCCGACAGAGAGTGGAACATCACTGAAGATGACAGCGGTAAGCCGACCTTTGCCAGAGCCTGTATTCTCCGACGCCCTTCCAGGACACACAGTGCTAAGTGGCCGCATGGATGAGCCGTTGTGTCCAGGCGCCGACACGATCCAGTATTCTCCGTCACGCCCGGACGGCCTGCGGATGCACCCCAGCCCAGAGGTTATCGCTGGCCTGCTACAGATCGCCGACCCCGCAATTGCCGCGATCTTGACGACCGCAACGGTCACCGGCCTTGGTCTACGCGCACTCTCCAACACACGAACTTGCGACGTATCCGTAGTCGGCGACTTGCTCAAGACACATGGAGGCGTAGGCTACGACTTTCACGGGCAGTGCGCACTGCATATGATGCCGCGATGGGCCCAGCCAGTCCTCAGAGCAGGTCGGCTCGAATGCCTCACGTACTACGAACACCCATTCGGTTACGCCAAGAAGCGCGAGAAAATGCTTCAGAACGCCGCCCGCGATATTGGGCTTCCTCTATAGACCGCGTGGTCCCGAACGTCGGCGACCAGCCTTTGTCACCGGCCAGCAGGTCAGCACCACGCAGGTCACGAGCGAGCAGAAGGCTTACCGACGACGACCTCCGAGATCTTCAAGACGGTCAATCTGAATCTTGAGGGCAGCCGTCGCGCGCTCAACCTGCGGGGCCTTTTCCAGCGCGGCGACGAGGTCCCGTGCGGCGTGGGCGAGCGTCGGGGCGGTGTCCGGAAGTTCCCGAAGCCGGAAGGCGGCTGTGTTCAGCAGCTCAACGGTGTCGGGCGAGAGACCGAACCCGTGCACTCGAGGGTCAGCCAGTGACGTGGTGAGCATGCCGAGCAACTCGGCCATCTGGGGCGCGAACCGCCGGAACTCCTCCAGGGCTGGCCCCACTTGGTCAAGGAGGTCAGCCTGCGCCTTCGCGATCGCGTCGGACAGCGCCTCCTCACTCAGGACGCGGGTGTCCTTGAACCGCTGGAGGCTTTCGCCCTCCCGGCGCTGCTTCCAGCTCTCCAGCTCCTCCACCGTGTAGCGGTCGCGGTACTTCCCGTCGATCAGCTTGTGGTGAGGCTCGCAGAGCAGCAGCAGGTTGGCGAAGCTGTTCACGTCTCCCGGCCAGGTCGGATCGGCCCGGGGCCCATTGGCTTCGAATGCGCGGATGTGGGCGATCTGCACATTCGTCATCGGCACCCCGTTGACCTCACGGATCACCGGTGTGGGGCACGGAGGGTCAGGCCAGTAGCAGTACCCGCGGGACAGATCCATCAGCGCCATGATCACAGCGTTGCTGTAGTAACGGCTCGCCATCGCCACCCCCGGTGAGGAATCCAAGGTCCACACCATAGGAGGGCCGCCGGGGCTGTGTGGACGTGCAATCCGGCCACGGCGGCCGGGCCATGCCCAGGCCCCCGAGCGTGAGCCGCCCCCTCTTCCTCACCTGCCGCGCCATCGGGGCCCCAGCGCGCCACACACTGGACAGACCCGGAGCACGGCATCGCACCGCGGACCCGGACAGTGGTCCGGACGCCTCTGCGCAGGCGGATTCCGGCAGCCGCCACTCCAAAGGGGGCGCCAGTCTGGTCCTGCCTCGGTTGGGGCGGACGAAGGGGGTCAGTCGGTCTGGGCTCCGGGAGGCCGGCAGTCGAGGACCCGTGCGCGGACCAGGGCATCTTGCTGTGCGGCCAGTTCCTGCTGCTCGTGCTCGATCTGCTGCGGGGTGTGGCCTGGCGAGCAGTGCTGCCGCCGCTCGGAGTGCCACTGGTCGCAGTCGAAGAGGCCGACGAGGAAGATGCCAGCGGTGCGGGGGCGGCGCAGGTAGCGGGCGACCAACTGCTCGGCGAGCGCTGTGGGTAGGCTTCGGTTCCAGCAGCCTTTTGCTTCGATGACCACGGTGAATGGCTCGGTGTCGTGGGAGGGGTCGGCCGCCTGGATGTGAATGTCTGTGCGGCCTCCTCCGGCGCCTGGGCGGTCGACTTGGACCTCGCGATTGAGGATGATGCGCCTTCCGCCGAGGTGGATCTTGAGCAGGCCCATGACGAGGTCGCTGAAGTCTTCTTCCCATGTCGGCCACATCGCGTTGTAATCGGCTGCGGCGGCGCGGTTCCACAGCAGGATGGCCATCCCGTTGGGGCCCGAGAGTGTTTCCTGGACTCGGTCGACGGCCTCCATGACAACGTCCAGGAGTTGGGCTTCGTCGGTGATCACGCGCAGGCTGTGGTCGGCCGCCAGTTTCTTCAACTGGTGCGCGGGCAGCGGCCGGCTCTGCTGCTGGGCCGCCTGGCGGGCGGTGCGGCGGGCCAGGCGCCGCAGCCAGGACGTGTGGCGGGATGTGGAGGCGGCCAGTTGGCCGAGGTGGTCGGCCGCTTGCGGTGTGCCTTTGCTGGCGATCAGCTGGGGCAGGGCGTCGGCGAGGTCGTGGAGGGTGTCTTCCCGGGTGATCCTGTAGGCGACACCGGGCTCGTGCTCGGTCCGGGGCCGGTGAAGTTCCTCCCGTTCGCACAGGCGTGTGTAGAGGTCGACAAGATCGTCTACGTCGAGTTCTGCCACGCCTGCGGGCCAGCGATCGGAGCCGCCGATGATCATACGGTCGATCACGGCCCTGCACAGGTCGGGATCCTCGAACGCCTGACGGATGGGCGGCCAGCTTTCCGGCAGGTCGGGGTAGGACATGAGAGTGCAGGCCGCGGTGATCCAGCGCCCTGGGTCTGGTTCTGCCCCTTCATGGGGCGGGCCAGCTGCCACGGTGTCTTTGACCTGGGCGAGGGCAGAGGTGTCGCCGAGGCCGGACAGGGTGACCGTCACGGCAGCCCAGGCTGCGTCACTGCGGTCGCATGCAGCAGCCCAGGCCCGCACGACGGCGAGGGCGTCCATCGCGTCCAGTGTGTGCAGGAACCGGACCAGGTCGGTGAGCCGGTAGGACTCGAGGCGGTCCAGGCATGTCGCAAGCGCGGCCTCGAACGCGTGGCCGGCGTGGCGAGCGCACCGCTTGAAGAGGCTGTGGTGCAGGTCCGCCTCCTGCGCGGGGGGTGTCATCGTGGCCAGCGCGAGCGCCCACCCGGTCCACCGCTCGATGTCTGTTGCGGGCGCTGTGGCTTGCCATGCGTCGGCCGACACGAATCCTGCCGCGGTCAACTCTGGTACGTCGGTCCATTCGGTGCCCCAGGCTGAGACGTCGTGCGGCTTCCATGCGGGGGCGGTGGCCAGGACGTGCAGGGCGGCGTGGAACAGCTTCGCGTGCAGAGCGCTGTCCATGGGCGGGCATGACGGTGCTGCGGCCACTGCGGTGAGGTGGAAGGATCCGTCGGAGGGCCGACCGTCGTGGGTGCGGTAGATGTGGCCGAGGACCGTGCGCCAGGCAGCGCGGACCTGGTCCGGGGCGGCAGTGTGGACCGCCTCCAGCGCTGCGGTGAACTGGTCCTCGTCGAAGGTGTTGCGGCGCCGCTGCTCTTGCTCGCCCTTCTGCCTACGGAGCTGCCACTCGGGGGGCGGAGCGTCCCACCAGGCGGTGGCGTTCCTAAGTTCGTTATCGGCCTGCCGGGCCTGTTCGATGGCCTCGTGCAGCCGCGCGTCATCCGGCCGCTGTCTGCGGCTGAAGAGCGGCTGCGCCGTACGCCGCATCTCTTGTGGCAGGTCCGGCCAGCGCTCGGCCCAGTACAGCAGGTCTTCGTCCGGGAACAGCCCCACCTCCGGGGTGGTGAAGGTGAGTTCCAGTACATGCTCCTGGCTGCTGTGGCGCAGGACGTAGTCGGCAAGACGGCGGCGCAGAACGGGCACGGCATTCAAGGAGTCGTGCAGGTATTCGAGTGGGGTGCGTGCGTCGCTGGTGTGGGACAGCTCCGGGTAGGCCGCCAGGGCGACGAGCGCCCGGCCGGCCTGCTCCTCGCGGGACACCGGGCTGCCGAGGCCAGGGTGGCTGATGATGTGGATGCACCTCGCCAGCAGTGCAGTGGCGATCAGGGACTTGGGGGTTTGGTCCTCAAGGGCTGTGCGGCACCAGGCCAGAGCCTCGTCGGCATGCTCTGCCGAAATCAGGTCCATGGCCTTCTCCAGCTCCGGCCGGTAGGTGAACGACCGTTGGGCAGGGAGCAGGTCGAAGTACTCGGTCAGTGGCAGGTGCTGCGGCCACAGATGGTCCAGCGCTGCTTCGGCAACGCCGGTCTTCGCGTCCGCGGCCAGGGCGCGCATTCTGGCGACGACCTCGTCGCCGTGCACGGTTCCCTCGGCGATCGCGTGCAGAGCGAAGGAGCGAAGCCGCGTCGGCAGCGTGATGTCCTCCGCGAAGGACAGTAGCGCGGGCGTTAGTTGGGCTGGCTGGCACTGTGCAGCGATCCACAAAGCCAAGTACGTCTGATCCGGGTCGGCGTCGCGGACCAGGAACGGGGTCAGCTGTGCGAACAGAGAGGGGTGGGTCAGCCGTTTGAGGAGTGCGAAGTCGATGCGGTCGAAGCCCTCGTCGGGGGCTTCATCCAGGAGTGCCTGGGCGGCCTGCTGCCGGTAGTCGGCCGACAGCGAGGGCAGGTCGGCCAGGAGAAGGACCCGCGGGTCGTGGACGAGTAGATCCTCGAATAGCTCCAGGTCGTCGGCCGCGAGGCGGGCGGCGATCTCCTCCTGCTCTGGCACGATGTGGCGCGCTGAGCCGCTGCCTGCCCACAAAAGCTCGCTTCGCACCGCCGGGGCGATGTGCTCACGCAGGTACTGCGCCGCCAGGTGTTCCTGGTAGCTGCGGTGGGCAAACACCCAGCGCCGCTGCCCCACCGGTGTCAGCAAGGAGGACTCGGTCAGGTGCAGCAGTTCATGGCGGCGGCACTCCAGTTGCGGAACGAGTCCGGGAAGGGCGGGGTCGACAAGGCTGTCGAGATGTAGTTCGCCCTCTCGCGCCGGCTCCCGGTCGGCGAGGGCCGGGACGCGGCTGAACTGCAGAGCGGCTGCCGCCCAGCGGGCCACTTCCAGCAGGTGATCCACCGCTGGCCGTTCCTGGCGCTGTACAAACCCCTGCGGCCAGCTCTCCGTGCACAGCCTGCGGCAGGCCTGGTTGTAGGCCTCGGCCACCGTCTTGGGGAGAGCTTCTCCTTCGGCCTGAGCATCCAGCAGCGGGATCAGCGTGACAGGCTGCTCTGCCAGGGCCGCAAGGCCCCGGCCGCTCACCTCCTCGGCGAACGCTGCCCCGTCCAGGCCGCGCTGCCAGGCCGCGCTCTCCACGTCGTGCCGAGTCAGAGGCTCCAGCGTCATCAACGTCACCTGGTCCGCATCCGGCCACAGCCCCCGCAACCCGCTTTCCAGCGCCTCGGGCCATCGGGTGGTACGGCAGGTGATCCGCAAGCGCAGCCTTTCGCGCTGTGGCTCCGACAACGCCCGCAGTTGCAGCAGGAGGACTCTGTCGAGACCAGGGATGTCGCTCAGGCCCTCATCCAGCCCGTCCAGTAGCACATACCGCGGCCCGTCTCCTTGCCCATGCAGGTGCTGCTGCAGTGTGCTGCCCGCCGAGGCCGTATCGGCGACGTCCCGGCCCAGATGCAGCCAAGGCGCCGCCTCTGCACCCTGGTCCCTGAGCAGGCCGTGCTCCTGTTCCAGAGCCACGGACTTGCCCGCACCGCGCTCCCCCAACACCACAACGACCGGCACATCCCGCATCTCGTCCAGCCGCACCGGACTGCCGACATCCCACCCGCCATCGAAGGCATCGGTCCGGGCACTGCTCTCGGCCTGCAGGGGTCGCAACGACCGTCGCCACGCGTATCGCATCAGTCCATTCTCACCGCCCGTAGCACCGAAAGCGGATCACGGACGGTCAGCCTTGAGTACTCCGGTGTAGCCGGAGGCTGGTGGTCGGGTATCGGGCATCCTGCCGATCTCGCGGGAAGCGTGCTGACGGCACGGCACTCGGGACCGCATAGGCATTGGTCATTGCACCACCGGTGGGCTCGAAAGGACGGACCATGGCAGGCTCGCCACGAAGGAGGTTCGGTGAAGGTGACACCGGACGATACGGCTTTACGTCACCACATGATTCGGACCACTGCCATCGTGATCGGCTCGGCAGATAGCTGCTGATCAGCGCAAAGGCAGCTTCTCACCAGTGACACGCGAACCCGAACATCTCAGTGACGGCTTCCCCGAACCTCACACCCGCCGCAGGGGAGCCGAGGCGTACCCCGGGACCAAGGAGAAGGTGTGATCATGCGCTGGCTGATGACCTTGGGCGAGCGCACCCGCCCGGACGCTCCCACCTTCGCTGAGTGCCCCGGCCCGCACGAGGCCCGCGCCGTTGCCCTGGTCGACGACGTCGGGCAGTTGTTCCCCGTCCTGCTGGAGTCGCGGCGGCTGTTCGGCGTCGAACTGACCGGGTGGGCCAGCCAGGTTGAGGCGGACGACGTCGAGAACCTTCCCCAGGAGGTGATCGAGAACTGGGGGCCCGACCAGCTGCGGCTGGACACGATGCCGGGTGGCTACGTGAAGGTGTCCGACTACCGCGACAATCAGGCATTCACCGCCCTGCCGCCCAGGACCAACATGCTTACGCGCCCGTAGGCGCACCGGCACCGGAGGGGTGGGGCAGCCCCAGGAAATCCAGTTGCCCCACCCCATCAATTACGTATTATGGAACATGTCAGATCGAGTGTGAGCGAGGAGACACCCCGTGGCATCTTTCGACCACGCCACCCCGGAGCGCTGCTCCGAGCTCGGCCGCGCTCTCACGGCCGCCGGCCTCACCTGGAGCGACAACGGCCGCCAGGACGCCCCGCAGTACCTCACCTACACCGTGACCGACCCGCACGGCCGCACGTGGCGGATCAGTCCGGCCACCAACTTCCAGATCTCCACGTCGAATGCGGCGCAGATCTGGGAGGCCAGCTGTGGCGAACTGGCGAGGACCACCCCGGTCCTGTCCGCCCGCAAGGTGGCCGAGCAGATCAAGACCGCCCCGTGAGCCTGCCGCCGTTCAGCCCCGAGGACTTCGGCGAGAAGTGCGAGACCTGTGGGGCCGCGCCCGGGCAGCTCTGCCGCCCCTGGTGCGACACCGGATACACCGCCGACGACTACCGCGCAGACGCCCAGCGCCACGCCGACCGCCCCGATGACCAGCCCTCGCGCCGCAGGCGGAAGGAGAGCCCGTGATGGACCTGTCCACCCCCGCCGGTCTGGAGATCCTCGCCCGCGACGTCGCCGAGCAGCTCGGCGCGCACCGCACCGAGCAGGACGGCACCCCGGACCGGGTACGGATCATCTTCGCCGACGGCCGCACCCTCGAACTCGTCCCCAACCGCCCCCGGACCCGGATCACCATCACCGCGGTTCTGCCCGAGGAAGCCACCGCGCAGAACCTGGCGATCGAGCCCATCACGGTGACCGCCCTGCCCCGCCCGCGCCCCAGCGAGAACCAAGACAAGGCCACCGCCCGGCACACCGCCGACCACATCCGTCGACGCCTCATGCCGCAGCAGACCGCCGTTGCTTCGCGGCTGTCAGCCACCGTCAAGCGCGCCCGGACCGCCCTGTCCGCCCTCCCCACCCACCCCGAACAGCGGTGGGCCGTCTCCGACCTGCCCGTCCCCCACCCGCTCGGCCTGGACCGGACGTGCCACATCGCCTGGTGGCACACACCCTCCGGGGAGTCCCGCGCCGTCGCCCCGTTCCTCGCCGACCTCCTGCGCCGTGCCGGACTAGCGACGACGGAGCCGCACGGCAGCGCGCACGTGTTCTTCTCCGATCCGCCCGCCGAGCAGCCCGACGCACGGTTTCACGTCGCGCCAGCCTCCGCGTGCGACGGGTGGGATCTCGTGGACCAGTTCACCGGGGCAGTCGTGCGCACCTACGACGACGCCCAGTGGGCCCAGCGGATCGCCGAGAGCGCGAACAGCGAGGACGAGGCCGCCCGGCGCGCCGCGACCCCGTCGCCTGATCTGCCCGGCCTGTCGGACGACCTGATCGAGGTGGAGCAAGTCCGCGCCCTGGCCGTCGAGTTGGCCATGGCCGGGCACATGCCGTACGGCCTGGTCGACGTCGACTACACACAGACGCCCGGATTCTTCATCTACCCCGGGCCGCAGCCCAGCGCGGTGCGCGTGGCGCGGCTGCTGGAGCCCTGGGGGGCGATCCGGCCCGGAGCCCGCTTCGAGGCGCCGGAGCGCGAGGTCGAGCGCTACGACAGGGAGCTGAGGGCCTACGCGAGGCTCCTGAACGGCCCGGGCCGGACCGTGGCCGTCCAACTGGACGGCATCCAGGTGACCTTCAGCGCTCCACCGCCCAGGCCCTGATCTGCGGTTTCAGGGTGGGGCAACGCGGAGAAACGCAGTTGCCCCGCCCTCTTTAATAGGTATTACGGAACTCGTTAGCCATTCGGAGGGGATCTCTGTGGATCTGCACCATGCCGCCGCGCTGCTCACCTCGCACGCTCAGCACGCCTTCACGCTCCAGCAGCAGGCCGGAGCCGCCCTCACCCAGGGCACGCAGCGCGACCCGCGGCGCCTGGCTCGTCTCGCCCATCAGGCCGAACGCGCCGTAGCGCTGGCCGCGTTGTGGGACGCAGTCCTGTGGGAGGCCCACGGCACCGACGCGCGCAGCCTCTTCCCGCTCGCCGACCCCGCACGCCTGGTCGCCGCCACGCGCACCCTGCGCACCCTCACCCGCGACGGGATCACCGGCGCCTACGACCTGACCTGCCAGGAGTTCAGCGACCGCACCCCCGAGCGCCCCGCCCGGCACTGGGCGGAAAGGCTCTTTCTCCTCCACACCAACATCGTCGACCACCTGCCCGGCGCACCGACCGCCACCGCCGTCCTCGCCGAGCTGCACGCCCGCTTCACCGAGGCACCGGCCGGAACGGCAACCGCCCTGGACGTGGTCACCGCCCTGCGCGAGCGCCTCGATACCGGACCGGCGGCCGCCCGCGACATCCCCTGTGGCGCGGACGAGATCCTCATCCGCGCCCTCGAACTGGCCACCTTCCAGGGGTGCAGTCTCACCAGCACCGGAGGCAACCGCACCGCCGTCGTCGTCCCCCTGGTCGGCGACTGGACGATCCGCATCGACGACCAGGGCTCCGCCAACCACCCGGAGGAGATCCACGGCACCGGCAAGGGCAGCGCGGGGTGGACCGCCCACCTGCACGACCCGGACGGGGACGCGACCGACGTGCTCCGCCACCCCTCCCCCGACACGGCGCACGAGTGTCTCGCCGACAGCGCGGCATGCGTCCGTCAGCTGACGCAGTGGCGCGCCGAGAGCCAGGCCAAGGGCCCCGTCCAGAACTGACCCCGCCCGGCCCACCACACCGAAGACAGCCCAACGGCCCTGCTCCCGAGAGGACTTCCGCCGTGTCCCCCTCAGCCGCCCCACTGGAGACAGCGGACCTGTCAGCGCTCGCCGACCGTCAGCAGACATGGTTCGCCACCGGGCGCGGTCCGGTATCCGTGCGCCGGTACGCCCGCTTCTCGGACTTCGTCCGGGCCGCCGTGTGCTCCGGCAACGGCCGCGACCGCGCCGCCCTGCTGACGCTGCACCCGCAGGCGTACCCGCTCGCGCCGGCCTGGCTGGCCGCCATCGCCGAGGCCGCGCCCGAGACAGCTGACCACCGCCGCCCGTCCGCCTCCATGGTCTCGGTCCGGCTGCTTGCACGGATGACGCCGGATCACCGCAACGGCATCCCCCGGAAGTCCGACGGCTCGGTCGGCTGGAGCGTGCCCGGCGCGTCCGCGCGCGCGTGGCCGGACGGCCGGATCGAGCTGCGCAGCGCCACCGGAACGCAGCTCGCCGGTCGGCTGGAGGGCTCCGAGTGGGATCACTTCAGGGTGGCCGCCGTGGCGGACGCAGGCCTGCGGCTGCTGTGCGCTCCCGAGGCCCGTCACCTGACCAGCACCGGGGAGCCGTCCGGCTGGTACCGGCCGTCCGACCGGGGCCAGATCGGAGGGGGCCGCGAGCGCAAGGGCGGTCAGGTGTACGACGGCGCGACCGTGGCGCGCTGTTCCTGCGGCTGGAGCGTGACCGTTCCGTCGCAGCTGGGCGCCCGCAGCGCGCCGAGCGCTGCCCCCGGCCCCGGCCCTGGCATGCCGTCCTTGCCCGCAACTCCCGTGAAAGGAGCGTGACTTCCATGAGCCGCGCGATCCCCGTGCGCTGCCTCGCCCGGCCGCTGGCCGGCGGGCTGGTCGTGCCGTGGGTCTCCCTGATCCACAACGGGCACGCCGTATTCGGCAGCCTCGACGCCGACCGTGCCCGGCGCGCCTTCCTCCAGCGCCTGTGCCAGATCTGCTCCCAGCCCCTTGAAGAGCAGTTCTTCGTCATCGTCCGACCTGCCGACGAGCAGCAGGGCTACTCCCCCGAACCTGCGCTCCACCCGGAGTGCCAGCCGTACACCGCGGCGAACTGTCCGATGCTCAACGGCACCGCCGCCCACTACCGCTCCCGCCCGGTGCTCGCCTCCCATCCCGCGTCCCGTCCCTGCGCCGACCCGTCGTGCCGGTGCCCCGAGCTGACGCCGGACGAGGGGCACACCGCCCGCAGCGGACGGCCCGCCGACCGGTACGAGGCATGGTTGATCGCTGCCCGGCACTACCAGCTGGTGTTCCGCCCGGACTCGCCCGACATCCCGGTCGGGATCAGCCTGGACGTGCCCATCCTGCGCACGCGCGTCCTGCGTGAGGCCGTCCTGCCCGCCGACCACGCCGCCCTGCTCGACCTACTGCGCACCGCCCTGGGACTGGAGCAGCCCTAGCCCGTACGTCCCGGGCCTAGCCCGGTACGCCGCCCCCATCTGCGTGACCCCGAAGGGGAGTTGCATGCCCACCGCGTACCCCGTGACCCTGCCGCCCGTTCCCGACGACCCGGAGACCGCCTGGCACGCCCAGCGCGTCAGCGACGCCCGGCCGCGACAACCTCCCGGACCAGGGCTACTCGCTGTACGCCGAGACCGTCAGAGGCAGGGGCCGCCCACGGATCGTGCCGCTCGCCTTCCAGTTCCCCGACGCCGTCGACTGTGAGCGCGCCAACCGTGGCGCCGTCTTCCACGCCGGAATTCACGGCGGCCTGCCCTATCTGGAGGTCGACGGCGTCCTGGTCTTCGCCTACCTCGACCCCCAGGTCGGCGCCGTCCGGGTGTCCGTCCACCTCGACAGCGCCCCGGACCATCTCGTGAGGCCCGATGACACGGTGCCGCTGAGGGTCAAGGTCGAGGACACGATCGTGCTCGATGACAGCAACGCCGAAGGAGCACCCAGGCCGCCGCTGCTGGACGCGCTGCTGAGCGCGGCCGACGCCGTACGGATACAGAAGGAGCCCATCCTCGCCGCGGCTCTCGCCGCCGGCCTCCTCTGGCGCTGCCCAGCCTGCCAGTGGGACAACCCGGCTGCCGCGACCTGCTGTGAGGGGCCCGGGCCCTGCCGAACCCCCCAGCCTGCCGCAGGGGTTGAGGCGGAACGCAAGTAGGCCCCGGCCGGCCTCTATGGGGCGGGTGCCTCCCTGTCGAGGAAAAAGGGGATGACACTCCATCGCAATATAGGTATTATGGAACTTGACCGGATGGCTCCCGGGCACCGCCAGACCGTTCGTCGCATCGAGGAGTACCTCCATGAGCGGAGAGACCACCGCCGTCATCCGCGGCCGCGTATACGGGACCGTGCAGCTGCGCCACACCGAACGCGGCACGCCCGCCGCCCGGTTCACCGTGATGCAGGTCCCGCGCGAGTACGACCGCGCCCGCGGGCAGTGGCGCGACGGCGAGCCGGTCCCGGTCATCTGCACCGTCACCGGGCCGCTCGCCCGGCACGCTGCCGAGTGCCTCACCGACGCCGTGCACGTGATCGCCACCGGGAACCTGGCCCTGCGCGCGGGCCTCCACCTCGACTCGGCCCAGGTCGGCGTGGACCTCGCCCACCACGTCGCCTACATCGACGACACCCTGCCCGCCGTCCTCGCCGGACGTGCGCCCGCCCCGGCACCGTGTGCTGCCGCGGCCCCCGAGCCCGCGCCCCGCGCCGAAGGCCGCCAGGCCGCAACTCCCGCCGCCGCACCGGCCGACTGGTGGCAGTCGCCGCCGCGCCGCTCCTGGGACGCGGTGACCGCGCCCAGCCGCACCGGCCGCCCCACCACTTGATCCCGCCGAGCGCGCCGCCCGCGCCGCGCTCGCCGCGCACTTCTCCCCCCACCAGGTCGCTGCCCATCTCGCCCATCACCCCGCCAAGGAGATCTGGCAGTACGGCGTCGACCACGACGCCAGCGGCCGCCTGGCCCAGTACAAGCCGCGCGAGGAACTCGCCAGCGCCCAGCTGAGGTGCCAGTTCGTCATCCCGTCGGATGACGCGTGGCCCGCCGCCCTGGCCGACCTCGGCCCCGACTGCCCGCTCGGTCTGTGGGTGCGCGGTCACGAGCAGCTGTCTCGGCTGACCGCCCGGGCAGTGGCCGTGACCGGCAACCGGGCCGCCACCGCCGAGGCCCTCACGCGCGCGAAGGCCTTCGCCACCGCCGTCGCCGAGGCCGGGCACACGGTCACCGCCACCCTCGCCTACGGCGTCGACGCCACCGCCCACCGGGCCGCCGCCCAGTCCGGGCGCGCGACGCTCGCCGTCCTGCCCCGCGGCCTGGACCGCGCCCACCCGCACGACCACGCCCAGCTGCTGAGCTCCATCCCCGCCAGCGGCGGCGCGGTGGCCAGCCTGTTCCCGCCCGGCACCCCGGCCAGCGGAGCAACGCTCCGGGCCAGCGCCGCCCTGCTCGCCGCGCTCGTGCGGGCAGTGGTCCTCGTCGAGGCCCTGGACCACTCCGAGGCTGCGATGCACACCGCCGAGGTCGCCGCCGGCCTGAACCGGCCCGTGCTCGTCCCGCCCCCGACCGGCGACGTGCGCGCCGACGGCAACGTCCGTCTGCTCGCCGAGCAGCGCGCCGTCCTGGTCCCCGATCCCGCGCACGCGCTCGCCGCCCTGCGCTGACCTGCCCAACCGCCCTGCCGTGCCCGGCCGTTCGGCCGGGCACGGGCCCGGAAGGAGTGACGGAGGCCATGCCTCGCACCGCGTACACGCTGTCGCTGCCCGGCCTGAGCAGCGCCGACGACCTGGACACCGTCATCAACTGGGGCCTGGGAGCCGACTCCACCGCCTACCTCGCGCGGATGCTCACCGACCCCGACGCCCACGGCATCGATCTGGAGCGCACCGCCGTCCTGTACATGGCCACCGGCAGCGAGTGGCCCGAAACCCGGCTCCTGGTCGAGGAGTTCATGCTCCCGCTGCTGCGCGAGCACGGTGTACGCCTCGTCCAGCTGGCCCGCAACGGGCACCTGAAGTCCGACGGCTTCACGGTCCTGGACGACTCCCGCCACCCCGAGCAGCTCTTCACCCGGGGACCGTGGACGCTGTGGGACGACCTGGAGTCCGTCGGCACGGTGCCCCAGCAGGCCGGCACCCGCAAGTGCAGTCTGTGGGCGAAGGGCGACGTCGGTGACTGGTGGCTCGCCCGCGTCTTCGGCGGTCACCGCCCGTTCCGCCAAGTTATGGGCTTCAACGCCGATGAAGCCGGGCGCTGCCTCCGTGACGAGACCGCCTCGAAGCTCTCCGGCCGGACCGGGGTGTATCCGCTCATCGAGTGGGGCTGGGGCCGCCAGCAGGTGGAGGACTACCTCCTGAGGCGGTTCAAGGTGCACTGGCCCAAGAGCTACTGCACGTTCTGCTGCTTCCCCGTCTCCATGGGCGCCCTGCCCGCCCACCTTGAGCGCATGCGCACGCACCCGGACATCGCGGGCGAGGTGCTGCGCTTGGAGTACACGGCGATGAGCCTCAACCCGAACGCGAAGCTCTACGGCCGCAAGACCCTCCTGGAGATGTTCGACCCCTCCCAGCCGCGGGACCGGGCCTGCCTGGAGGCCTTCGAGCGTGAGCTCGACATGCCGTGGGCGCTGTACCACGTGCGCCGCCTGTTCCTCCTGTCTGACGCCGGCGAACGGCGCCCAGTGAAGCGATCCACCGAGCGCGTCGACATCGGACGCCCCGAGCAGCTGGCACAGCGGCTGGTCACCGTGGGCGGACGTCACGGCATCGCCGTCGAACGCGACCCGCAGTACGGGCGCGCCCGTTCCTGGACCCGCCCCCGCACGAAGGCATGGCCGATGGCCGAGGAACTCTTCGCGACCGCCCCGGCCCGCGTGATCAACAAACAGGACCCGAACTTCGAGCCGGCGTGGAACGCCCTGATCTCCGGCTCCACCGCACAGCTCCCTCTCGCCTGACCATCCCGCCCCTCTCCCGGAAGGACCTGTCGTGTGCGCTCACCTGGCATTACTCCCCGATCCGTCTCGCCTTCTGCGCCGTGCTGTACCTGGCCACGCCGTCCGGGGATGACGCACGGGCCGCCATGCGGGCCGGACTGCTGGCCTGCATGACGACCCCGGCCCAGGGCAACGTGATCCCGCCCGGCTGCCTGTACGCCTGCGACAATGGCAAGTTCGGCAAGGGCTGGCCCGGCGCCGAGGCCTGGTTCACCTGGCTCAAGGCGACCCTCGACCGCTACGGCCCGGACCGCTGCCTGTGGGCCGTCGCCCCCGACGTCCCGATGGACGCCGCGGCGACCCTGCCCGAGTCGCTGCCCTGGCTTGAGCCGATCCGCTCCCTGGGCATCCCGGCGGCCTTCGCCGCCCAGGACGGCAGCGAACACGGCCTCATCCCCTGGGACTTGATCGACGTGCTGTTCCTCGCGGGCTCCACCGAGTGGAAGACCTCACCGGCCGCCCACCGCCTCGCGCTTGAGGCCCGCGAGCGGGGCCTGGCCGTCCACATGGGCCGCGTCAACTCCCGCCGGCGGCTGCGCATCGCACAGGCCTTCGGCTGCACCAGCGCCGACGGCACCTATCTCGCCTTCGGCCCCGACACCAACCTCCCCCGCCTCCTCGCCTGGATGAAGGAACTCCACACCACCCCAACCCTGTTCGGAGACGACGCATGACGACGACCTGGCTGCGCTACGTGGGCGCATCGATCATGGGCATCCTCGACCCCGTCCCCTCCACCGTGGCCTCCCCCATGGCCAAGGAGGAAGGCGCCTGGGTCCGCACGAACGCCTGGACCAAGGCACTGCGCAAGATCGACGACGCCTACCCTCACGGCTTCCACCGGTGGTGCTCGTGCGAGGCCGGCACCTGCCACCCCTGCCGCACCGGACACCACGACCAGTGCATCAGCCGCAACGGCCCCCGCGTCGACGACGCCGCCGGCACCATCACCGACCGGCGCGGCTTCGTCGTCGCCGTGATCCGCTACGGCCCCGGCCAGCGGCCCTGTCGCTGGATCTGCCCCTGCACGCACGCGCCCGACGGCGAAGCCGAGGAGGCCGCCGTTCACGCCCCCGAGGTACAGCCGTCCGCCCGGCGGTCGGAGACCCGCTGCTCGACGTCCGTGCCCGCACCCGCGCCGGACGGGCAGATGTCCCTCTTCGCCAGCACCGGTCTGCCGGAGGAGGCCACCGGCGGTGAAACGCCGTGACGCTCCCGGTCCAGCCCGACCCCGAACCATCGCCCCCCTGCACACCCGCGGCACCGTCCGCCCTGAGTTCCCCGTCCGCTGCTCGTCTCACTGGAGTTGACATGCCTTCGCGCCCCAGCAGCCGCCCGCCCATCACGCCCGATCTGACCTCCTACGATCTGCTCGCGCCCCAGCTGTCCGGCGGGAAAGACAGCGCGGTCATGATGGCCGTGTTCATGGAAGCCGCCCGCACCGCCGGCGTGGCCGACCGGGTGATCTCGTACCACTCCAGCCTGGGGGTCCTGGAGTGGCCGTCCGTCGTGTTCGACGGCATCCGCTACCCGGGGGTGTCCGAGCTCGCTGCCCTGCAGAGCGCTGCGTTCGGGGTGCCCGCCGGCCGGCACCTGGAGGTACCCGCACGATGCCGGGCCCGGACGGGACCCGGATGCCGCACAGTCTGCTCACCGAGATCGTGGCGTACGGGCGGTTCCCGCGGATGGGCAGCCCGTACTGCCGCAAGAGCGCCAAGGAGAGCGTGGTCTCCGCCGCCTGGACGCCGTTCGTCGACCGCCTCAAGCGCGAGCTCGGCCGACCGGTGCGGATCTTAAAGGTCATGGGCTTGCGCAGCGATGAGGGCCCCGACCGCAAGAAGCGCCCGGCCTTCCGTACGGTGCAGGTCAACGGGGCGCGAGTGGTGGACGAGTGGCTGCCCGTCAAGGACTGGTCCACCGCCGCCGTCAAGGAGTGGCACGCCGACGCGCCGGTTCCGTACTCCTGGACGTACGACTCCGTGCCCGGTGCCGGCGACTGGTCCGGTACCTCCCGCTGCTCCTGCTCGCTGTGTGTCTTCGCTTCCAAGCACGACGTGTTGCTTTCCATCGGGCGGCGGCCGCGGCTGGCCGACCTGTACGCCGAGGTCGAGCGGGTGCGGGGCGATAGCTTCCGCAGCTTCCGCGCGGACTGGCGCATCGCCGACCTGATCCGGCACGCCGCCCAGTGCGGGGCGCCCGACCCCGGCGTCGTCTGCACGGACGACGGTCCGGAGTTCACCGCTCTCACGAAGCAGGTCCGGGCGGCGCTGCAGAAGGAGCCCCGCAAGGAACCCGAGCTGGCTCGCCACGGCGGCCGCGCCCTGTGCGAGGGCTGCACCGTTCACAGCTGATGACCACCGCCTGCCGCGTCGGCCGATGCCCGCGGCGCGGCAGGCGCCCCCTACAGTGGATGAGGAGATGACCATGGAGATGAACCCCACCGCCCTGCTGCTCGAGCTCGCCGCCCAGGCCCGGAGCGTGAGCGACCCGGGCACGCTGCGCGACTTGCTGTCTGCGGGCCACCGGGCCTGGTGCGAGGGCGTCGCCGACGTCCGGACCGGTGTTGGCCGGGAGACCTCGAGCCTGTCCGACGCCGAACTCGCCGAGCGGTGCGCCGCTGCGGGCGCGGCGTGGGAGGAGGGAATGACGCGCGACGAGGCGGTCTCCGCTCTCGCGTTCGTGACCTGGGACGCCGCGCCGGCCGCCATGGCCTACACGGAACTGGCGGAGCGTGCGGCACGCTGCGGGGTGTGCCTGCTGGGCGAGGAAGTGCTGTAGACGGATTTGCCGTCAGGCTGGACAACAAACCGCCCACTTTGGCATTATCGAACATGTCGCGCTCGTCCGAGTGCCGGCCCCGCTGTGCTGACTCTTCCAAGGGGACCCGATGTCTTCCGCCGACCGGCTCGTGGACACCGCGCAGATCGTGTCCGAGTTCGGCACGAGCAAGCCCCGGGTCAGCGAGTGGAGCAACACCCCGGACAGCGGCTTCCCCGCGGTCGCGCACACCGAGGGCCGCAAGCGGTTCTGGCGCCACGACGAGGTTGCCGCATTCTTCGCGCAGCGTGCCCCGAAGAAGCGCGCGCTGCCGGCCGCGGTCCTCGAGGCTGACCAGGACGAGCTGCTGACCAAGCGGGAGGTGGCCCAGCTTCTGGGTTACACCCGCACGTCGACCATCGACGGCTACTTCCGCGACCGGCCCGGCTACTTCCCCGAGCCCGACGAGGACGCCGACGGCCCGATGTGGCGCCGCGGCACGATCGTCACCTGGGTGTCCAACCGCCCCGGCAAGGGCCGGCGCAGCTCCGCTCCGGCGGCGCGGCCTGATGTGTCGGCGGATGGGGATCCCGACGAGCTCCTCGGCACGCCCGAGGTCGCCGGCCTCCTCGGCTACAGCAGCACGGCTTCCTTCTCCAGCGCCCTCTACCAGGGGCGCATCCCCGAACTGCCCGAGCCGGACGCCCTGGAGAAGGAAGAAGGCAGCCGCGGCCGGGCGCGCAAGAAGTGGCGCCGGGCCACCGTCGTTGCCGTCGCCCGCAAGCGCGGTGTGCTGCCGCCGGCCGACCAGGACGAGAACGAGGACCTGGTCGGCGCCGCCGAAGCAGCCCGAATCCTCGGATACAACAACGCCGACAGTTTCATCAGCGCGCTGGGGCACGGGCTCCTGCCCGACCTCGAGGAGCCCGACGGATACGAGTACCGGCGCGGCAGCGGCGGCCGCCCCCGTCAGCAGCGCTGGAAACGCTCCCGCCTCGAGGACTTGGCCGCCCGCCGCTCCTCGACGTCCTGACTGCAGCGCGCCGAACCGCGTCGCAGGCGGGATACCGTAAGACCGCGGCCTCTGGTTTATGGGATCGACGAACTCCCGGCGGACCAGATACCGCACGATGGCCGGTATGGAGAGGCCAGCCACCCCTCCACCGCGAAGCCGTACGGTTTCGCGGAACCGGCCATCGCTCAGTTCCTGCGCCGGAGCATCTCTGATGTGGACGACGCCAGCGCTGTGAGCACCGGTGCGGCAAGGATCCGCCGCGGTACGTGAGCGGCCATCATGAGTTGATGTCGGCTGTTGGTGTGGCGTCCACCTTGGTCACCTGGGTGCCGATGGAATAGACGGCAGGCTTGCCGGCTGCGGAGATGAGTCCGAGCTCAGTCTGTGCGTAGTGGCGGACGACCTTGTACATCTGCGCGTCCGGGTTGTACTTGACGAACGGCTTGTCTGAGTCGCCGAGGTTGATGTAGGACTGCAGGTCCTTGGCGAGGAAGGTCTCATCGACAGCGCTGTCGGACAACACGAGCGCGCCGCCGTCAGCGGTCTTCGCGGCGAAGACGTCCCCGGCGCGGGGGGCGGTCTTCTTGAAGTCGACCCAGGCGTGCCCGTCCAGGTTGTTTTCCCGCTCGGTGTACCAGGATCTGCCGATGCGTCGGGCTGAGGTGTTGGCGAGCGGAGTGTTGCGGCCGCCTGTCACCCACAGATCGGTGACTAGTTCCGGCAGCTGCGAGGGTGCCGTCTTACCGATCTTGGTGTCGGGGTCGGCGACCTTCATCAGCCCGGCCTTGTCGAGCGCGATGTGCGGCACCTTGGCCACCTCGGACCCTTCGAAGTCGCGGGCGACGACCATCCGCCAGCCGTCACCCGAGCGCTTGAAGACGAGGAACCTGATGTCCTTTGACCACAGCTTGCCCGGCTTGCCGTGGGTGAGGTGCGCGCCTTGGGTGCGCACCAGGAACCAGTTGGCCTTCGAGGAAGCGGGCGGGATGTAGAAGGTGCGGTTGACGTACACGAACGGAGCGATATTGTCCGCGACGTCGCTCTTGTCGAGGGCTGGGATCTGCGTGAAGTACGCCTGGTCCATCGCAAGGACGGCGCCGCCCTCCGCCTTCGCCATGAGTGAGGCGGAACGTTTGGCGTTGGCCTGGTTGTTGAGCTTCTGATAGGCGTCGACCGTCGTGTTCGCCTCGGCCTTGGTGAGCAACGGCCTCTCGGCCGGCGCAGCGCCCGCGGGTTCGGAAGCGCTGTCGGCGGTAGAGCATCCGGTCAAGGTAGCCGCGGCTGAGAGTACGGCCGCGGCGAACGCTCCAATGCGCGTGGCAGGGCCTATGTGGGCAGAGCGGGCCGGGTGGGCCATAGCAAGGTATCCCCGTTTTTTGTCGTGTTCTTTCGGCGACCGCCCTGTGCAGCGCGCACGGGATGATCGCTGTGCCACGGTATCGGCACTCACTCGGGCGGCAACTCCCGCCCCACTCCGGAACCGGACCGTAACCCTCCGAATCGGGGGTGGCCACAGGCCTTTGGCGGCTACCGGCCCTGAGCCATTCAGTTGTCGGAGCCCGGCCACCAACCGGCGGAGCTCCACGCAGACTTCGCAGGCTTGGTAGCCGATCATCACTTGGCATCCGCGGAGTTGAGCGGGGGAAGCAGACCGTCGCCGGGCCACAGGGGCGATCCTGCTTCCGCCCAAGCCAGGTGCCTGCCGACCTCGACGAGGACCTCGACACGGTCGGCCGACCCGTACGTCCAATGGGCCCCGGAGGCGGGGTCGACGGCACGGATCTCGCCGTGCGGACCGTTGCACACCAGGGCGCGAGCGATTTCAGGCAGGCCTAGATTGAGGGCGTCGCAGTCGTGGGCACGGATGAGCTGCAGCAGGTCTTCGGTGGCTGTCTCCCAGTCGCCGACCTCGGGCCAGCGTTCGCCCCCGTCGAGTTCGTGGGTGAGCGTGGACAGCGGCACGATCTCGCCGGGTCGGCGGCCATGGACGAGGAGGGCGTGGATGCGGGCGCCGTCGGGCTGTTGTACGCGGGGGTGCAGCAGGGAGGATGCGGCCACGACGGTGGTGTTGATCTCCTTGGCAGGGGCCGGGTAGTAGGGCTCGTGCGCGAACAGGAAGTAGACGTCCGGGGTGGGGACGGCCTGGCTGAGTTCGGGCTGGGACATGGGGAGGCTTCCCTTCTGAGGCGGTGGGGTCGGTGCATGACGGGGGCCTGGATGGGTCGTCGGTCGGGCGCCAGGCGCATACGGGCTCAGGGGTCGTGCGGGAGCGCAGGCCTGGTTCGTTCCGGGTGCGTTGTCGTCCGCGGTGTGCTTGAGGATCTGGGTGACCTGGTGGGCGAGTTGGAGCATCAGCCGCTCGCGGGCGATGAGTTCGGCTGGGGCCGAGCGGGCGTCGCGGGTCTGGAGCAGGTTGGCGGCGTCCCACAGCAGGTGCTGGCCGATCTCGGCCGGCCGGCGCAGTTCGTAGCGGTCGCTGCCGGCGGCGGCCTGGACGAGCGAGGTATGCAGGGCGGCGAGGCGCTGCAGGTAGCGGCAGGGGCCGTCGCCTTCGACGATGTGGACGTGTTCGCGAGCCCGGGCGTCCATCCGGTCGGGCAGGTGCTCGGCGAGCAGCGGGGCAAGGAGCATCGCCGGCAGCGCGACATCCGTGGGGACGCCGCGGCTTATCTCGAACAGGCCGACCAGCACGCTGATGAGGGCGACGCACGCGGCGGACAGTCGCAGGGATCCGGGGACGCTGCCCAGGGCGATGCGTCGGGCGGGGCGTCGGGTCAGCCAGCGCGGGGCCAGGCGCTGCGCTCGGGTCGCGGCCGGGGTGAGCACACCGATCTGGTGGGGGATCTCGGGCGGACTGCCGTCGCCGGGGACGGTCCAGGCGAGCCAGCCCCACGGGGTGCGTTCGTGGACGAGCACGGGTTCGCAGTCGGCCGAGCAGGTGTGGTCGCGGACGTGGCCGGTGCGCAGGGCGCGGGCGCGTTCCTTCTCCCACCGCCTCGGGTGGCCGGTGAAGGGGTGCTCGTGGTGCGCGACCGCGGTCGGCGGCGGTGTGTGGAGCGTGTCCGTCACGAGGTGCTTCCTTCCAGGTGGTCGGTCGATGCGGAGGCACAGGTGGTGCAGCGGCCGTCGCCGTCCGGGTGGGCGCGCCGGGGGGTGGGGCCCGGGCAGGTGTGGCACAGCGGCCAGCCGAGGCAAGCCGGGCAGAGGTCCTCGCCGGGGGCGGTTGCGGGATGGCCGCAGCCGGCGCATTCGACGAGGGCCCGGTAGGTCAGGGCCTCGCCCACCGTGCGGGCGGCGGCGGAAGCGGTCACCGGCTGCGGCGGCTGGTCGTCCCCGGCGGGCGTGTCGTGGTGGCCGGCCGTGAGGGCGGGCGGCGGGTAGGCCTGGGCGGCGCGCAGGCGAGCGGCGATGATCGCGCCGACCGTGGTCCGTACCGGATTCGGCAGCGGCCTCGCGGCGACGACGTGATGCAGCTGCTCGCGGCTCCAGCCGGCTTCCAGCATCGCGGTCACGATGCGGCCTTGATCGGTCAGCGCCTGCCCGGTCAGCAGCAGCTCGGGGCGGGCCGCCCCGAGCTCGAGCAGCAGCCGGATCCCCGGGTGCATCTCATCCGTCGCGGGCGCGGCCGGCGGGGACGTCGGCGTGTGCGGCCGGTCCGTCCGTCCAGGTGGTCGCGACGTGTCGCCGCGGCACGGACGGAGGGGGCTGGTCTTCTGCTGAGTGGTCTTCTTTCTGTTGGTGTTCTTAGTGGACCGATCAGCCAACGTAGGGTCATCCACTGGTGGAAAACCCGACTCTGGTTGTGACCTGCTGCTTTGCAGAGCGGGCAGGTCGGTGATGAAGTACGCGGCCGCGCCGAGGGTGCCGTCTGGGCCGCGCTCGCGTTCCCGGACCAGGAAGCCGTGCTTCTCCAGCTCCTTCAGGCCGCTCTTGACGGCTGAGTCACCGTCGCGGCCGCGGCGGGCGATGTCGGAGACGGTCATCCGCCAGCCGTCCCGGTGCGTCGAGAGCAGTCCGAACAGGCCCTTGGCCTTGAAGGACAACTGGGGGTCGCGGAAGAGCCCGTTGGCGATCTGGGTGAACTGATCGCCCGCCATCACGCCCCGCCGGATCCCCGCTGGGAGGCCGTCGGCGTACTCGGCCTCGGGGGCCGTGACCATCAAGTCGCCTTCGATCAGCGCGATGTCCAAGGTGGCCGGGCGGTCCGTGATGCAGTAGACGATCTCGCCGAGCGTGCCGTCCGGGCGGCGCTGGCGTTCACGGATCAGGTAGCCGTGTGCCTCGAGCTCCTGCAGGCCGGTCCGTACCGCTTCGCGTCCGTCCGGGCCCAGGCGAACGAGGTCGGTGACGGTCACCTGCCAGCCGTTCCTGTGCGTACTGACGTACCCGAAGATCCCCTTCGCTTTGAAGGACAGCGCAGAAGCACGGAACAGCGCGTTGGCGATCTGGGTGAACTGATCGGCCGCCATCACGCCCCGGTGGATCCCCGCCCCGAAGCGGCTCACTGCCGTGTCCCCGACGCGTGCCGCGCGCTGTGGCCACGGCGGCACACCGGGCCCGCCGAGGTGGGGCGGCCGGGGATCGTGGGTGTGGAGGCGTACGTGTGTTCCATGTCGTCAGCTCACCCGCCGGCCCCGACCACACCGGCGGCCACGAGCCCCGACCATCGGTCACGATCCGGCAACGGAGCCGTCTAGCTGCCGTGGTCGGGCTCATGGCCGGGCCTACCACGGCGCCTTCGGCCCGGGCGCTCGGTGATTGCGCAGCCTTGGGCGGGCGTTGCGCAATCGGGCTGCGCAACCGGTCTGGGGATCCTGCGCAGTCGAGTTGTGCTGGGGAGGCTGCGCAGTCCGCCCGGACTTCCTGATCTCCTCTTGCGCAGGTCCGTCTCGCGTACTGCGCAGGCGTCTGTCGCGGCCCGGCCGGCTTCCGTCTGCGCATCGGTGTCCGGGCCCTGTGGCCGGGCGGCACGTGATCGCCTGGCGGTCGCCGGTCTGGGCAACGCGCGCCGGGCGCGATGGCCTGCCGCCAGCTCACGTCTGGCCCATGGTTGGGGTCGTGGTCGGCCCGACCATGACCCCGACCATGGACTTCGTGTCCCCATCGTGACCGTGGTCGGGGGTTCGTGGTCGGTGGTCGGGTCGGGGTCGGCGGGTTTTCTCGAGGTCAGCAACATCCGTTCTGACCTGGGAGTTTGACCATGTCCCCTGGCAAGCAGACCGCACGGAGCGAGGCCGCTGCTCCGATGGCGGCCGGCGCCCGGCTGGAGGCGATGCGCCGCCGCGTACGCCTCTCACGTGTGGCGGTCTGGACCGTCATCGCGGCCGGCCCCGTCGCGCTGTGCGTCGCCGTCGCCTCCACCCCGACCACGGTCGCGGCAGCAGCGGCGGCCAAGCCCACTGCGATGCGCACCGCGTCGGACGCCGCCGACCCGGGCGGCTATGCGCAGGTGTTCGTCGGCGCGTGGTTGCGCAGCAGTGCGGACGACGAGACGAGTGCGCAGGCGCGGCTTGCGCAGTCGATGGCGCCGGACGTCGAGCTGCCCGACCCGGTCGCCGATGCGCAATCGGCTCCTCAGTCGGTGACGGCGGTGCGCAGTGCGCAGCGCGGCGCCGGTGCGTGGTCGGTGACGGTGGCTGCGCAGTTCGCAGGCGGATCGGTGCGGTTCTACGCCGTGCCGGTGGTCTGCGACAGCGCGGGCTCCTCGTTCACGGTGACCGGTGCGCCTGGCGTGGTGGCCAGCCCGGCCCGGGCCGAGGTGGCGAAGTCGTCGTACGCCGTGCCCGTTCCGGAGGGTGATCTGTCGTCTGCTCTCGGGCAGTTCCTCGCCGCCTACCTGACGGGGGCCGGTGAGGTCGACCGCTACCTCGCGCCCGGCGTGAAGCTCACCGCCGTGTCCCCCGCCCCGTACGCGGCGGTCGCCGTCCAGGAGGTGTCGGCCGTCGAGGAGGCCGCGGCCGCCGAGCAGGTGCCGGCGGACGGCACGAAGGTGCGGGTCCTGGCCTCGGTGGAAGCCCGTGACGCGACCGGCCGGTGGCCGCTGGCGTACGAGCTCACGCTCAAGGCCCGCTCCGGCCGGTGGGAAGTCGCCGCGCTTCAGTCCGGGACTGCCCAGGACGGGGGCGGGCGATGAACACCGTGCACAGCCTGATGCTCGCCGGGCAGCTGGACGACCTCGGCAACAGCTGGATCAACATGTTCAAGGAGTGGGCGACCAAGGGGCTGCAGGCCGGTCTGATCTGTCTGGTCGTCGTCATCATGATCCAGAAGTTCAGCCTCAAGGCGGGGATCGGTGCCCTGCTGTTGATGGTGATCGCGCTGGGTCTGTACAACTCGCGCAACGACCTGGCGAACATGTTCACCGACGAGGTGAAGAACCCGCCCAAGGGCGCTCCCGCCGTTCCCGGCATCGTCCGGTCCGAACTCCCGGCCTCTCGTGACCATTCGCTCGGGGCCGGGGGCTGGCTGTGAGCGCGGCCGCCGCGGCACGGGTGGGCCGCTTCTACACCTCCGCCCGCCGCCATCCCTGGGTGCTGGGCAAGGTCGCCGACTGGAAAATCCCGCTCGGCCCCTACACGCCCGCGCAGATCGCGGTCGCCGTCGGCGGCGGCTTCCTTCTGATCAAGACCATCGGCTGGTGGTCGTGGATGGGGCCGGTCCCCATCGTCGGGTGGGGCCTGGTCATCTGGATGGTGCGCCGGCCGAAGGTCCGGGGCCGTGCCCCGATGCAGGCCGCTTTGGGCTGGGTGCTGCTCGGCTGGCAGCCCCGCGGAGGGCGGATCGGCGGGCGGGCCGCCCGCGACCGCGCTGACCACCCGCTGCTCGGCGGCTTCACCATCGAGGACGCGCCCGCGCCCGCTCCCCATCCCGCTGTGCACGCCGCACCCTCCCGCGCGGTTCAGCGGGGTCCAACCCGGGCGCCGCACCCGAGCCCGGCCACAGACCGCGCGTCCGCACCCCGCCGCACACAGCCAGTTGCTCCCGCGGTAGCGGCAGGGCCGGTGTCGGGCGTGCAGCAGCTGCTCGCGCTCGCCCAGCAAGGGGGTGCGCGATGAGGGTGCCGATCCGTCACATCGCCGGGCACCTGGTGTGGTCCACGCAGGGCAGCGTGTGGGCCGTCTACCGCCTGCACCCGGGCCCGGACGCGCAGGGCCGGCGCGAGGAGACCGTCCAGGGCACCTACGTGCCCGCCCCCGTCCGCGACGAACAGCTCGCCAAGATCACCCACTTGGTGCGCTCTCTGTCCGGGGCACCGCGCCTGTACGGCATGTGCGCGCAGGTCGACCCGGGCGAGATCGCCCTCAGGATGATCGAGGGCATCGAGCCGGCCGAGCAGGCACCCGGTGCGGGCCGGCACCCGTGGGTGGAGAACGTCGAGGCCACCCTGGATCTGCTGGACGGCCAGGAGATGCACCGCCGCACCCTGTGGCTGGCCGTGCCCCTGCAGACCGAAACAGGCGGCCTGCAGGTGTCGGCGTCCCTCGGTGCGGCGTGGGCCGAGGTCGCGCCGATGCTGGGCATGCGGCTGGCGCCGGTGGCCCGGCGCGAGGTGAGCTCCTACCGCGAGCAGGCCTCCCGGGTGGAGGCCGCGCTCGCCGGCGGCATCGCTTTCCGCCCGGCCCGCCCGGCGGAGATCGTGTGGATGATCCAGCACGCCCTCCACCGCGGCCTTGCCGAGCCGCTGCTGGCGGAGGCCGAGACCAGCGAGCTGTACGGCGGGCAGATCCGTGAAGGGGTGCTGCGCTCCCCCAGCTACGCCGACCTCGGCCAGGTGCGCCTGCAGGAAGGCGGCATCGACCCCGACCTCGATGATGTCGACGAGCTCAAGAGCGCGGGCCGGATCACCCGGTCGGGCCGCAAGGCCTGGTGGCGAGTGAACACCGGATCACCGCTGGGGCGGCGCTGGCTGCAGGTCGAGTCCGACAACGGTGTGGGCTACCAGGCGCAGTTGGCGCTGGCCGAGTGCCCGCCCGCCATCAGCCAGGATGCCGCCGACCTGTTCACCCAGCTGGAGATGCTCGACTTTCCCGTCGACTACACCGTCGACCTGACGCTCGTGCCCGCAGAGAAGGCTCGCGACCAGGTGCGGCGCAAGAAGAACGAACTCATCGACCAGGCCGATCAGTACGACGCCCGCCCTACCGGCATGCCCGCCTCGCTCACCGAGGCCGCCCGTGACCTGGGCGAGCTGGACGCCCGCCTGTCCCGTACGTCGGTCGAGGTGGAGGTGCAGTCGGTGACGGTGCTGACGGTGTGGGGGCCGACCGCCGCCGTCTGCGACGCGAGGGCCCGCGCCCTGGCCGCGCTGCTCGGCGGCGCCGACTACCGCGCCGTGCGCCCGGCCGGCCTGCAGGAGGCCCTGTTCACCCTGGGGCTGCCCGGCACCGTACGGCCGGGCGTCGTACGGGAGTTCACCCAGCACCAGGTCTCCGAAGACTGGGCGCTGGGCGGGGCCTTCACGGCTGCGGAGGTCGGCGACCCCAACGGCATGTTCCTCGGCATCGACCAGGACAGCGGCTCCACCCGCCCCGTCATGATCAACGTGGCGGATGCGCCCAAGGTGGACGCATCCGCGTCGATGGGCATCGTCGGGGATCTCGGCGCGGGCAAGAGCGTCCTGCAGAAGCTGATCGCGGAGGCGGTGTGGGCGCGCGGCGGCTGCGCGATCTGCATCGACCGCACCCCCGTGCGCGAGTGGGCCACCTTCGCCCGCACCGCGGCCAAGGGCCGCGTCCAGATCATCGACGCCGCGCAGGCCGAGGTGTCCATCGACCCGCTGCGCATGTTCGACGGGCCGGAGGGCCGCCACTACGCCCTGTCCTACCTCACCCTGCAGCTCGGCATCGGCCCGATGAGCACCAACGGCGAGGTCCTCCACCACGCCGTCGAACAGGCCGCCCTCAGCGACGCCCCGTCCATGCACCGTGTCCTTGAGGTCCTCGAGGAGATGGCCACGCGCGAGGCGGGCAAACGGCAGGACGCGGCCGCGACCCTCGCCGGTCTCATCCGGGTCGTGGCGACCAACTCCCTGGCCCGGATGGTCTTCGACCCGACGCTGCCGCCGGTCAGGTTGGACGCCTCCAGCGCCTCCGACATGATCGTGATCACCACCACTGGTCTGAAGCTGCCTCCGAAGGCGGCGTTCGCCAACCCTGAGATCCTGCACCAGCAGCCGCTGGAGGCGCTGATCGGCCGGGCGGTGCTCTACCTGATCGCCGCGATCGCCCGGCAGACGGCTTTCGAGGACCCCGAGCGGTTCACCGCGGTGGTCCTGGACGAGCTGTACTGGCTCACCTCGTCCGCCGAGGGCACGGCCTTGGTCCACGAGATCCTCCACGACGGCCGCAAGCACGGCGCCGGGCTCCTGGCGGGTTCGCACGACGCCGAGGAACTCGGGCCCGACCGAGGCCTGATGGCCTACCGGGCACTCGCCCGCACCGCCGACCGTGAACGCGCCCGCCGCGGGCTGGAGTTCGTCGGCCTCGACCCGACCGACGGCGAACTGCTGCGGCTGGTGACCACCGGCCTGTCCCCCGTCGGGCAGCGCGGCCGGGAGGGCGAGTTCCTGCTGACGTGCCCGCGGCAGAACACCGGCCGCATCAAGGTCTCCATCCCCCGCATCGAGCGCATCACCACGTCCATCACCACCACGCCGGGACGCCGCACGAGCGCTGTCTCCCCCACGGTGCCTAAGCCGCTTGCCGGTGAGGCCGCACAGACCCGTCCGAAGGAAACCGTCTGATGACCACGTTGTCCTGTGCCCGCTCGAAGCGCGTCGCCGCCGTGAGCGTCCTCACCGTGCTCGCCGTCGTCGTGCTCGCCCTCGGGGTGGGCGTGCCGCAGGGGTGGTGGCCGCACACCGGACAGGCCTTCGCCGCCGACGCCGCGCACCGGGATCCCTGCGCCCTGATCGTGGGCCCGGCCAAGGCGTACTGCGAGCGCGGCGCCGCGACCACTGCCTCCGCCGGTCATCAGGACGTGGCCGGCGGGGCGTGGAGGCTGGTGCCTGCCAGTGCAGGTGTGGGTGCTCTCGTGGTGTGGCGGCTGCGCGGCGCCGCTGGGCGAAGGCGGCGCTGACGTGTTCCGTCCAGACCGTGCGACTTTGCGTTCGGCCGGTTTCGTCGTGCTGCTCACCGGCGTGTTCCTCATGGTGAACACCCAGGTCGTGTACGCGGCCGGCAGCAACAGCGAGACCGGAGACCTGCTCGCCCCGCTGAACATCTACTCGTCCGAGGGTGTGCCGATCGACGGGTACGACCTGAACGCTTCAGGTGGCTCCATCGTCGCCTTCAAGACCCAGGCCCTGGCCTTCGCCCTGTCCGGGCTGTTCACCCTGATCAGGCTGCTGGTCGGGCTGGCCGGGTGGGCGATCGAGGTGGCCTTCCGGTTCCCGCTGCTCAAGCTCCTCACCAAGCCCGCGCAGAAGGTCGCCGACACCTACGACACGGTGGTCGTCGACACACTCGGGATCAAGGGGCTCTTGCTGGCCTGGGCGTTTGTGTTCGCGGGATTCATGATCGTGCGTGGCCGGGTCGGCCGCGGTCTGGGCGAAATCTTCCTCACCCTGCTCATCGGGGCGATCGCTGCCTCGGCTCTCATCCGCCCCGACACCATGCTCGGCCCGGACGGGCCGCTGGGGCAGTCCCAGCAGGTGGCCGCCGAGGTCGCCCAGGAGAGCGTCAACTCCTACGACTGGGGCGGCAAGCTCGCCAGCTACGACCCATGCGCCGGCATGGCCGGCAACGCCGAGATCAAGTGCGAACAGCGTGAAGGCGAAGGACCGGTCTCTTCAACGGAAGTGGCCCGGCCCATCCAGGATTCGATCACCAACGCCTTGATTGTCAAGCCGTACATGCTCCTCCAGTACGGGCGCATCCTCGACCCGGCCAAGCCTGCCGACCGCAAGGCCTACGCGGTCCACCTGAAGTGGATCACCGGCGGTTATAAGGCCGGCACGGCCAAAGACGACAAGGACGATCCCTGCCGCCTGGTCAAGGGGCCCGCCAAGAAATGGTGCCAGCGCGGCGACGGCGACAAGGGGACCGCAGGGGCGCTGCCCGAACTCACTCCGGGTGGTGAGCTGCTGGATGCCGCCAATCCGGTCGTCAGCGCGGAGGACCAGGAGTTCGCCGCGTTCCTCGCCGACATGAAGAAGGCCGGACCGGTCGGCAAGTCGTGTGCCGCCTACGCCGAACAGCCCACCTGGTGGCGGGTCGGCGGAGCCTTCCTGCTGCTGATCGCCGCCCTGTTCATCTGCGGCATGCTGCTGTCCAGCGCGATCGTGCTGCTGGGTACCCAGGGCATCTGCGCGGCAGCGGCGGCCGTCGGCGGGGTCACCTTCGTCGCAGGCATGCTGCCCGGCCCGGCGCGCCAGTCGGTGTGGAAGTGGCTGTCGATCTGGGGCATCGCCGTCCTGGCCGTGGTCGGGATCTGCGCCTTCATCCCCTTCTTCGGGATCGCCATCGACGCCACCATCACCAACGGCCCCGACCTGATGGTCGAGCGGATCCTGCTCATCGACGTGCTCGCCATCGCCGGCGCGGCCGGACACCGCAGGCTGCTGACCGGCATCACCTCCTTCGGACGGCGCATGGCCATGCGGATGCGCTACGCCAAGGTCGGCGGCACCCACATGCCCGGCGACACCTCCGAACTCGGCGCCGCCCTCGCCATGAACTCCCCTACCGCGATCGGCGGATACGGCGGCGGGCTGCGCGCCTTCACCGGCGGGGGTGGCGGCAGGTTCGGCATGCTCGGCACCCGCCAGCGACTGATGGGCGCACTCACCTCCCTGGTCGACGGCGCCGGCATGCCGGTGGACACCGGCGGACTCCTCGCCGATGCCACGGCCGAAGCCGGGCGCGGTCTGGCCCCGTTGACCGCGGCCGCGGCCGTGGGTGGGCTGGGCGCACGGCTTGGCGGGAAGGGTGCGCATTGGCTGCTGATCGGCCGCCGTCCGGATCGGGAGCAGTTGGCCAAGTGGCGCAAGCCCACGGCCGACGGGGACCCGGGTGCGGGTGGCCCGTCGGGCGGCGGTGGTTCAGGCGGTGCGGGGCCGCGTCGGCCGTCAGGCCCGCCCGACCGGTATCGCAACGACCAGGGGCAGGTCGTCGACCGTAACACCGGCCAGGTGCTGCACGACCAGAACAGCGATCGGACGCTGCTGTCGACCCGGGCCCACAACCGGCTGGTCCGCTTCCGCGGGTACCGCATCCTCAACCGGGGCGGCCGGGCCGCGTACGGGGCGACGGTCGGTCTGCCGGCCAACGTCCGCCGGGCCCGGTCGGGGGGTTCGCGCTACTCCCAGGACGCCCGCCAGCAGGTGCGGGTTTGGGGCAACACCGTCCGCGAAGACCGCCGGGCCTGGGGCGACACGGGGCGACACGTGGCCCAGGTCCTGCGGGACCACACCGACGACAGCGGCGGTTCCGGTCCGTTCGCCAACCGCCGCCTGCCAGCCGTAGGCACTCCGGCTGCCACCCCCCGCCCGGCCGCGCCTGCGCGCCCCGCCCCACCAACGGGCGGTCCCGCAGCTCCGCCGCCGGCACCGCTCCCGCCTCGGCAGGGCCCGCCCCCAGTGCCTCGGTCCGATCTCGGCAGGCCCGCTCATCCCGGGGGCGGGAACGCACGCAACCCACGGGACGAGGCACGGGACCGGATGCGGGAGCTGATGCGGCGGACCGAGCCCGACGCCGACCGGCTGGGCCGCCTGCGCCAGGTGCGGGATCGGTGGCAGGACGAGGACGGTGAGGGCGAGTGAGGCCGCCGGTACGCCGCATGAGGCGGTGGGGATGTGTCGTCGCGCTGCTGATGTTCGCCGCCGTGTGCTGCGCCGCGCCGGTCGGAAACGCGATCAGCGCATACGTCGCCCTGAAGACCGGTGCGCAGGACGACGGAGGGATCGCCGAGGGCGGCAGCGCCGCGGACATCCCGCCGCGGATGCTGACCGCCTACAAGAAGGCGGTTCAGCACGTCGGTGAGTATGTGCCCAAGTGCGAGGGCATGCGCTGGCCTATCCTCGCCGGGATCGCCAAGGTCGAGTCCAACCACGCTGTGGGCAGGAACATCGCCGACAACGGCGACATCCGCCCGAAGATCTACGGGGTGCTCCTCAACGGCTCCGGCGCCGGCGGCAACACCACTGTCTTCCCCGACACCGACGGTGGCAGGTGGGATGGCGCCTCACAGGGTGAGCGAGCCGTCGGGCCATTCCAGTTCATGCCCTCGACCTGGGAGTCGACCGGCGAGGACGGCAACGGGGACAAGGTTGCCGATCCCCACAACGCCGACGACGCCGCGCTCGGCGCCGCGATCTACCTGTGCACAGGAGGCCGCGACCTGACCAAGCGGGCCCAGCTCACGGCGGCGATCCTGCAGTACAACCACTCGAGCGAGTACGTGGCAGGCGTGCTGGGCTGGATCGAGCAGTACAGGGCGGCCGCCAAGGACCCGGACCTCAAGAACGTCTCCGGGAAGGCCCGCACCGTGATCGAGGCGGCGCTCTCCCAGCGGGGGGTGCCCTACTCGTGGGGCGGGGGCAACGCCAAGGGTCCGTCGTACGGGTTCTGCTGCTCCCCCAGCGGCAAGAACGGCGCCAACATCAAGGGCTTCGACTGTTCCGGGATGACCCAGTACGCGTACGCGAAGGCCGGCATCCGACTGCCGCGCACCGCGGCCGCCCAGGCCGGTGTCGGCCGGCGGATTCCCGCGGGCCTTGGCACGGGTGCGCTCATGCCGGGTGACCTCGTCTTCTACGCCACCGCTCCCGGACGCGATTTGACGATCTATCACGTCGGGATCTACCTGGGCGGCGGGCAGATGGTCAACGCCGCCCGCCCGGGGACCGTTGTCCGGCTGGACGCGGTGGACGCGATGTCCGGCTATGCGGGAGGGGCGCGGCTGCTGTGACCACCACCCCGCGCTCCTCGCGTCTGCTGTTGCTGAGCACCGTCGTGCTCACCATTGCCGGCCTCGCTCTGCTGGGCATGCCGCACGGTCAACAGCCGCAGGCCCCGGCCGCCTCGCCGACCAAGCAGGTGACCACGGATGCGTCATCGGCGGCCGCTGCGCCTCCTACCGGCAAGCTGACCGCCCACGCGGCTGCCACCGCGACGCCCGCCGCATCGACACCGCCGGCCGTCGCGTCCGCTCTGCCACCGCACGGCGAGGGCGTGGCCGGTGACCGGGCCGTCCAGCGGAACCTGGAGGCGGCCTGGCCCGCCGATCTTCCTGCCGCCGACGAGCGGGAGTTGCTCACCGCCGGTCGCGCGCTGCTGCGCGCGGACGCCACCGGAGCCGGCCGCGCGAAATGGCCAGAGGTTTTCCCCGACCCGGGGCAGGCGGTGGCCCCGGCGTTCGCCACCGCCCGTTTCCGCATCCAGGCCGCGATCGCCCGCCGCCACGGCAGTCGCAACAAGGCGGTGGTCCATCTGGTGTGGGCCGGCGTAGACCGCGGCGGCACCTTCACCGACCTCCGCATCACCGACTGGTTCTTCACCCGCACGAACAAGAAGGGAGCAGCGACGTGGATTCCGCAGCCCCGTACCTGACCGGCCAGTCGGACCCAACGGCATCCGGACAGGTGCTCGGCCTCATCTCCGGCATCGTTCATGCCGCCGGCTGGGTGCTCACCTACTGGTGGGTGGTGGCCGCGGTCGCCGTCGTCGTCTGGATGGCGAGCGAGCTGGTGGTGCGCCACCTGGCCCGGAAGGCCTCGGCTGAGCGGATGGCGCTGGAGCTCGTGCCGTCGCGGCACTTCGACCCTGGTTTCGAGGAGATCTTCCGCCGGGGTGTTCAGCTCGCCCGGGCCTCGACTTCCATGCCGTGGTGGGCGCCGCGCCGGTCGAAGACGGTGCAGCTGAGGCTGCGTGCCGACGGCTCCAGCCCGTTGCGGTACCGGATCGAAGGCCCCGCAGGCGGCGAGCGTCTCCTGTCGATCACGCCGTTCGGCCCTGCGGTGACCGTGAACCGGGCCCGTCCCCTGGTCGACAAGCCCCGTGACCACGTGGTGCGGGCGGAGTTCATCCTGCGTGGCAAGCCGAGCGCGCCCTTGCGTGAAGTCCCGCTGGCCCCCGACCCGTTGCAGCCGCTGATCGACGCTGTCTCCGACCTCCGTGCCGAGCTGGGTGACCTGGCCGAGATCCGGCTCGACATCCAGCGCGCCCCCAAATGGTCGCTGCGGGCGCGCCGGCTGCAGCTGATGACGGAGGCGCGGCGTGCGGAGAGGCGGGAGGCCCAGCGGGCCGCCCGGTGGGTACGGCAGGACGCCACCGGTATCGAAGACTCGCTGGCCTGGCAGTTGCAGCAGTTGGTGGCCGGCAAGCAGGGCGGGGGCGGGCGTCGGTTGGTCATGCCGCCGGTCCCCCGCCGGGTGGACCCGGAGGAAGCACTGGGCAAGCTCGTCGAGGACGACCACCTGGTGCGCGTGCAGCTGCTGGTGATGTGCGCGTCCAACGTTGAAGGGCGCGCCCAGGCCCGCCTCGGTCAACTCCAGGCCGCCCTCGACGTGTTCGGCGGCGGCTCGCGCTGGGCGATGCGCGGCTGGCGGGTGGGCCCGTGGCGGTTCGGCGCCGATCACTGGCCCACTAGGCGTGGCTTCGAGCGCCGCTGGGATCTGGGGCACTGCCAGCCGCCTCGTGCGAACTGGGTCCGGTTGGACGAGCTGACCGGGCTGCTCAAACCACCCACGGTGCACTGCCGACTGCCGCTGCTGGCCGGGGACCTGCCGACGTTCGAGCACGGGGATCCCGACCTGCTGTTGCAGGGCATCTACCGCGGATCCGACGGCCGGCGGCGCCTGGTCGCCACCTACGCGTGCGAGACGCTGTTCGAGGTCGGGGTGGGCAAGGCGGGCGGCGGCAAGACCGAACGCGCTCTGGCCCAGGCGATCGGCTGGGCCCACGCCGACGGCGGGCTGATGTTCGTCGACCCGCATCGCGACTCCTGGCCGCGCGCCCTGCCGTTCCTCGCCCACGACCACTTGATGCAGCGGATCGCACTGATCGACCTGAACGCCAACGGGCCTGCTCCGCAGCTCAGTTGCTGGAATCCGATCGGTATGCACCAGGGTCAGGTGGCGCACGAGGTCGTGGAGGCGACCGCGGATGCCTACGCGTCCGTGCTCAGGTGGGACGACGCCACCGCTCCCCGCGCGCTGACCATCTTCACCGCCGCCCTGGCGGTGCTGGTGGCCGTCAACGAGGCCGCCTGCCAGGCCGGGCGGCCCGAGGACCAGGCGACGGTCTTTCACCTGCGTTCTCTCCTCACGGATCCGGCCTTCCGTATTCCGGCGCTCACCGCGGTGGAGGGGCGCCTGGACGAGGAGACCCGCTCCTGGTGGCGGACGGTGTTCCCGACGCTGCCCACCGACGCGTTCGGCGTCGTCCTCAACCCGATCGCCCGGCTGGCCGCGAACCCGGTGACCCGGGCGTTCCTCGGGCAGCCGGCCGGCGTCTACAACATCCGGGCCGCGATGGACTCACGGATGATCGTGTGGGTGTGTCCGGGCGGGAACGGGCCCACCGACCGGCTCATCACCGCACTGCTCGCCCGCGACCTGCTGCGGGCCGTGCGCTCCCGCCGGGATACCCCGGAAGGCCAGCGGGTGCCGTTCCGCCCGTATTTCGACGAGCTGATCACCCTCACGGGCGCGGCCCCGGAGACGATCGCCGCGATGTTCGAGGACTTCCGCAAGTACAAGGTCCACGTCCACGGCATGACGCAGCTGCTGGCCCGCCTGCCCATTCCGGTGCGGCTGTCGCTGGTGCAGAACGCCTCCACGCTGGCGTCGACCGCGGGTTCACAGTCTGCGGTCGCCCCGATCACCGCGGAGTGGGGCGACCGTCCCAGCCCGGACGTGGTCGCCGCGCTGGACCGGTTCGAGCACTACATGTCGCTGACCGTCGAGGGCCGTCGTGTCGGCCCCGTCCGGATCACCGGCCCTCACCTGGACGAAGTCTTCGCCGACTACGCCCGCCCACGCCAGGTTGCGGCACTGGAGCGCGCCGCCCGGGCCACGGCCGGCGCAGCTGCGCTGGACCAGCTCACGGACCGGGCCGGCAACCAGCTCACCCGAGTGAGCGGCTTCCTCGCCCAGCACGCCCCCGCCACCCCGCCGAACGTCCAGTTGAACATGAAGGGATACAAGTGACCACCGCCTTCGAGACCGTGTCGTCCGGTCGTACGCCAAGCCCCGTCGAGCCGCTGCCGCATCAGCTCCTGGCCGTGCTCGGTCAGCACCGGATGGCGACCACGAACCAGCTCCACGAACTGCTGCGGCCCGGCGCCGCGCGGCAGACCGTCTCCGCGCCGTTGAACAAGCTGCGTCGCGACGGCTTGGTGGACTACACGGTGCTGCCGCAGTCCAACCGGTCCCGCGCCTGGTACCTCACCAGCGAGGGGGCCCGGCTGACGAAGGACTTCCCCGCTCTGCGGGGACGGCCCCCGTACCCGATCAGCTCGGCCACGGCTGCCTCGCTGAAGACGCCCCACACCCTGACCGTGGTCCGCACCCACCTCACGTTCGTCACCGACGCCCGCCGGCGCGGTGACGAGCACGGCCACCTGGACTGGACACCGGAGGTCTCCCACCCGCTCAGCGACGGCGAAAGGATCATCACGGACGCGGTGATGCACTACACCCTCATCGGTGACGACGAGCGGATGAAGCTGCGGGCGTTCGTCGAGGTCGACCGCACCACGATGGGCAGCGAACGGCTCGCCTCCAAATTGATCGAGTACGCGCGGCTGTGGTCGTACGAGCCACAGCCCGTCGGGCGGGCACGTGCGCGGCAGCCGGCCGCTCCTTCAGCGGTGTGGCTGCGCTGGTATCCCGTGTTCCCCCGGGTGTTGTTCGTGCTGACCGGGGCCTCCCGGTACGTCCTGGACCACCGGATCAGCGACCTGCAGGCCATGATGGCGGCGCACCCTCTCGTGGGCACGCTGGCCCGGCAGGTGCCGATGGGAGCGGCAGTCCTGGACGACCTCGAAGAACGGGGGCCCACCGGTGACGTCTGGGCGCCTCTGGCCGGCGGCGAGCCACGGCCGTGGACCGAGCTGTGAGACCCCGGGTGCCGGGGCCGAATGTCGCAGCCTTGCAACTACGCCCCAAACCCCTTGAGATTTGCTCACGCGAACCTCTAGTTTACTTCTGCACAGCAAGGCATCGCCTCGGAAACTCCTTGCTGTGTACCGACGTTAGGGAACGAAGCATGTTGCACGCGCCTGGTCAGATTCGCACTACAGAACCCGCCATCGACGGGGAGTGGCCCGCCCGGACGCAGGACGTCACATACGTGGGTGACGCGTGCGTGGTCCGCGGGAGCGGCGACTTCGGCCTCGCCGACCTGAGCGCGGTGCGCGGTCGCTTCCCCGGCCGGCACGTCACCCTCGACGGCGACGTGATCACCGTGTGGCCGCCGGTCCGGCAGTAGTGAAACGCGTCCGCTCCCCGTGTCCCCGCTCATGTCGCCGGCGCGGCCCCTGCGCCGCGATGACCACCTCCAGATCCCTCACCGAAAGGAAGCAGCCCTATGACCAGTCGGGACACCACAGCGTTCGGCAGACGCCTCACTGCACTGGCGATCGCCGTCGGCCTTGGCCTGGGCGTCTCCGCCTGCTCGGGCGGCGGCCGGGACCAGGACCGTCCGGCGGCGGCATCGGATGCACGTGGCGGCTCCGCTCTGCACGAGCAGTTGCAGACCGACACGCCTCTGGCCGAACTCCAGGGACAGGGCGGCCTGTCGCTCACGATCACATCAGCCAAGCGGGACCCTGCCGGCTACGTCACCGTCCGCGGCGATCTGAAGAACGACGCGTCCACCGTGGCCGCGGTCCCCGCCGAACTGCGCGGCGACGAGCTGAAGGTACTCAGGACAGGCCCGTCACTGGGTGGGGCGACCCTCGTCGACTTCGCCCACAAGAAGCGCTACTACGTGCTGCGCGACACGGAGGGACGCCCCCTCACCACGACCGGCCTGTCCACGCTGAAGGCCGGCGAAAGCGCCCATGTCTTCATGCAGTTCCCCTCGCCCTCGTCGAGCACGGTCGGATTCCAACTGCCCCTGTTCGACACCGCGAACATCAAGATCAGTGAGTGAGGTGAGCGTCCGCATGACCACCACCCGATCGCGGATCGCCGCTCCGCTCCTCGCCCTCGCAGTCGCGACAAGCATCTGGGCCGGCGGTTCGGCCGGGCAGGCAGCAGCCGCTCCCGGTCCGCGTACAGCCGCATCCAGCGGGCGCGCGCTGCTCGCCATCGACTCGGCCAGTCCCGGACTTACGCTCCATGCCCACGCGACGCTCGCACCGCCCAAGGTTCTCGATCTCGGTTCGCAGCCCGTCGGCATTGGACGGGTGGTCGAGGACCAGGAGGGAGCCGAGCGTAGCGAGGACGCAGGCACACAGGTGACCGTCGATCTGCAGGCGGAGGTGCTCTTCGCCAAGGACAGCGCGCGGCTGAGCAGTTCGGCGCGATCTCGCATCGCCTCCGTTGCCCGGGAGATCGAGCCGCAGGTGGGCACGGTGATCCGGGTGTACGGGTTCACCGACGATGTCGGATCGGCCGCCCAGGCGACGTCCTCTCCCGGCGGCGTGCTGCCGCTGTCCAGGTCGTGCTGGCCGAGGAGCTCAAGGGTGGGGTGGTCAGCTTCGACACGCGCGGGTTGGGCGAGAGGCAGCCGGTGGCCTCCAACACCACCGAGGCTGGCCGTCAGAAGAACCGACGTGTTCGAATCTCGTTTCCTGCCGCAGCGGACTCATCAGGTTCGTTCGGCTCGGCGAACACGCCCTGACGGTGTGCGGGAGCGACGAGTGAAGACACAGAAGTACAAATCGATATCCGGTTCCGAAAGTGACCGGATACGTCCCGAGTTGTGCGAGTGAACTCATCTATCACGCTGGGAAGTTGGCTGGCATATGCGTAACCTTGCGATCACGCAAACGCATTACCGCAGCTGGACCAGGCCGCGGTTCTGGGTCGTCGCATGGCGGAGGCCGGGGGCAGCGGTCGACCGCACCGCGTCGTACGGGGAGACATCGTGACAGCTACACAACGACGCCCATCGGGGCTCACTATCGCCGCTGTTCGCACCCGGAAGCACGCAACTGCGCTGCTCCTCGCCGGAAGCGTGCTGGCGCTGGCCGGCTGTAGCGACAGCGATTCGAACACGTCGTCCAAGCTCAGCCCGACCCCGACGGCTGTCTCGCCGTCTGCCAGTTCGACCGTCGACGCCGAGGGCGCCGCCGTCATCGCGGCGTACACCAGCTCCTGGGACGCGCAGACCGCGGCCTACAGCAAGGCCTCTTCCGCGGGCACCGACTTGAAGAAGAACACCACCTTCAAGGCCCTGGCCGACATCGAGAAGGACCTCTCGGTTATGCGGGAGGCCGGGCAGGTGACGACCGGAAAGCCGGTGATCAGTCCGAAGGTCGTCAAGGTGACCGACGCCAAGGTCCCCACGGCCACGGTCGCGGACTGCGTCGACACCACGCACTGGACACTGATCGACAAGGCATCGAAGAAGAAGGTCCCGCTGCCAACGACGCGGCTCATCAAATACGTCAGCACCGCAACGCTTGAAAAGTGGGGGACGAAGTGGATGGTCACGAAGTTGACCGCTCAAGAGCAGTCCTGCTGACCCGACGTCTCGCCGTACTCACCGGCGCTCTCGTACTGGCCTCGGCGGGTGTCACGCACGCCGGCGACGATCCGGACGTCGGCGCGGGCAAGTGCCAGGTCATCAAGTTCTGTGTCGACGTCGGCGTCGGTGACGAGACCCGAGGCAGCGGCGGGCAGGCGGGTGGCTCGCAGGGCGGCGGTGACGGCAGCGACAGCAAGGTGAAGTGCACCTACACCAAGGTCGATCCGAAGCCTCCAGCCAACCACCCGGCTTGGAAGGGCGAAGACCCCAAGAAGAACGACCTGTACCTGATGGAGTGTTCGGACGGCGGTCAGGACAACCCGGCCAGCTTCGTTGTCGTGCGCACAGGCCAGGCTCCTGCGCCGCAGGTCGACCCGCAGGTGCTGGCCCAGCGCGCGGTGGATTCCATGACGCTGCTCGGTCCGGACCTCGCCAGCCCGCGCGCGGCGGGGAAGTACACCGTGGGTGTCCCGATGTGGATGTGGGTCAACGAGAGCGCCACGACGTACGGACCGAACACCGCATCGGCTACGGCGGGCGGGGTCACCGTCACCGCGACCGCGAAGGTGTCGAAGATCGTGTGGGCGATGGGCGACGGCGCCTCCGTGACCTGCAATGGCCCGGGCACGCCCTACACATCGTCGGAGGGCATGGCCGAGTCCCCGACCTGCGGACACGTGTACGCCAAGACCTCGGCCAGTGCCCAGAGCGGCAAGTTCCCCGTGACCGCGACCTCGACGTGGACGATCAACTGGCAGGGCGGCGGACAAGCCGGCCAGCTCACCGAGGTCCGGCAGACCAACGTGCAAGTGGCGATCGGCGAAGTCCAGGTCGTCAGGTAGCGCCGCCGGAAGGACAAACCGTGAGCAAGACGAAAGAACGTGCAGACACAGCCCCGAACGGTGTCCCGCAGCCGGGGCGCGTGGCCGGACCGGTGGCGCCGCCGCGGGTGTCGGCTCGTAGGCGACGACCAGGCGTTATTGCCCTGTCGCTGGCGCTGATCGCCGCCGGTGGGGCGGGAGTTGCCGTCCTGCTGCTGCAGGTCGGCAACCGCACGGACGTGGTGACCGTGGTCCGCGACGTGCAGGTCGGCCAGGTCCTCACCGAGGACGACCTGGGCAGGGCGTCCGTCGCCCTGGACCCGGCCGTCAAGGCGGTGCGCGCCGACGACCTGAAGTCTGTGGTGGGCAAGCGGGCCGCGGTGGAGCTCAAGCCGGGCGCCATGCTCGCCCCCTCGCAGGTGACGAAGGACAACCTGGTGAAGGCCGGTGAGCAGTTGGTGCCGATCGGTCTGGAGCCCAAGCAGATCCCGGCCACCGCGCTGGTGCCGGGCCAGAGGGTAGAGCTGGTGCATGTCCCGGCCCAGGGCACCACGGACACGGGCAAGACGTCCGACGCCGCGCCGCAGACCATCGACGGCCAGGTGGTGAAGGTGTCAAGCGCCGCCCCCGGTACGGGAATCGTGGTCGTCGACGTTGCCACCTCCGCCACCGACGGCCCCACGGCCGCCGCATGGGAGGCAGCCGGCACCCTGCGCCTGGTACTCGCTGCCCCGGACGGCAACTGATGGCCGTGATCGCGCTCGCCGGGTGCAGCGGCGCACCCGGCGTGACCACCAGCGCGCTGGCCCTGCTGCTGTCGTGGCCGCTGGAGGCGGACCGGCGGATGATCCTGGCCGAGTGCGACCCGGACGGCGGAGCCGTGCTGCACGGGCTGCTGCAGGGCACCCTCGGCGACCGGTACGGGCTGCGCAACCTCAGTGTTGCTGCCCGCAAAGGCGAGTTCAGCGATGCCTTCTGGCGCCAGCTGATCGACCTGAGCAGCGATGACGGCAAACAGGAGTCACCGCGCGACCGGCTGCTGCTGCCCGGCCTCACCGACCCCGCGCAGTCAGCAAGCCTCGGCCAGGTCTGGAAAGTCCTGGCGCAGATGTTCCGCGGCATCGAGGCCGAGAGCGGCCACGACGTCCTGATCGACCTCGGCCGCCATGGCGCGTACGGCCCCTCCGGGGTCCTGGCCGAGCAGGCCGACGCCACCTTCGTGGTGGTCCGCAACACCCTGCGCTGCCTGCAGGCGGCAGAGGGCCGGGTGCGGGCACTGGAGGAGCGCGTCGGCGACGTCAGCGTGCTACTGATCAACGAGGGCCCCTACCCCGCGGGCGAGGTGCAGCGCGTTTTGCAGGTGCCGGTGGTCGCCACCCTGCCGCATGCGCCGGACGACGCCCGCGTGCTGTCCGACGGCGCCGAACAGCCCCGTCGGTTCACCAAGTCGCCGCTGATGAAGGCCGCCCGCACGACCAGCACGCTGCTGGTCCAGCGGGCCGCCCTGCGGCGGGCCCGCCTCGATCCACGCAGTCTGCGCGCAGCAGGCGGGGAGGTGACCCATGCACGCTAGGCCCCTGCACCCCGACCCCACCGTGGCGCCGCTGCCCCAGGAGTGGGGACAGCAGACGAACGGTGCACCGGCACCTGCCGGTGCTGCCGAAAGTACGCAGGTGCTGGGTATGGCGGCTCCGCAGATCACCGTCGACTACCGGGTGGCCCGGGAGATTGCGTCCCAGGTCGCCAAGCAGCGCGAGGAACTACTCAAGACCAAGCCCGATATGGACCGGGCCAGCGAAGAGCAGCGGTGCCTGAACTGGATCGCCGAGGCTGTCGCGCTGTGGTCGGACGCCCAGGCGATGACGCCGCAGGAAGACGAGGCGCTGCGGCGTGCCGTGTACGACCTGCTGTTTCGGGCCGGCCGGCTGCAGCCGTACCTCGACGATGAACGGGTCGAGGACATCATCATCCAGGGTCCGCACGAGGTGTGGCTCGACTACGGCGACGGCGAACGCCGCCGGGTCGGCCCGATCGCGGACTCCGAAGAGGAACTGCTGGAGCTGCTGCGGGAGTTGGCCCGGGGCGGCTCCGGGCACAGTGAGCGCACCATCTCCACCGCGAACCCCACCCTCGCCCTGTCCCTGCAGGACGGCTCCCGCCTCCAGGCCATCACCGGGCTCGGGCCGATGACCTATGCCGTCATCCGCCGGCACCGGGTCTCCCACGCCGACCTCGACGACATGGTCCGGCTGGGCACCATCGACCCGATCCTGCGCGAGTTCCTCGGCGCGTGCGTACGCGCCGAGAAGAACATCATGATCGCAGGCAAGCAGAAGGCCGGGAAGACCACGCTGCTGCGGGCGATGCTCAAGGAGTTCGACCCGGAGTGCCGGTTTGCGACCATCCAGACCGAGGACGAACTCTTCGCCCACGCCAACGGCTACCACCGCCAGGTTGTCTCACTGGTCGGCCGTGAGTCCAACGGGGAGAAGGACGTCACCGGGCGTGGCGCCGGTGAGATCACGCTCCTGGATTTGATGCATCCCGCGCTGCGGATGTCGCTGGAGCGGATCGTGGTCGGCGAGGTCCGCGGCCCCGAAGTCGTCGCCATGATGCAGGCGTTGACGAACGGCTCGGGCGGCAACCTGTGCACCATCCACGCGCGTCGCCCCGACATCATCTTCGACCGGATCGCCGAGCTGTATGCACTCGCCCAGGAGAACCTGTCCGAGCAGCTCGCCTACCGGCAGACCGCCAACGGCCTGGACTTCATCGTGTACGTCGACATGACGGATGAGACGCAGATCGGCGGCCGCCGCCACCGCTACGTCTCGCACGTCCTGGAGCTGACGGGGATCGGCGAGATGGGCCGGCCCGCCACCAATGAGATCTTCTCCCCCGGCCGTGAGTGGGGGGATCTGCGGGCGGTGCCGAGGATGGACCCGGGCTGCGTCGATGACCTGCGCCGCGTCGGCTTCGACTCAGGCCTGCTGCAGGAGGCGTATGGGGCCTGGCCGGCGCCGCTGCCGCTGAAGGTGGGGGCGGGCCGATGACGCTGCTGTTCGGATTGCTCAGCGGGATGGCCGTGGTCGGCGGGCTGATCGGTGTCGTGGCGGGTTGCGTGGGCACCACGGCGCCGCGCCGGGCTCCGCTGCACCTGCGCTGGCAGGCCCCGCGCGCCGGGAAGGAGCAATCCGAGGACGTCCGGATGCGTCGGCGGACCCTCGCGGTCGCGGCGGTGGTGGTGTTCGGGGCCGTGTGGCTGTTTTCCGGGAACTTCGTGGGCGGCGTGCTGGTCGGGTCGGCCGTCATCGGCGTGCCGTGGCTGACTGCGTCGGCCCGGATGGCGCAGGACCGCATTGGCCAGTTGGAGGGCTTAAGCGAGTGGACGCAGCGGCTGGCCGGTCTGCTGCGGCTGGGCATGGGACTGGAACAGGCGATGGTCACCAGCCGTCAGGGGGCGCCGGACGAACTCGCCGGGCAGATCATCAATCTGTCCGACCGGCTTCGCCTGGGCTGGCGGCCGGAACTGGCGCTGCGCGCCTTCGGTGATGAGCTCAACGACATCACCTCAGACAAGGTCATCGCCGCGCTCATTCTGTCCGTCAACGACCGCGGGCCGGGCTTGGCCCAGGCACTGGAGGACTTGGCGGGCACGGTCCGTAGCGAAGTCGCGGGGAAGCGGAGCATCGAGGCCGACCGGGCCAAGTCGCGTACCACGGTGCGGTGGATGACCATCATCACCGTCGGGGTGGTCGCGGCCGGGTTCTTCGTGCCGTCCTACACCAAGCCGTACGCCACGCTGCTGGGACAACTGGTGCTCGCCTTTATTGCCGCCGGGTTCATCGGCGTGCTCGCCCTGATGCGCCAGCTCGGCTTGTTCCGCCGCATCCCGCGTTTCCTCCTTCCCGACCCGGCCAGCACCGTCCGACTTCCTGCGCCCGCGCCGGAACCGGATCTGCCGATCGCCGCCCGGGAGCCGGAAGGAGCCGCCTCGTGAACGTGCTTCCCGTTGTCCTCACCGGCGGCACCCTCGGCGCCGGCGTCGCGCTGCTGATCCGGGAACTCCTGCAGCCCCAGCCCGCGTTGGCGCCGGCCCTGAAGCGCAGCGCCCCGGGCACCTTGACGATGCCCGAGCCGGAGCTGGACCGCGAAGAGCGGTGGGGCCGGTGGCTGCTGGCCCGCCTCGAGCGGCTCCCGGGCGTGCGGGTCCCCACCACGAACCTGGCCCTGCTCGGGCAGGGGCCGGGCCAGTTCATGCTTAAAAAGACTGCGCTCGCCGCGCTGGGTCTGCTCTGCCCGGTGATCGCGACGATTCCGTGGATCATCGCAGGTGTGGGCCTGCCGTTCTACGTGCCCGCCGGCGTCGGACTCATCATCGCCGCCCTGCTGTTCATCACCCCGGATCTCGCGGTGCGGGACCAGGCCAAACGGGCCCGGGAGGAGTTCGCGCACGCACTGTCCGCCTACCTCGACCTGGTCGCCCTCAAGCGGGCCGCCGACGCCGGCCCCGCCGAGGCGCTGGAAAAGGCCGCCGAGGTCGGCGAGGGCTGGCCCTTCCTGTATCTGCAGGGCGCACTGCGCCGGGCCCGGCTGGAGAAGATCCCGCCGTATCAAGCACTCACGGAACTCGCCCACGAGTACGACCTGCCCGTCCTCGACGACGTCGCCGACATCATGCGCGGCTCGGCGACCGACGGCGCCGCCGTCTACAAGGCGCTGCGGGCCCGCACCGCCGCGCTCAACGCCGAACTGCTCGCCGATCAGGCCGCCGAGGCCAACACGGCCAGCGAAAAGATGACCGCGCCAGGGGCCCTCCTGGCCGTCCTGGTGATGCTCTTGATGGCTTTCCCCGCAGTGATCCGCATGCTCACCGTCTGAGACCACCCACTCGTTCAACTCGGTCAACGCTCGAGAGAGGTATGGAACATGAAGCTCACCGCAGCCCGCACCCGCCGTGCTGTGCTCCGCGCGACCACGCACCCGCACACCGGCCCCTACACCACATCGCGCGGACCGGGACGTGGCCGACGGGGAGCACACGCCTGGGAGCGCGCGAATCGTGCGGTCCTCCGGCTGACCACGCGCGTACAGGAGGGCCTTGAGGAGGCCGCCCGCCGACCGGACCGGGGCGACATCTCCACCACGACCGTCATCATCTGGGTGGCCGCCGTCACCGGCGCCGTTCTCATCGCCGGGACCATCGCCGTCGTGATCAACAAGTACAACGGCAAGCTCAACGGCCTGTGATGAAGCCTCCCGAGCGACTGCAGGACTGGTGGCAGGGGCGAAGATGGCGCGAGGACCGTGGGGACACCAGTATCCAGATGGCGATCATCTTCCCGTTCGTGCTGCTCGCCACGGTCGCCGTCATCCAGGCCTCCATGTGGTACTACGCCCGGCAGATCGCCCTGACCGCTGCCCGTGAGGGCCTCACCGCTGCCCGCGCCTACGATTCCAGCCCGGCTGACGGTGCGGCCCAGGCGCGAACCGTGCTGGGGCGCACCGCGGGTGACAGCCTGCGCGGCTACAGCGTCTCCGCGAGCAGCAGTGGGCAGCGCGTTCAGGTTCAGGTGTCCGGCACGGCCCTGTCGATGATTCCTGGCGTGTCGGGCCTGCAGGTCAGCCAGTCGGCGTCCGGCCCCGTGGAGCGCTGGACGGTCCCGGGGGAGTGAATCACGTGCGATCCATGGCCCGCTGGGCTCGCAGACTGCGCAGCGATGAGGGCAGTGCCGCGATCGAGGCGGCGATCGTCCTCCCGGCATTGATCATGTTTCTGTGTCTGGCGATCGCCGGCGGCCGGATCGTCACCTCCGGCGCGAAGATCGACTCTGCGGCCGAGGACGCGGCGCGGGAGGCGTCCATCCACCGCACAGCGGCCACCGCCCAGAGTGCCGCGCAGTCGGCGGCAGCCGAGTCCCTCAATGACCAGGGCATCAGGTGCGCGTCGACATCCGTCAACATCAACACCGGTGGTCTCAGCGTGCCCGTGGGACAGGTCGGCACCGTCACCGTGACGGTGACCTGCACGGTCAATCTGGCAGACCTCCTGCTTCCGGGCGTGCCAGGAGCCAAGACACTCACCTCGACGGCGACCTCGGTAGTGGACCAGTACAGGCAGCGGGGTGACTGATGACCGTCCGTCAAATGTGCCTGGGGCGAGTGCGGCTGGACGACCGGGGAGGCATCACGGTGTTCGTCGCGGTGTGTGTCATCGCGCTGCTCGGGATCATCGGCGTCGCCGTCGACGGCGGCAGCACGATGCGGGCCACGGAACGCGCGGACTACATCGCCGGCGAAGCCGCGCGGGCCGGCGGGCAGGCCATCGATCCGGCCGACGCGATCAGCGGGAGGGCGACCGTCGTGGATCCGCAGGCCGCGGCCGCCGCAGCCCAGGCCTACTTGCGCTCCGCCGGTGCCACCGGCACGGTCAGCGTGTCCGGCCACGACAAGACCCTCACCGTCACGGTCACCGGCACCTACGACACGAAGTTCCTGTCCGTGGCGGGGATCGGCTCGCTGTCGGTGACCGGCCACGGCAAGGCCACCCTCCTGCATGGCGTCACGGCTCCCGAAGGAAACTGATGAGCACCACCCCCTCCCCCACCGCAACCGCCGGCCGCACCCTGGCGCGGGTCTGCAAGGCCCTGCTGAGCGCGGTGGTGCTGGCGGTCGCGGTCGCCGGGCTGCCGCTGCTGCTGGCCTGGGCCACCCCGGTCATCTGGGCTGCCACCCACGACGACGCCCTGCACCTGCTGGACCGGCAGGACACCGGCAGCGTGTTCCTGCTGCTGCTCGTCGCGGTGGGCTGGATCGGCTGGGCGCAGTTCAGCTTCTGCACCGTGCGCGAGCTGATCGCGCAGGTGCGGGGCCGTACCTGGCATGCCCCGCGCGGGATGGGCGCCTCGCAGCGCGCCGCCGCTCTCCTGATCGGCAGCATCCTGGTGCTGCTGCCCACCAGCTCGGCGCTGGCCTCCGACGCCCAGGCCGCCCCGGCCACCACGGCGGCCCCCGTCCCCGGCCAGACCCACACGCCGCAGACCACCGCGACCGAGCAGGCTCAGACGCCTGCGGCGAGCACACCGGCGTCCCGCTCGACATACACGGTGCGCGAGACGCGGCCCGCCCAGAGTCTGTGGGGCGTCGCCGAGAAGGAGCTGGGAGACGGCGAGCGGTGGCGGGAGATCGCCGACCTGAACGAGGGCCGGACCATGGTCGACGGCACGGTCTTCCGCGCGAACAGCTTTCTGCAACCCGGCTGGCAGCTCCAGATGCCCGAGACCGCTCCGGCCGCGGGAGGCTTCCGCACGCAGCTGGGTGACAGCGCTCCGGCCGGCGACGAGAAGGGGCGGCACGTCGTCACGGTCCACTCGGGCGACTACCTGTCGAAGATCGCCGAGAAGGAGCTCGGCGACGGCGACGCATGGCCGCAGCTGTTCGAGGCCAGCCAGGGCAAGCCGCAGCCGCATGGCCTGCCCGAGATCACCGACCCCGACGTCATCCGCCCCGGGCAGCAGGTCACCGTGCCCGGTGCCCCAACCGGCCAGCCGCCCCAAGACCGAGACCAGGGTGAGGAGTCGGGCAGCCAGGAAACCACTCCCCCCACCCCTCAGAACCCCGACGGCATGCAGAAGCCGGGCGACGACTCGGGGGATGCACAGGCCCCCGCGCCCAGCCAGACCCGGGCGCCCACACCGCAGTCGTCGGCGCCCAGCACACCGTCCAGCCGCCCGGCCGAGCAGCCCGGGCAAGGCCAGTCCTCGCCGTCCGCAGCGGCGACCGCGACGCCCGAACCCAGCGCCAGCGCCCCGGCTTCCGCCCCCTCCCCGTCGGCGTCGGCGCAGCCGGACGGCTCCGCTTCCCCTTCCCCCGCTGCTCCCGCGACCCAGACCCCGGCGACGGCCCCGGCCAGCAGCCCGCTGAACCTGCGCATCGTGCTCGGCGCCGGCGCGCTGCTCGCTGCCGCGATCACCGGGGCGCTCGCCCTGCGCAGGACGCTGCAGCGGCGCCGCCGCAAGCCGGGCGAGAAGATCGCCATCGCGTCGCAGACGTCCGTCGCGGAGGCCCAGTTGGCGGCGGCCGCCGAGCCCGGCGGCGCTTGCCGTCTGGATGTGGCGCTGCGGACCCTGGCCCACCACCTGGCCCAGCAGGAGGAGGACGACGCGGTCCTGCCGCCGCTGCGGGCCGCCCGGATCGGGACCCGTACGGTGGAGGTGCTGCCCGAGGACCTCACCCAGGAACCGGTAGCCCCCTTCACTAGCGGGCAGGGCGGATGGTGGGCCCTGCCCGCCGATGCCGCGCTCCTGGACAAGGAGATGGCCCGGGACGTACCGGCGCCGTATCCGGGGCTGGTCACAATCGGCAGCACCGCGGCGGGCGACCTGCTGCTGCACAACCTCGCCGGGCTGCCCGCGCTGTTGCTGGACGGCAACCCGCTCCACATCACCGAGGTGTGCACCTCACTCGCCCTGGAACTCGGCATGAGCCCCTGGGCGGCCGAAGTCGAGGTCGTCACCGTGGGGTTCGGCGAGGACCTGCCACAACTGCTGCCCACCGCGCGGATCGCCCACATGCGCCAGCCCGCACACGCACTGCGCGACCTGAGCGAACGCCTCCTGGAAGCACACCAGATGCCCGAAACCCAGCATCAGCCGTATCTGCTGCTGTGCGCTGCCCCCCTGGACGAGGACACCGCCTGGCAGTTCGCCGACCTGATCGACCGGGCGGGGACAGTGCCCGTCACCCTGATCGCCCCAGCGAGCACGGCGGCCACTCACTTCCCTGAGGCGGAGATCCTCAACGCCTCCACCAGCGAACCGCAAACCCTCGACCACGCCGGCACCGACATCACAGTGCAACGCCTTCAGCACGCCGCCTACCTCCACATCACCACCGCCCTGAAGGTGTCCGGGCAGCCGCCCCACCCGGCCGACGGACCCTGGCAGGACGTCCCGGACGAACCCGACAGCATGCCGCAGACCCAGCAGGCATCGCCGGACCAGCCCAACGCGCCCGCAACCCCCGCCCCGATCCCCTCGCCGACAGCGGCAACGGAGGTGAACGGCGAGGTCTTCCCGGCCCTGCTCACCGCCAGCACCGACCCATCCGGGCTCCGCCCCCTCTCCCCCACCACATCGCCGACCGGACACGAGGACAAGACCGGCCCCGGCACCGACACAGCGGTGCCTTCGCTCCCGGCGCCCGCGGCTGCCGCCGATTCCACCGCCGCAGCAGGGGCCGCAGAAGCTGACGACCCAGCACCCTCCGCCGACAAACCCACAGTGCCGGTCGCGGAAGAGCGCGAGGCGCACGACCTGCACGCCCCCGAGATCCGGGTCCTGGGGCCGGTTGAGGTGACGGGCGTGGACAGCACCGGCCACGGGCCGAGGATGGCGCAGCTGGCCGCGCTGTTGTATTTTCGGCCCGGGCGAAATGCGGATGTCCTGTGTGCCGACATGGATCCCATCAACCCCTGGTCGACAAGCACCCTCAACGCGCGGATGCAGGGCCTGCGCAGCTCCCTGGGCAGCGACTCGACGGGCAACGTCTACGTACCACGCCGCAAAACGGGTGAGGACCCCTACCGGCTCACTGCCGCCGTGCGCTGCGACTGGACGCATTTCCTCCAACTCGTCGAACGCGCACTGCCGCAGGGCCCATCCGGCCTGACCGACCTGGAACAGGCACTCACCTTGGTGCGCGGCCGGCCGTTCGGAGGCAAGGCCCTGCCCTGGGCCGAGCCCTACCAGCAGGAAATGGTCACCCGCATCATCGACGTGGCCCACACGGTGGCCACCTACCGCACGCCCGCCGGCCCGCACCACGATCTCAGCGCCGCCCGCCAGGCCATCGCGACCGGCCTCGAGGTTGATGATTCCGCCGAGCTCTTGTACCGGGACTGGATACGCCTCGAAGCCGCACGCGGCAACCGCAGCGGCCTGCACACCGCCATCACCCGCATTCAACACGTCAACGCCGCACTGGACTGCTCCCTCGAAACGGAAACCACCCACCTCATCAACAAACTCCTCAACACCCCAGACACGACGGTACGCAACGCAGGACCCGCGATTTCGTGAACAATTCCACGTGACCATGAGCGCCGATCGAACATTCCCGCGTGATCATGGACAGCGGTAACGTTCAGCGGCTGTCACTTGCCGCCCGTTGGCGATCTTCCCGTTTGGGACGCCAGCCGGGTCGAACCCAACCGGTTGCCGGCGCCTTCGGCCCGGAGTCCCGTCGGGCCCGCACAGGGCCTCGGGGCTTGTCTCCCCCACCACGCTCGTACGGCAGCAGCGCATCCTTCAGGATGGCGCACTACGGTCCGGTCGGCCGGGATCCTGGTTCTTTCTTCAAAGGACCAGAGTAGCCAATGATCATCCTGGACACCTGCGTGATACGAAGCATGGGACTCGACAGCAGCGAGGCGCACTTGCACCACGCCATCCGGGAGACAAAGAGGGAGAGGGTCGCAGCGCCATGGATAGTCCTGGAGGAGCGCGCAGCGCAACTGGCCATCAAGCACGTCGAGGCGCATCAGAAGGCATCCCAAGCCCTTCAGCAGCTTCGGCGGGCAACGCCCGGCGATGTGCCCGAGCTTGGTGACCCGGACCCGGAGGCCGTACGCGCGCACTGGCGGGAGGAGCTGACCCAGCTGGTAGAGGTCTTGCGGACGAGCGAGGCCGCGCTGCGTGAGGGGATGTACCGGGAGGTCAACGTCCTGCCTCCGGCCAGCTCAAAGAAGGATCCGTGGGCTTGTTGTACTGCGCGGCGCTACCTGCCGCACGACTTCGCCCCGTGGGCCACGGTCTACGGATACGTCGCCAAGTGGCAACACGACGGCGTGTTCGAGCAGCTCACCGGCCTGCTGCGGCGCCTGGTACGCGAAGCCGAGGGCCGAGGCGCGGAGCCGTCGGCCTGCGTGCTGGACTCCCAGACCATCAAGACCTCCGCCAACGTGCACCTCGCCAATCAGGGCACGGACGCCGCGGATCATCGGACGCAAGCGCCACCTCGGCTGCGACACCCTCGGCCTGCTGCTGACCGTGCTGGTCACCGCCGCCAGCGTCTCCGACACCGCAGCCGGCGTGACCCTGCTGTCCCGCATCGCCACCGCCCACCCGCACATCACGAAAGCCTGGGTGGACGCGGGCTACCGCACCACCGCCATCGACCACGGCACCCGCCGCGGCATCGACGTCCACCCCGTCCAACGCCCGCCCGGCGCCCGCGGGTTCACGATCATCCCGAGACGATGGACCATCGAGCGCAGCATCGGATGACTCATGCACCACCGACGCCTCGCCCGCGACTACGAGACACACCCGCACCGCTCCGAAGCCATGATCCACCTCGCGATGATCGACCTCATGACCCGCAGACTCACCGGCGAAGCCACCCCGAACTGGCGCGGAACCTGACCCGGGACCAAACACGAATCACCGGACCAAACGCTCAGTTACAGCAGTGGCCGGAGGGTCAGTCCGCTGGCTGGGCCGCGGTGGCCATGTCTTCGAGGGCCTGCCGCCAGCGTGCGGGGAGGCTTTCTGCACCGGGGAGTGCTTCGTCGATGCGGAAACATGCACTCACCTCGTTTCCGTAGACGAACACGGCAACCGTCATGGGCGCACCTGGCGGGCAAACGACCAGGGGATCGATGCGGTTCACCTCCGCGTCGCCGTAGCGCAGACGGTGACGCACGACGACGTAGGAGGCGCCGAGCGTGAGCCGGCCAGGGGCGGTCATGAGTGCCACCAGACGCTGAAACGGCCACATCGGGAGCCGAGTGAGTATCGCGCGGAGTACTGCCTTGTGCTCCGTCGACTTCAGTGGGTGGGTGAGCGTGCGCGTGTGTGCCAGGCGTTGGAGGAGTGGCATGGTGCCGCCTGGCAGGTCGATACGGGCCAGGAAAAGGCGATTGCCGGGGGCTGTCACTTCTTCGGCTGTGCGGAGGTTGATGGGGATCATGACGGGGATGGGGAGGTCGGCAGCGCGGGGCCATGCGGCTTGCGCCCACTCCGCGACCGCGTCGGCCATGGCCGTTAGATTGACGTCGTTGGTACTGGCGTCGCCGGCGCGTGCCGTTGTCCGCAGCCACGCCGCGGGCGCGTAGGTCAACATGAGGTGGCGGCGGCTGGACAGTGGGTGTGCCGGTGAACTCCACCGGTGGTGTTTGCCGGCGCGCCGCAGCAGCATCATGGTGCTGCGCAGGACCTGTCCCGGCCGAAGCCGGTGTTCATGGGGGACTCCTCGCGCCACCGCTGCGGACTGCTCGACACGCATCGGTGGCCCGAACAGGGCCTCGAGCACCGCGAGGATGCTGCCGCCGTCCTGCAGTGCGTGATGGGTGAGGTATAACAGGACGAATCCGTCGGGGACATGCCCGTGGAGCAAGATCAGACGCCAGGTGGGAACTGCCTCGGGCCAAGGTTCCCGTAGGAGGCGCCGCATTGCGGCGTCGAGAGGTTCCGGTCCCGCGTCGACGCGCTGCGCATGGACGTGGTGGTCCATTTCCGGGGCGGCGGACTTCCATCGTGCCGTCGGCTCGCGCCTGTCCAGGACGTGCGTCAGACAGGGAAGGTCCGCCAGGCGCGCGGCGACGTGCTGGCGCAGCTCGGCCAGGTCGGGCACGACACCGGTCAGGTGCAGCATCACTCCGGTGTTGGACAGAGCGTCCGGGTGCTCTGCGTGCCGTTCGACGTCTCGCAGGATGAGATCAGCGGGGGTGGGGGCGAGGAAACTGCAGCTCGCTGGCACGTCTGTCGCCGCCGCCGTCATTCCGTGCTTTGTTGCTCCCGCGGACCGCTTGGTCATCCCGAAGCTCCTGCCATGACGATTCTCCGGCGCGGGTGGATGAGCACTCTCTCCCTCAACGAGGGCGGACAGAGCTGGTCACGTGGATGCCTGCGAGCCGGGCTCACGACACCAGGGCGGTTTCCGCCTGCCGGGGCATCGACCCCTGGGCTGTCCGCGAGACCATGCAGTAGGTACGGGTGCGGGCGGCGAAAGCGGTCATGCCCAGCCCTGCGGTGAAAGAGCCCATCCGGTGCGCAGCAGCAGACAGCTGCAAGGCATGACGTGCGCCCACGACCGCCCACCTCGGTCTGCACCCTCCCTTGCGTCGGCAGGTAGCCACGATGGCGCTGTCCGCGGCCGCGTTGATCAGGGAGTTCTGCAGCAGCAGGTCGGTGGAGCTGATCAGTATGGTCAGGAACATTCCGGCCAGCTCTCTGCGCACCACGGCCGCGAGCACGATGCCGAGGCGGCCGTAGATCAGGGCGCCGGTGAAAATCCCAGCGGCGATCACGGCGGGCTGAACAGTCTGCCAGAACAGGTTCCTCCAGGCGGTGGCGTAGACGGCGACCGCAGCTGCCACCAGGACGAGCGAGGCGTACTTCGCCAACGCGAGGCAGGAGCGCCAGGTCGCCCGCTGCCCCCATCCTCACGTACGAGTATGTGGGCCTTGCCGTCGGCAAAGCGCTTGCAGCGCCAGTCCGGTCAGCTCAGCCCGGACCGGGCGCCAGCGAGGCGCGGATGCTCGCCGCTGGCCTGCCGCCTGTGCCGTACCCCGCCGCCAGGAAGGTCGTTAGGCATGAAGATCGGCGAGAGGTTCGAAGGGGCTGTGATGGAAGTCTGCGGTGTGCACCACGCCTATCGTCGGCGGGTCGTGCTGGGCGGTGTAAGTCTGCAACTGCGTTCTGGTGTGCTGGCGGGCATCGTCGGGGAGAACGGGGCGGGCAAGACCACGCTGTTGAAGATTCTCTCAGGAGAGTTGCGGCCCCTGAGCGGTACGATCCGCCACAGCGGCAAGTTCGGGTACTGCCCCCAGGCAGCCGTCCTCAACGATGCCCTCACCGTCCGTCAGCACCTGCAGTTCTTCGAGACTGCCTATGGCCTCAAGGACCTCCGCAGGGCCGAGGAAGTGATGGAGCGGTTGCACTTCCACGAGTACGCCGACGAGCTCGCCGGCACCCTCAGCGGCGGCACCCGGCAGAAGCTAAATCTCACGTTGGCGCTGATGCACGACCCGCAGGTGCTGCTGCTGGACGAGCCCTACCAGGGCTTCGACTGGGAGACCTACCAGCGCTTCTGGGACCTGGCCGCGTCCTTGCGGGAGTGTGGGCGCTCCGTCCTGGTGGTCTCCCACCTCGCCTACGACACCGACCGCCTGGACGAGCTGTGGCGCCTCGACGGTGGCCTGCTGCAACAGCAGCCTAAGGAGTCGGTATGAGGCGCCATGGCCGGCTGTTGGTCACCGCCACGTGCTATGCCGTGGCCGAGCACCTGCGTAACCGGTTTGCCATGGTGCTGGTCGCCGGATTCATTCCCACGTGGACGGCTTTGGCTTACCTGGCCGTGCCCAATGCGCCGGCCGAGTTGCGTCTGAGGGCCACCGGGCAGCTTCTGCGGCCCGCCGGTAACCAGCTGTCCGAGATCACCGGCGCGCTTAACGCCGTCAGCCTCATCGTCGGGTTCATGATGTTCGCGGCCGCTTTCTCCGGCGGACATTTCGATCGCCGTCTGGTTATGGCCGGGTACCCGCGCATCCACCTAGTCGTCGCCAAGATGAGCGCTCTTGTTCTGGCATCGGGCGCCGTCGCCGTCTATGCCGTCGCCGTCACGCACTTCTTGTGGACGCCGTGGCAGCCGGTTCTCCTGGCTGCGGCCCTGTTCTGCGCCGCCTTGACCTACGGCGCCATCGGAGTCGCTCTCGGCTCCCTGCTGCGCCGAGAGGTCGAGGGCATGTTCGCCATCGTCATGATCAGCGTTATCGATGTATACCTGCAGAACCCCATCGCCAGCTCCGGGTCCGACAGCCCCATCGTGCGACTACTGCCCTCATACGGCGCCGTGCAGGCAAGTACCGCCGCCGGGTTCTCCGACACCGCGCTACCTGGCTATCTTGCTGTCCAGCTCCTGTGGTTCACCGGCGCCGCCCTGATCGGCCTCCTCGCCTTCCAGCGACGCACACGCAACACGTTGTCCCTCAGCCCCCGCCACCCTCGCCGGCGGCTGCCTGAGCAGACCGTCCGGAGCTGTGTGGAGGAGACAGAGGTCTGATCCTCGCGGCCTTCTCGCGGAGAGCGGTCGCCTCCTCATCGCTCGTTCGGGATGGTGCGTGCTGCGGTCGTCGTGCGGCTCCGGGGCCGCATCGTGCTACGCGTTCTCGGTGTCTGTGCGGGCGGCGGCCCAGGCGGGCGGCGCGTCGGGCGAGGGGGCTGCGCCGTAGCGGCGGCGACGGTGCATGTGGTCGCTGATCACCTGCCAGAGGTCGCGTCGGTCCACCTGCGGCCAGAGCTCGGAGGTGAAGTGCAGTTCGGCATAAGTGGCATGCCAGGGCAGAAGGTTGGACAGCCGCTGCTCGCCGCCGGTGCGCCACAGCAGATCGACGTCGGGCATCTCGGGGTAGGGGAGGTAACGCGCAAAGTCCCGCTCGGTCAGGTCACCGTGGGTGAGGTCACCGGTGCGTGCGGCGCGGGCGATGGCGCTGCCGGCCCGTGCGAGTTCGGTGCGACCGCCGTAGTCCAGGCAGAGGTTGAGCGTCAGTCCGGTGCGGTGACGGGTGGCCGCCTCTTGGTCACGAATCTTGGCGGCAAGGTCGCAGGGGACTCGCTGCGCGTCGCCGATCCAGCGCAGCCGGATGTCGTGCCGCAGGATCCAGCCGTCCTCCAACTCGCCGCCGAGTACGCGGAAGATGTGGAAGACCTCGTCGGCGGAGCGGTTCCAGTTCTCGGTGGAGAAGGTGTAGAGGGACAGGTGGTCAAGTCCGATCTCCAGCGCTCCCATAGCCATGTCGCGCAGCACACGGACACCGGCCGTGTGGCCCGCCGTGCGCGGCAGGCCGCGGCTGTTCGCCCACCGGCCATTGCCGTCCATGATGATCGCCACGTGGTGGGGCAGACGATCGCGGTCGATGGTCGGGGGGTGTGCCCCGCTGGGATGAGCGGGCACGGGCATCGCTGGAACGGTGACTGTGGCGGACGGCTGCCGGGATCCGGGTGTGCGCTGTGGAGGCACTGCGGCTTGGGGACGGACCGCCGACGGTGTGTGGAGCGGGACCAGGCGCCACAGCAGGAACGCCTTCAAGCGCGCGGGGGCCATGATGCGCCATCGCGTCAGCCGGTCAGGCTCGCAGGGGCGTTGCAGGATGGCGGGCCCGCTTTTCTCGGCCATGTCCAGACGGGCGCGGAATAAGGCGACGATGGACTGGAGCAGGATGTCGGCACCTGGGTGCAGATGGTGGCGCAACTCCGCATGGCCATCGGCGAGGCACTGACGGGCCCGTTGGAGGAGATGGGCGACCAGCGCCTGGACGTCGGGGCTGAACTGCCGCTCCGGCAGGTCACTGCCGGCGCCGGGGAATCGGCCGAGAACTTCCGCCGGCAGGGTCAGGGTTCCGCCGTGCACGTCGTCGGCCAGGTCGGCGAGGGTGTCGGTGAGGTACAGGCCGTCGAGGAAGCCGGAGACCGCGGCCAGCTGCCCGAGATCCACCGGAACGCGGACGCCGCAGCGCTCCAAGAGCCGCAGGAACTGTCCCACCCAGCCGGTGTTCTGTGACTTCACCCGCGCATGCCAGTCGTGCCACGTCGCCGGGGCGGTGCCGTCCGCGTCCGCGGCCAGGGCGGACAGCGACTCCTGAAGATCGTCCAGGTCGATCTCCCACCGCCGGACCGTGTCCACTAGCGCCCGGCGCACCGGGTCACCGCTGCGTCCATGATCTGCCTCGGTGCGCAGGGCCGCCGTCCAGGCGGCAAGGTGCTCAGCCCGCTGAGCGGGGGTTCCTTCGGTGGTGTCGATCAGCCCGTCAGCGGTGTGGAAGGCTGCGTACAGCGCCCAGCAGGCCGGCCGGATCTGTGGTGGCATCAGGTGCAGGAGCGCGTACTCCGCCGAGTGTGCCTCGCGCACGATTTTTCGGCAGGCGCGGTAGGCCGCCCGGACATCGGCGTCCTCGCCCGCGCCGGCCGGCGCGCCTTCTCCCAGCCGTGGCAAGGGATTCCTTCCAGCCGTCTGATCAGTTCTCCGGCCTTTCCAACGGGTTTCCCGCCGCCGCGCTACGGCTGACCGTCATCGTTCACCTGAAAGCGCACCTCCCCGGCCACCGGGGATGTCGCGGCGGGCCGCCCCGCTCTCCGGCTTGCTCGTACGCGGGCGGGGCGCGTGCTGCCTTGGCGGAGGTGTCTGCGCCGGACATGTAAGCAGCCCCTTCCCTCCAGCCGTGTCCCTGGGCCGGTCGAGGGCGTTAAGCGGGGAGCCCGCCGTTCCCCCACCGGTCATCCAGGTGCCAGCCATGCCGTTGATTCCTGACTCCCCGCGCCGCCGCGCACCGTTGCCCTGGCTGCGGAGGGGAACCGACCCGTCGGGGTGGCGGTACGCAGACGTGCCGCGGCTCACCGGTCTCACCGCGGTCGTCACCGGCGGCAGCTCGGGCGTGGGACTCGCTCTCGCCGAACAACTGGCCGCGCGAGAGGCGCATGTGGTGCTCGTCGCACGCGGCGCAGGCGAAACCGAGTCCGCCGCCCGCCATCTGTGCCGCCGGGCCACCCCGGGGCACGTATCAGCGGTGCCGGTGGATCTCGCCGACCTCGACGACATCGGCACCGCAGCGGGCCGCATCGGGGAACTGACGGACGGCCGTGTCGACATCCTGGTCAACAACGCGGGCGTTGCCGCTCTGCCAGCGACGTGTACGCCCAGCGGGTTCGAGGCACATTTCGCGGTCAACCACCTCGGCCACTACGCCCTCACCGGCCACCTGATGCCTGCTCTGCTCGCCGCGCCCGCACCTCGGGTGGTCACGGTGTCCTCGGTCCTGCACTGGCTCGGCCGACTCGATCCTGTGACACCGCACCGGCCGGCCCGATACCACCGGTGGGGCGCCTACTTCGCCTCCAAAGCCGCCAACCTGCTCTTCACGCACGGCCTGGACACCTGGGCACGCGCTGCCCGAGCACCGCTGACGGCCGTGTCCGCTCACCCGGGTCTCGTGCACACCAACCTCGGCTCACGCGCCCTGCGAGAGTCACGCCGCCACACCGAGGCCCGCCTGCTGGAGCATCTGCAGCGCCGCTGGCACAGTCCCACCGAGGCCGCCCTGCCCCTGCTGAGAGCGTCCACCGACCCCACTGCGCAGGCAGGCGACTTCTTCGGGCCCGGTGGATACCTCGAGCTGTCGGGACCGGCCGTCCACGTCCGAGCCGCACCATCGACGGCATCCGCAGCAGCCGCCGATCGGCTCTGGCGGCTGTCGCAGCAGCTGACAGGCGTCGCATACCCCGCCGCCCCGCCCGCGCCACACAAGCCCGAGATCTCGACAGGGACATGAGACACCCCGACAAGCCGGCTGTTCACACTCTCGTCGGCCCCTCCTTGGGCGGCACTTGCCGGTGCTACCGACTCATGCCGAACGACAGGGAGAATCCGACATGATCCACCCGTGGGTCACACGGGTGGGCCGTACGCGCCTTTTCCTCGCCCTGGCCCCCCGTCTGCTGCCTCGGCTCGATGTGGCCGGCCATCGCCTCACCGGCGGTCGGCTGCTGCCGAGCCGTCTTCTGCTGCCCACCGTGCTCCTGACCACTACCGGCCACCGCACCGGCCGGCCGCACACCACTCCCTTGTGCGCCCACAAGTACGCGGACGGCAGCTGGCTGATCGCCGCCACCAACTTCGGCCGCCCGCACCACCCGGCCTGGAGCACCAACCTGCTCCACCACCCCCGAGGTACCGTCACTCACCGGGATCACCAGTGCGCCGTCGAAGCCACTCTCCTCCCCCCGAGCCAGCACGGTGCCATCCGCCCGGAGCTCCTGCGCATCCTTCCGATCTACGACCACTACGCCGGCCGTGCCACACACGACATCCGCATCTTCCGGCTGAGCCTGGCCATCGGCAGTCCGTAGCGCCACTGCTCTCCCGGGCCGCGCCGCCGTATCGCCTGCTCCTCCTCGGCGGCCACCAGGCAGGGACGAGGCGGTGGCTGCCTCCGCGCCCCGTCACGACGGCATGGCCCCCAACCGCGTCCAGAGTGTCTGTCAGCGCCCGGCGCAGTGCCTCCGGTTCCCGGCGGTGTGGTCAGTGGCCGCCCATGAGGTGCAGGTCGCGCCGAAGGCGGCGGCTCTGCTGGCCGCGAGGTGTCTACCCCGAGCCCGAGCTGGGCCGCTGCGCACCGCTCCGGTCCCTGACCTGCGCCCTCGGCATGAGTGGCGCCACCGGTCACCCCTGTCCACCGCAAACCGTGCGTCACTCCACGTAGGGCCCTTTGTGAAGATCACGAAACACTAGGGCCCGTCTTCAAACTGATCTTGCCCAGAGTAGGAATGACGCGAGACTGACGGCTGCCTCGTAGGAGGTGGCGGTCTTGTCGTACCTGGTGGCGATGCCGCGGAAGCCCTTGAGGCGGTTGAAGCACCGCTCAACTACGTTGCGGCGGCGATAGATTTGACGGTCGAATGCCGGTGGCCGGCCGCCGCGACTGCCGCGGTTGTGCCGGTGTCGCTGCTGGTCGGCCTTCTCCGGGATGGTGCAGACGATGCCGCGTTTGCGCAGGTAGGCGCGGAATCCTCGGGAGCTGTAGGCCTTGTCGGCGATGACCTGGTCGGGTTTGGAGCGGGGACGTCCAAGTCCGGTCCGCGGGACACGGATCCGTTCCAGAAGGGGACGTGCGCAGAGGCTGTCGTGGCGTTGGCCGGCCGTCAGCAGGATCGCGAGCGGGCGAGCCCTGCCGTCGCAAGCGAGATGGATTTTGGTGGTCAGGCCTCCTCGGGATCGGCCGAGGGCGTGATCGTCTGTTTCGTCCGGCCGGTGGGTCCCCCTTTTCGGCCGGTGGCGGCGGCGTGCTGGTGGGCACGGACGATGGTGGAGTCGATCTGGACGAGCCAGTCGATGTCGCCGGCCGCGTCCGCCTGGGCCTGGACCTGCTGCAGGGCCCGGGTGAACACGCCGTCCAGCGCATAGCGGCGGAAGCGGGTGTAGACGGTCTGCCATGGGCCGTAGCGTTCCGGCAGGTCGCGCCAGGAGATCCCGGTCCGGATCTTGTACACCATCCCGTTGACGACCTGCCGATCCTCCACACGTGGCCGGCCCGTCGCGGCCCGCGGTATCAGCGGAGCGAGCAACTCCCACTCCTGATCGGTGAGTTCATGGCGACGTATCACCCCACCATGATCCACCATCCGGTGATCTTTGAAGACGGACCCTAGTACTCCAGTTGTAGATCGTGATCTTCATCGTTGATGGGCGGCCTGCCGTTCGTAGTGGCAGGCCCGGGACCGGGCTTGATGGCGTCGTCGCCAGGCGGACCAGCCGAGGTGATGTGCGGCTGGGCGGATGGTGATGCTCAGTGCGGCGAACAGGTGCCGGATCTCGTTGCAGGTCAATGGGATCAGCTCGCCTGGGGCCGGGCGGTGTTCGTGTGCGGTGGCTGCGGCCAGGAAGGCATGGGCGAGCATTGCGAGGGTGACCCAGCGGTGCCAGGACGTCCAGCGTCTGACCTGGTGTTCGTCCAGCCCGGCCAGGCCCTTGGCGGCCTGGAAGGTCTCCTCGACGGTCCACCTGCGCCCGGCCACCCGCACCAGCGTGGCCAGCGGCACCGGGGCGGCCGAGTAGCAGTGGTAGAAGGCGAGTTCACCGCTGTTGCGGTTGCGGCGAACGAGTAGATGGCGGTGACCGGGCCGGTCGTCGGCAACGTCGGCCAGGGCCCAGTCGTAGAAGCGGTGCCCCTTGGCGCCGGCGCCCGCGGAGAGCTTCTGCCAGGCCCGTTTCGGCAGCTTCTTGGCCAGTGCATCGGCCCGCACTTTGCCCGCCCGGGTGGCGATCTGGTGATCGCAGGCGACCGCGAGGACGTAGCCGACCTGGCGGTCTTCCAGCGCGCTGCGTAGCTGCGGATTGCCTCCGTAGACCTCGTCTGCCGCCACCCAGGCGGCACGGACCCCGGCATCCAGGGTCCGGCCGATCATGCGGACGGCGAGCGCGGGCTTCGTGGCGAAGCCGACCTCCTCGGGAATCCCGGCCGACCGGCAGCGGGCCGCGTCCGTGATCCATGAGCGCGGCACATACAGTTCCCGGTCGATCGCCGCGTGCCCGCGTCGGCTGGAATAGGCGAGGTAGACGGCGACCTGGCTGTTCTCGATGCGCCCGGCAGTGCCGGTGTACTGGCGCTGCACGCCGACCGTGGCGGTGCCCTTCTTCAGGTCGCCGGTCTCATCGACCACCAACACTGCGTCCTCATCATGCAGTTGCTCGACGACGAAGCTGCGCAGCTCGTCCCGGACCGCATCGGCATCCCACTTCGCCCTCGACAGCAGATGCTGCAGGCCGTACGGGGTGGCATCGCCGGCGTGCTCGGACAGCGTCCAGCAGTTCTTGCGTGGCAGGTCCGACAAGAGCCCGAGCACGAACTCCCGGGCCCGGCGCCGTGGTTCCACTCGGGTGAACCGTCCCGCGATGCGGCCCATCAGGACCTCGAACATGTCCTGCCAGCGGGCGGGATCTATGCTGTGGCCTGCGGCCACCGCCTGATCTTCTGTCTTCACACACCGATGATCAACGGTGGCCGCATCCGCGCCGCTCGCCCCCTGCGATCCGGGGGCAGGGGGCCTACCGGCGCGCCGGGCAGGGGCTAATCATGTGGTCGATCACTTCACCGCCGGTGTTCCGGCGCTTCGCCGGTGCTGTCACGGCTGGCCTGGCCTTGGCGGCAACCTCAGGGTGCACGGTTCCCATCGATGCCGTCGCCGGTATCTCCGTGACCGCCGACGACCGCCTGCTCGGCGTCATGATGGTCTGCGGGCATCAGATCGACGGTGCGATCCTCTACGTCGACAGCGACGATGCCGACAAGACGGTGACGGTCGGTTCATGGACCGCCGACCACCCCCTCACGGCAGGTCTCACCACCTGGACCCTTGATCCTCCTTCTGCGGGCTGGACCGCCGACAAACCTCTCACTCCGCTCACCGCCAAGACCGCCTATGCCCTCTACGGGGGGACCGAGGACAACTCGTGGTCATCGAGCAGCGTCTCCTTCACCCTGGCCGACCGGGACCGGCTCACCCCGGGAATGGTCCGCTACGACAAGATCTCGGACAATGGTGATGAATCCGCAGTCACCGTTCCCATAGCGGAGTTCAAAGCCAGGGCCTGTCAGGACATGTAACGCAACGGCGCCACCGGCCAGGTCGAGGCGCTTCGCCGCCACAAGACGCGAGATCACGATCTACAGCTGGAGTACTAGGCGCGACAAGCTCACCCAGGACCAGCTGGACGCGCTGCGGGAACTGGGAGTGGAGTGGGCGTAACCGACTCGACCACTCCGGCCAGCCCCGCTATCGGACCGGGGATCCGGCCCCACTACTGCGTGTCGGTAACGGCGATTCCCCGCGGGCGCCCTCTCGCTGCCTGTCCGTGCCGCTCAAGCGGCCGCGGATTGATTTGTTGCCGGGGCAGAGTTGCGGACGATGAGTCCTAGGAGTAGGGCGCCTTCCAGGGCGGAGAACAGTGCGAGGAGTCGTTCTCGCTCTTCTTGCGTGCCACCGTCGCTGTGCTTGAGCTTCTGGAGTTTGTCGCGTGTGCTGACCAGGATGCGTGCGAGTACGTCCTGGATGAGGGCCGGCCCCGCGCCATCGTCATATTCGTTGGCCTCGCGGGCGACGGAGCTAGCGCTGTAGACGAAGCACAAGGCTTCTCCCCGTTTCGTCGGTGCTTCTTTTCCGTCCTTGATGTAGGTGAGCAGCGGTTCGTCAGGGAGATTGGCTTTGATCCACGCGAGGACGTCCTTCGGGCGGAATGCTTCCCGCATGATCCGGTCGATGAGCTCGATAAGGGAGTTGGCTGCCTGCGAAACGCCGTCCTCTGAGTACTTCAGCGCGTCCCTAGCGCCCCTAACCTTCCTGACGAGCTGGGAGTTCTCACGCTGCAGTCGTTCGGCCGAGGCTTCAGCGACCCGGTCTCTGAGACTGCTGACGATCTCCCTCAAGTCCTCCGGCTCCCACCCAGTGAGGTCCTCGCAGGTCGCCACTGTGAGCTCCATAGGAAGATCTTTGAGGATCTTCTCCCCGAGAGCCTTGTCCACCACGGCGATGCCCCGTACCAGGTCGAGGGCGAGGATCTCCCTCTTCGAAACCGCTTTGCGCTGGTCTTGCGACATACTGCTGACCGCGTCGCTCCAGGCCACGGCGAAGGGCATGAGCGCTCGCAGAGCGCGCCGGGCCGCCAATGCGACAACTGCTCCGTCTTCTCGTACCGCACTGACGAATCGTCGGTACTCTGCGGCTCCCAGCAGCCGACACGCGAAAAGCTGGTAATTCACTCTCTGGACGGAGTTGGCCCACGTCTTGGCCTCTTCCGGTGTTCGGAATTGACCGACTATGGATTCGATCCCGATCTCCAGCTGCTGAAGATCCATCGCCTCCATGACCTTCTCCAGCCGGTCCTGCCAGGGGAGAGGGCTCTCGGAGTCGGTCAGGGCACGGCACACGGAGACGAGCAGCTCCGCACCGGTGATGAGGGCATCGTCGAGGCGCAGAGCCGTACACACTTTGGGATCGAGGTGGCGGGCGAACTCGGCGATGCTTGACGGACGGACGGCATCCGACAACGGTTCTTGCATGTTCGCCTCGCTCCACGCACACGGTCTTCCCGAAATTGACGGTACTACAGCCAACTCCGCCTACTCATGCGGTTTTTGTACCAGCCCGTGCGGGCCCTGAGAATACGGTGCATGGCGTGCGCGCCGCGTTCGCGGAGGGTCTTTTCTCTGGCCAGCTCGCGCCTGGTCCGGCTCGGGATCTGCACGTGGTGGCGGCCGAGCCACAGAGCACCCTGCAGCGGTGTAGCGGGAGGCAGCGTGCACGCTCAGTCCGAACATCATGCAGATCATCTTCACGTCGCCGTCGGCCGCCTGGACTTCGTCGAGGATCCGGTCGTCGCGCAGCAGGGTGCTGGAGGCGGGGTAGTGCCGGTACAGCCAGGGCCGGCTGACCGGTGCGGTGGACAGGGCGGTGCGTCTGGTGACGAAGAAGTACAGGTTGGCGGTGTGCGGCCAGCGCCGGGTGCGGTGGGCGAGGTAAACGGCCAGGCGTACACGGACCGGTGCCCCGAGACGGATCGTGCGGCCGGGCACGTACAGGCGGTTCGACTCGAGGTCGCGGGCGTCGTGCAGGGTGAGGTGGCGGATTTCGGCGGGGCGCAGGGCGTGGAAGGCGAGCAGGGCGGTGACGGCGGCCCGGGCCGGGTCCGCTTCACCGACCTGCAGACCACAGCTCTGACCAGCAACGACCACACCAGAGCGAGCTGGACCGATTACGTAGAGAACGCCGCCCCTGCGCGAACAGGCCTGCTGGCGCTCGGCCACCCTCGTCCCGATCTCCCGGAACACCGCCAACCGGCCGGCACCGTGACCTCAACGGATCCGCTCGATGAGGGCCGCGGCCCCGTGCGCGAGTTCGCCGGGCGACAGGACGGGCAGGCCGGTGATGTCCGCGGCCTCACGGCTCTTCAACGGGCAGTTCGTCAGCGTCCCGCTGACCGCGAGGTGAGCGATCAGGGCCGGGGTCAGGGCGTGCGGGACTACGACGCGGGCGTTGTCGCGGCCGTTCTCGCGGGCGTTGCGCGGTGCTTCGGCCGCTCGGCGGGGGTGGTCACCGCGATCACATAGGACGAACCGCCGAGGAGCCGGCCGTCGTGGCTGAGGCGTTGCAGCACGTCGAGACCGTAGCGGTCGCCGGGGCGGGAGTCCGGCGGGCCCTGGATCGTGATGGCGGCTGTCACCGTTCCCCCGGCGGGGATGCGGACGCCGTGGATCTGTGAGACCGGTGCATCGCTGGCGGCGTAGATGCGGGTCGGGTCGAGCTTGACGAGCCTGCTGAGCCGACGGTGCCGGCGGGCCTGGTCCTCGTTCCCGTCGCGTTCGGCTGGTGGGGCGGCCGACTCGAAGTGTTCGCCGAACTCCTCGATGAATTCGCCCGCTTGCGCGAGCCACCTGCCGAACAGCTTCTTGACGACACCGTCGTGCGGGCCGTGGCGCTCGACCGTGAAGCCTTCGTACGCTCGCTCCGGGTTCTCCAGAGACAGCTTCGGCAGCATCAGCGACAGCGGCCCTGGGAACTGGGACCGGTCGAAGACGAGGTCGACGGTTGTCGCCTCCCTCGCGGGGTTGTGGAAGTCGAGCAGGAACGTCGCGGGATCGTGCTCGAAGCGCTCTCCCTTCGGAGGCACGGGACGGGCACCGGCGGTGACCAGGTGCAGGTTGCGCCACGCGATGTGCTTGTCCTGCATCACCGCGGAACCGATGTCCGTTGCGGTGGCCGTGACTTTGTCGGTGCCTGTGGTGACGAACGCCGCCGCGCAGACATGGTCGTGTCCGATGGGCAGCGCCAGGGTGGACAGGTCGACGTCGAACTCGACGACCTGCGGGGTGCGGACGTCAAGGGTGCTGTTGAGGGGCCGGTAGGGGACTATCGGGTCGGCGAACTGCCAGCCGGTACCCGCCAACCAGTTGCTCGTGTCGCCGCTGTTGATCCGGGCCGCGTAGCCCGCGGGCAGCGCGGCGAGCGCTGCCGAGGCGTCGGTGAGCAGGAGCAACACGCTCACCTGCGGGCCCGCGACCGGCGTCAGTGAGCGGTTGTGCACCTCGACGAAGATGCGATTTTTGCCCGAACTGTCGGCGGTCTCGATGTCCGTCGTGCTGTCGGCGTAGTCACCGATGTTGATCGCGAAGTCCAGGTGGTCGGCCGACGAGCCCAGCGCGGGCAATCCCGGCAGCGACGGACGCCGGACCTTGATGTCCGGACTCATCCACATGTAGGAGGTGAACCCGGGGGCCGTCGGGTCGGGAGCCCCGGAGGCGACCAGGGCCGGACGGCTGCTGCCGACGAGGTGACCGGTGTCGGTGGAGTTGGCGCGCAGGTACAGGTCCGGATCGGTGCCGGTCGTCGCGTCGAGCTGGATCTCCCACAGGCCGCGGCCGTGGGTGGCCGCCCGCAGCAGTCGAGAGGGCCGGTGGATCGCTAGATCGCTGATGGCCGCTTCGGGCAGGCCTGGGGAGAACAGCGTCCAGGACCAGGTGGTGCCAGCCCGTTGGCCGCGCCAGCAGCCGACATCGGTGCCGACGTACACCGTCAGCGGGTGGTCCGGGTCCACCACCACGGCATGGCTCGGCACGTCGACGACAGTGGTCGGCATGGCTGCGTGCCAGGCGGTCCCGTCGAAGTACCAGCAGTGGGCGCTGGCGGCTCCGCCCAGGGTGATGTACAGCGCGCCGGTGGCGGCGTCGGCCACGCTGATGTCCGTGATGTAGCGGAAGCCGGGTAGCCCGCTGGTGGGCAGGACCGTGTGCGACCAGACGCCGCCCGCCAGGTCGTAGCGCCAGATCGTCGAGTATGTCGCGGCGTAGACGCTGGTCGCCGAGGCGAACGCGACCGCAGTGACGGGATTGCCGTCGATGACGTCCTGGGCGGCGTTCGGGGTGCTGGGCGTGTACGGGTTCGTCCCGGTCGGCAGGGTGATCCAGGTGGTGCCCCAGTCCGCGGTCAGCCAGAGGCGGTTGGTGCCGTAGGCCGCGAGCGTAGGGGCGGAGCCCGCCGGGGACGTGGCGATCGGCGCGTAGAATCCGGCGGCCCCGTACTCGGTCGTGCTGGCGTCGTTCTGTGCGGTGGTGTTCGCGGTGACGGGCGGGAAGGGGATCCAGTTGATGCTCGCGCCGCCGTCCGTGCTGCGATAGAGCATGGTGTGCATGTACTGCCCCATCACCTGGTAGGGATTGCTCGGGTCGACGGCCACACCGCCGGAGTCGCCCTGGAACCGCTCGGTCCACGCCTCCTCACCCAGGTATCGGACCAGGCCGTTGTCCTGGGTGCCGGCGAAGACGACCGCGTCGGTGTCGCCCCGCTGGGCGAGGAAGGTGGGCTCGGTGATCGCGAGCCCGGTGTTGCACGGGCGGTACGTGCCGATGGTTCCGCTCGTCGACGAGTGCCAGAGGCCGCCGTCGGTGCCGATCCAGACACTGGCCGGATCGTGCGCGGTACCGGCGGCGTTCAGGCCGAAGCAGAACGCGTGCGCGTCGGAGTGGATGTTGCGACCGATCCAGGTCGGGTCGGCCGACGGGTTCGCCGTGTTGGCTGCCTTGAACGGGAACGTCCAGGTACCTGGCCCGCCGGTGACGTCGCCGCGCCAGAACGACAGTGACCAATTGCTGCCGTCCGAGGTGCGGTCGCCGCCCAGGTAGATGCGGTTGGCGTCCGCCGGGTCGACAGCCAGCACGCTGTCGTAATAGCCCTGCCCACCGCCGAAGAGCACGGTGCCGGGCAAGCCGGCGACGGTCTGGAACGCCTTCTTGACCAGCCGGTAGAGCGAACCGTCCTCGCGCACCGCGTAGACGGCGGTCGGGTCGCTCTCACCGGCCGCGAGGACGGTGCGGCCGGCTCCGCCGATGCCGGTCAGGGCGCTCCACGTCACCGTGTCGGTGCTCGCATAGACCCCGTCTCCGTCGAACGCGGTGTAGTACCGCTTCGTCGTCCCGGCGCCCGCGACAATGAGGGAGCAGGCGGCACTGGTTGCTGTCGTGAACGCCGGACTGGTCACCTGTGCCCAGGTCGCCTTGCTGCCCGAGGTGGGACGGCGGTAGATCCCGGCGGTCGTCGCCGCGAGGACGCGTGTCGGGTCGTCCGGGTCGATCACGATGTTGAAGACCGCCTGTCCGGCCAGGTTCGTCGCCTCCAGCGTCCACGTTCCCGGCGCACCTCCCGCCGTCGAGTGCTTGATCCCAATCCCGAAGTAGGCGTCGCCACCACTGGTCTCACCGGTGCCGACGTAGACCTCGTCCGTGGCCGCGGACGCCCCGAAACGCACCTGCAGCGCACCTACGCTCAGCGAGTCGGCCTCCGCACCGCCGAACACCGTGGGCGAGGTGGCGTAGTCGTCCAACGGCACCCAGGTCGCGCCGGCATCCGCCGAGAACCACACCCCGCCATTCGCGGCACCCGCGTAGACACGGGAGCTGTTCGGTCCGGCCACCACGGCTCTGATCCGTCCGGAGACCGGGGGTCTGTCCGTGGCCTGCCCGTAGCCGATCACGGACGGACCCAGGGGCGTCCAGTTCACGCTGCCGGGCCCGCCGGGCGCGACGGGAGGTTCTCCGATCGTCCACTGCTCAAGGCGGCGCTCAAGGCGGCGGCGCCGTGCCGCCGCTTCGGCGAACACGCGAGTCAAGAGCCGGCCCTGCGCGTCGGACCGACTGGCTTGGAACCATTCGCGGCGTGCGGTCACCTCGTCGTCCTCGCGGGGGCCGTCCGGGCCCTCACCGTCGGGGTTCTGTCGCAGTTCGCGTTCGCCGTTACCGCTGTCGTTCGTCATGATTGCTCCTGATGCAGGACGACGGCGCATCCAGGGGAGTCCCGAGCCAGCGTTCCCAGTCGGAGCAGGGCAGGGCGCGGCAGGTGGCCGGGGCAGTCGGCCTTCGGCTGCGCACGACGTGTCCCGCGGACTCGACCAGGGCCTCGGGCTGCGCCGAGGCAGGTGTCACCAGTCTATTCCGCCCGGTGGACAGCGGCGACTCACCGACGAACGCGGACGGTACAGAGCCCGCGCTGGTGGGCCGCAGGCCACCTCCAGGATTTCCGTTGCACCGTCAGATTGGCGCTCCATGAGTCCGGTCGGCGCGACCCGTGCCACCGCAGGCGGCCCCTGGGGTGCGAGTCTCAACGACCGCGACCGCCGCGAGCCTGACGATCGGTAGGCGGTAGCCTCGACGGTCGCGCGGCGGACGGCCTGCAGCACAGCGATGGCCTGGGTGCGGTTCCAGGTGCGCACGGCGGCGGCCATCTCGGCTCAGTCGACGCCGGAGCCGTCGAGGTCTCCACAGTCGCCTGCGTCCTCGATCGCGGCGAGGAACTCGGCCGAAGCGTGCAGCCAGGTGGAGTCGACGACCGTGCCGCGTTCGAGGAAGCAGATGGCCTGCCACTGGACGTTCCGCAGCCGCGCCCCGTCGACCTGGCGGCGCGGCTCCTCGCCCCCTCCACCCGCAGGCACCTGCGCGTCGCCTCCTGACAGCGGATCCGGTCCGCCGCACACGCCTGATGTCTCTGAGACACCCCGCAGTCTGGAGAAGGATGGCCACCGGACCGTGCTGTGGCGGACCGAGGACGGCGTCCGGCTGCAGCCGCGCCGGGCAGGCTTCGCGGCGAAGCGGATAGGGCTGTTCCTCGAGCACCTGGCGGTCGACGTCCGCGTGCCCAGCGGTCGCCTGTGCGCCCGCCGGCTGTAGCGGTTCGGCTCTGTGCGGCCGCAGTTGGCTGGTCAGATGCTGGGCAGGGAGATGGCTGGCTGCCACACTCAGCCGGTTGAACTGATCATTGCGCGGCCGTGGCGCCGTACGGAGAAGTCCAGGGGGTTCTTTGTCGAGCGCACGCCCAACCCGCGCTGGCCACTACCGTCGATCAGGCTCCCAGCCGTCTGCCATCCCGTTGGTGATCGTCTTGGCTGTTGTGCTCGTGGGCATCGGCAACAGCGTGGGCGCGGTGCCGCTATGGCTGTGGATCCTGATAGGCGTCGCAGTGACCTCGGTCGCAGGCGTCGCGATCCACCTGCTGGTCAAACAGATCCGCCGGGAGGATCTCCAGGTCCAGGCGGCTGAAGAGGCGGCCGAACGGCAGAAGGAGATTGACGCGCAGAAGCTCGCGGACCTCAAGACCGTCACGCCTCTGGCCACGCTCCTGGAACTCAACCAGTCCCAGATCGACGAATACCACCGCATCGCCACCGACCAGGCCGACCGGTCCTTCCGGTCCTCGCAACGGGCGATGGCGTTGGGCCTGTTGGTGATCGTGGGCTGTTTTGCCGCCGGCCTGTACTTCGCCAACGGGCAGACCAAGGTCTTCGTCGCCGCCATCGCGGGCGTCGCTGCGGCGCTCTCCGCCTTCCTCAACCGCACCTACCTGCAGATGTACGGGCAGACCCTGAGCCAGCTCAACCGCTACTTCGAGCAGCCGGTCCTGACTGGCTACTACCTGACCGCGGAGCGCCTGGCCCAAGACCTGGGCGAGGATCCCGAGAGCGAGATGCGCCGCCGCATCATCGACCAGGTGCTGGAAGCCAGTGCACGGATGAACAACGGCGCGACCGGCGAGGAGCGGCCGTCACCGTCCAAGCCGAAGTCGAAGAAGAAGCGCACCACGGCGGCCGGGTAGGCCGCCGTCGGCGTCGCGCGCGGCCCGCCGCCGCGCGCGTGGTCGTCGCACAGGGCGCCCAGAAAGCGCTCGATGGGCACATCGAAGGTGTGGGCGAGGGTGTGCCAGGTGGTGACACTGCCGGTGGTGCGGCCGTGTTCGAGGTCGATGAGGGTGCGCCGGGCAAGGCCGCTGCGGTCGGCGAGTTCGTCGAAGGTCCAGCCGCGTTCGGCCCGCAGGCGCGCGAGCACGACGCGCAGCGCAGTGAGGTCGGGGTCGGGCGGCAAGATCGTCACCCAACTATCCGACGGTGCAGACCCCTGCCCTGTCAGTGCGGGTTTCTGCACTTTCGTCGGGGGCGGAGGACTGGCGAAATCCGCGGTGCGGGAATCTGCACTACGGTGCGTTCGTCTCGGGGGCCTGTCACGGTGAACCCCCGCCACGGCGCCGACAGACGGGAGGACGGTCAGCCCATGAGGCTCGGTGGCGCACATGCCGCAGTGCGGCGCATCTGGACAGTGGAACTGCGCCCGCAGGCGGGCGGCCCCACACTGGTCTGCCCCTCGTGCACTGCCCGCACTTTCCCGCTGCAGGCATCCTCCGCACGGTCGGCCGCCCTGGCCCATCTGGCCTGCCATGTCCGCGCGGACGCGCTGTCGGCGCACCCTGCGCAGCTGCCAGTGCCGGCTGCGGGGCTGCGTCTGGCATCCGCGTCATCGCGGCTGCGCCGGGCGTGTACTGCTGGCCCTGACCCGCGACCTCAGCGGCCGCACCTGGCGGCTGGCCGACGCGTGCGCGGCCTGCGCGGCGGCGACCAGCCACACCGCCGTGGTGCCGGACACGCTGATCAGCTCCGTCCGGCCCCGGTCCTCCGCCTGCCCGTCACCTCCTGCCCACGGCGGGCCCCTCCCAGAGGCCGACGAGCGGGTACGCGTGCGGGAGATGCTCACCTACCTCGGCGTCGCGCTGCCCCGGTTCACCTCGCCTGCCGCCCGGCTGCTGGGCCTGCAGTGTGCCCTGCGCTCCGATGCCCGCGGTCATGTCCGGCTGCCGGCGGGGCTGTTGCGCGGCATGCACCTGCGCGGGCACCGGGAGCTGTGGCAGGAACTGGCCCACGTCGGCTGGCTGGAGGCGCCGGACGCCAGGGCTGTCCCCGTGCAGCTACGGCTGCTCGACGCCACGGTCCTGGACCAGGCTCCCGGTCGCCGCGCCCGCCGTCGCGCCGCCCACTGGGCTCTGCGCCCTGTGCCGTTGGCCCTTCCGGCCGCACCGCCCGCCGTGCGGCTGGCTGCCCTGGTATTGGCCGCACACAGCTCCGTCCATGCCGAACACAGCACCGACCTCGACGTCCTCGCCCGCCTGTGCGGGCACTCTGCGCAGCAGACCGGAGAGCTTCTCGACCGGCTGGTGACCACAGGCACCCTGGAGGCCTGGTATCACAACCGGGAGACCGACGAGGTCGTCTGGCACCTGCCCCACCCCCTGGGCCCGCCTCCGGAGGCCTCGCCTCGGCAATCTCCGAGAGCTCGGCATGCACAACTCAGACATGCGCAACAGACCTCCCCGCTCTGTGCCATGACAGGTTCTCGGGCAGCTGGATGACGGCTTCTAGGGCAGTTGGCGACCGCTCATACGCTGCGCCGCCTGGCGCCCCTCGCGGAGAGTGAAGCGGAGTCCGGGCCCGGTCAGCATCCTGGCTGACGGGCGCCACGACTACTGGTGGCCAAGTCGATGAGCGTGCGCCGCCTGGTTCGACCGCGCGGCAGTTGGTGCCGGCCACCCGCACAGTCCCGCTCCTGCGTCGCACCGAATTCGAGCCATCAACTTGCCGCTACGCCACCCGAGCACCTGCCGGCGCCACTGCCCGCCCCGGCAGGCCTGTCGCAGCTCGGCACCTACGCGCCACCCCCTGCAGGGGGCATGCCGGTAGCACCTGGCAACGAGACCGGTCTCGGCCATATCTCGCCCCACCTGTCGCGTACATGACCCTCAGTGTCTACGGTGTGACCGCTCGTGCGTGGCGGGTGGGGTTCACGGGGTCTACGCGCCCTGTGAAGTGCTCTGGGGAGGGCGCAATGCGGTCACGGGGCGGATTACTTCGTGCAGTCAGACATGGCCGACGACGACTGGTGGCAGTGGGCGCGCTGGTTCTCGCGCTGGCCGCCGGAACGGTGTCGGCCGACGCCATGCCACCACACCCCGATCCTTCCCGGGCCACCGCGTCCCCGCAGGCAGCACCGTCCCGCCTGCCCCAGCAGAAAGCCGAACCTGCCGCGGATACGGACTCCGCCGCCGCTGAGCCCACCACCGACAACGCTGTCTACGCCTACGACGCCGTGGGCCGCCTGGTCGGCGTGAGCGACCCCGGCGGTGAAACCGCCCGCTACCGCTACGACAAGGCCGGCAACCGGCTGGGCATCGACCGATATGCCTCCAGCACGCTGTCGGTGCTGTCGGTGGTACCCGTCAGGGCCAAGGCGGGTGCGAAGGTCACCCTGGCCGGTACCGGCTTCTCCCCTACCGCGGCGAGCAATGCCGTGACCTTCGGTGGCAAGGCCGCCACCGTCACGTCGGCCTCCGCCACCCGCCTCGTGGTGATCGTGCCTTCGGCCGCGGTCAGCGGGAAGGTGGCCGTGACCGTGTCCGGGAAGAGCGTCGAGGCCACCGAGTCGTTCACGGTGGCCCCCTCCGGCCCCACCATCTCGAAGATCGAACCGGCCTCCGGTGTGAGCGGCGCCCAAGTCGTCCTCACCGGCACGGGGTTCGCGGCGGCCGCGACCGACAACGTCGTGCGCTTCAACGGCATCGTCGCTGAGGTCAAGGAGCGCACCAGCACGTCCCTGACGGTCGAGGTCCCGCCCAACGCCCGCACCGGACGTGTGGAGTTGGCCACCCCGGACGGGTCGGCAACGGCCCCCAGCGACTTCAGCGTCACTGCGGACGCCAGCGAGTCGCTCTTCGACACGACCATGCGCGCCTCGGTGACTGACACTGACCCATCCCAGGTCTCGGTGGTCGCCGCCGGCCACAAGGCGCGGATCCTGTTCGATGCGGACCGCGGCGATGCCATCGGGTTCGGGCTGCAGGGCGCCACGTTCTCCGCCCTCGCTGACATCAGCCTCGTCTCCCCGCAGGGCACCACCCTGGGGGCGAGCAACTTCTCCAGCACGTCGGCCGATTGGGAGGCGTTCAACCTTCCGGAGACGGGGACCTACCAGTTTGTCATCGACCCGCGCAGCAGCACCGACACCGGCTCTGTGGCCGTGTTCCTGTCCAAGCCGGTGGGCGAGGCGGTGGCCTTCGACGGGCCGACGGTGACGACCGGTCTGTCCCGGATGGGGCAGGACGGTGCCTGGGCGTTCACCGCGGCCAAGGGCGAGTCGTTGAGCGTCGGGGTCGACGCCACGGCGATGAGCAGCTACACCCGCTGCTACGTGTATCTGCCGGACGGCACGCAGGGTGACTACCTGCCCGTCCCGAACGGCGACAGCAACTCGCTGGACATCGACTCACTCACGCAGGCGGGCCAGTACACGCTGCGCTGCGATCCCGACTCCGGCGGCACCGGCACCGTGAAGGTGGCCATCTCGCACTACGTGCAGGGCGGCACGCTCGATCCGACGGCCCCGTCGACGACCCTGGATCTCGCCCGGCCCGGGCAGGAGGGCGTCGCGTCCTTCACCGCGCAGGCCGGGGACCATGTCAGCCTGGGCGCCACGGGCACGACCATCCCGTCCTACGCGGTCATCGAGATCCACGGGCCGGGTGGCAGTTACCTCACCAGCCTCACCTCGGCGCCGGGCCGTGACGCAGACTGGGACAGCGATGCGCTGGCTGCGGCCGGCACCTACACCGTGCGGATCACGGGCCGGAAGCTGGACACCGGCAAGGTGACGCTGACGTTGTCGAAGCCGTCCGAAGCCGGCGTGATGACGGTGGGTGGCGCCGCGGTCAAGGCGAGGGCCACCCGGCCCGGGCAGGACATCCGTGCCACCTTCAGCGCGCAGGCGGGAGATGACCTGTCGCTGGAGCTGGCGGCGAACACATTCACCAAGAGCGTGTCGGTGACGGTGGTGGCCCCGTCGGGCACCAAAGTGGTCAGCGGGCGGCTGGTGTACGCCGGCGCGTCCGGCACCATCGCGCTGACAGACGTCGCCGAATCCGGCACCTACCGGGTGGAGATCAGCCCCAGCAGCCTGGCCACCGGCACCGTTGACCTGACGCTCAAGGCAGCGACCGCGGCCGCCACCGCCAAAGCCGTCACCGCCGAGGTGCCACACCCTTCGCTGCGGACGGCGTGCCTGGTGGAGGAGCTGGCCCGGGGCTTTATAGTGCCGCGGCCCGACTGGCTTCAGGTCCGCGCCGACCGCTGCGAGGCCCTCAAGCGGCAGGCCGCGGCCAAGGAGGCGAAGGCGAAGAAGGCCGCGGGCATCGTGCCGAAGGGAGCGGATGCCTGGCATCCGGGTGCGGCCAACCTCAAGGGCCGCGACTGGCTCACCCACCGCAAGCCCGCACCGAAGGCCCCGGCCCGGCTGCGGGCCCCGCCCGGCAGCACGGCGATGACCGGCCACGTGCTGAAGCTGGACGGCAAGCCCCTGGCCCAGGTCACCGTCCGCGTGGGCAAGAAGAGCACGCGCACCGACACCCAGGGCCGCTTCGTCCTGGCCGGCATCAGCGCGGCAGCCAAGACCCTGACCGTGGACGGCGCGAGCGCGAATACCGCCCAGCGCACCTACGGCCGCTACGACATCCGCATCCACCCGGTGGCGGGCCACAGCCCGGATCTGGGCTTCCCCGTGTGGATGAGCCCGCTGGACACCAAGCACACCGTCACCTTCGACGCCCCGGCCAAGTCGGACGTCACGCTGACCACGCCCGACATCCCCGGCCTCGAGGTCCGCCTGCCCAAAGGCTCGGTGGTGCGCGACGAGCACGGCAAGACGGTCACCGAGCTGGGCATCACCGCGATCCCGGTGGACCGCTCGCCGTTCCCACTGCCGAAGAACAGCGTCGTGCCGATCTTCTTCACGGTGCAGCCGGGCGGCAGCTACGTCTTCCCCGACGGCGCGCAGATCATCTACCCCAACTACACCGACGAAGCCCCCGGCGCCCGGGTCGACTTCCTCGCCTACGACCCGGCGGGCAAGGGCTGGCACACCTACGGGCACGGCACCGTCAGCCGCGACGGCAAGCAGGTCGTCCCCGACAAGAAAACGATGGTCTGGGCGTTCACCGGCGCCATGATCAGCGTCTCCGATGCGATCCCCTTCGACATCTCCGCCATCGGCGACGTCTTCGACTGGCTGTCGGGCGACCCGGTCAACCTGCAGACCGGCCTGCTCACCGACTCCCGCACCGACCTGGGCGTGGCGGACCCGCTGGGCTCGGCCGAGGTGACCCGCAGCTACTGGCAGGGCGATTCCCGCTCCCGGGCCTTCGGCATCGGCCGCGACCTGTCGTACAACATGTACCTGCATTCCAAACACCTCTACACCGAGGTGGACTTGTATCTGCCGGGCGGGAAGAAGGTCCACTTCGTCCGTACCTCGGCCGGCACCTCCTACGGCGACGCCGTCTTCGAACCCGAAGGCACCCCCACCGCTCTCGACGGTTCCAAGATCCAGCAGGAGTCGGGGGGATGGCACCTGCGCCTGCGGGACGGCAGCGACTACCTCTTCCCCTGGTACGGGCCCCTGCAGGAGATCCGCGACCGCCACGGCAACACGATCCGCCTGACCCGCTCCAACGGCACCAAGGGCGACATCACCACCATCACGAGCCCGGGCGGACGCTGGATCTCCCTCGCCTACGACAGTCAGCACCGCGTCACCGGCGCACGGGACAACACCGGCCGCACCACGTCCTACATCTATGACGACGCGGGACGGCTGAAGACGGTCACCGACCCGGCGGGCAAGACGAGTTCGTACACCTACGACGGCACCTCCAACCGCATCAAGACGGCCACCGACGCCCGCGGCATCGTCTACATGACCAACGACTACGACACCGACAACCGGGTCAAGCACCAGACGCTGACCGAGGGGCAGGAGTACTCCTTCGCCTACAGCACCACCAGCACCAACCAGGTCACCGCAACGCAGGTGACCGAGCCGGGCGGCGCGGTGCGCCGGGTGGAGTTTGACGCTGCCGGCTTCGGTGCCGCGGAGACCGATGCCTACGGGACCTCGCTGGCCCGCAAGACGGTCTACGAGCGGGGCACCAACCACCGCGTCAGTGCCATCGTCGACCCCTATGGGCGGCGCACCGAACTGTCCTACGACACTCACGGGCACGCCACCTCCGCGCTCGAGCTGGCCGGCACGGCCGATGCCCTCTCGACCGGGACGACGACGTTCGACGGGCCCTACGACCAGCCCAGCGCGTCCTCCGACCCGCTGGGCCACAGCACGGTCTTCACCTACGGCGCAGGCGGTGACCTGCAGACCTCGACCGACCCGGAAGGCCGCAAGACGACCTTCAGCTTCGAGGCGGACGGCCAGATCAAAACGGTCACCGACAACGCCAACGCCGTCACCGAATACACCTACACCCACGGCAACCTGGCCTCTGTGAAGGACTCCGAGGGCCGTACCAGCCGTCAGTTCACGGACGCGGCCGGCCGGGTCACCGCCCTCATGGACGAAGCGGGCTCGCTGACCACCGTCTCCTACGACAAGCTCAGCCAGTCCCGGGAGATCACCGACCCGCTGGGCAACACCACCGCCCTCGACTACGACCCCAACGGCAACCTCACCACCCTGACCGACGCCCGCAACAACACCACCACCTGGGCCTACGACGACGCCGACCGGCCCAAGACGGCCACCGATCCGCTCGGCGCGCAAGCCCTGTTCGCCTACGACGCGGCCGGTCACCTGAAGCAGGCCACCAACAGATCAGGCCAGGCAGCCACAGCCGAATACGACCTGCTCGGCCGACTGAAGACCACCCAGTACGGGGTCAACGCCGTCGGACAGGCCGAATCCACCGCCACGTACGACTACTACGACAACGACCTGCTGAAGCAGATCACCGACAGCCAGGCCGGCACCCAGTCGTTCGGCTACGACGTCCATGACCGGCTGTCCTCCGTCACCGGCCCCACCGGCAACGTCACCTATGAATACGACGATGCCAGCCGGCGCGCCACGATGACTGCCGCGGGAACCAGCACCACCTATGGCTGGGACAAGTCGAGCATCCTCACCTCCGTCACTTCCGGCAGCCAGAAAGTCACCTTCGGCCTGGACGCCGTGGGCCGCGAGAAGACCGCCTCCCTACCCGGCGGCATCACCCGCACCACCGGCTACGACACCACCGGCGTCATCAAGTCCATCGCGTACGCGCAAGGCAGCAAGACGATCGGGGACTTGACCTACACCCGGGACGGACGGGCCCTGCAGACCGGCCTGACCGGCTCGCTGGCGAAGGTGGCCCTGCCCGCCGCCGAGACCGGCACCCAGTTCGGCAAGGACAACCGCATCACCAGCTACGACGGCCGCACCTTCACCTACGACGACGACGGCCAACTCAAGAACGACGGTCTACGCACCTACACGTGGAACGCCCGCGGTGACCTGACCGGCCTGGCCAAGCAGGGCACCGCCTCGACGTTCGGCTACGACCCGCTCGGTGGGCGGGTCTCCAAGACCATCGGCGGCAGCACCAGCCGATTCCTCACCGACGGCTCCAACCCACTGGTGGAGCAGGACAGTTCGAAGGCGACCACGGCCACCGTGGCCACCTCAGGCCTGGACGAATACCTCACCCGCAGCGAGGGCGGCACGACGCAGGTCTACCTGACCGACGCTCTGGGCAGCGTGGTCGGCCTGGCCAACACCGACGGCACCGTCGCCACCACCTACGCCTACGACCCGAACGGCACGCCCACCGCATCCGGCACCGCCTCGACCAACCCCTACACCTTCACCGGCCGCGAGAACGACGGCACCGGCCTGCTGTACTACCGCGACCGCTACTACGACCCACAGACCAGCCAGTTCATCTCCCAAGACCCCAGCGGCCAGGCCGGCAGCACCAACCTCTACCAATACGCCCTGTCCTCCCCCACCACCTACACCGACCCCTCCGGCAACAACCCCATGATCGCCGCCTGCGTCGTCGGCGGCCTCATGGACGGCGGCCTCGACTGGCTCACCCAGCGTCTGTCGGGCCGCAAGGTCAACTGGGGCCAGGTCGGCCAATCCGCCGCCATCGGCTGCCTGTCCGGCATGCTCGGCGAAGGCCTCGGCGCTCTGGCCGAAGGAAAAGCCGCCAGCCGCGCCGCTTCCTGCGCCCGCCCCAACAGTTTCACCGGCGACACTCCCGTGCTGATGTCCGACGGCACCCGCAAACCCATCAAGGACGTCGCCGTCGGCGACACCGTCATCGCCACCGACCCCGAAACCGGCGACACCGGACCCCGCAAAGTCACCGCCCTGATCAAGGGAGACGGGGACAAACAACTCGTCGACATCACCCTCGACACCGACGGGCTCGCTGGAACCAGGACCGACACCATCACCGCCACCGACGGCCACCCCTTCTGGGTCCCCCAACTCCACCAATGGGTCGACGCCGGCGCCCTGAAAGCCGGACAATGGCTGCAAACCAGCACCGGCACCTGGGTCCAGATCACCGCGATCCGACACCGCACCCAGCCGGCATCGGTCTACAACCTCACCGTCGACGACCTGCACACCTACTACGTCCTCGCTGGCACGACATCTCTTCTCGTTCACAATGCCGGTTGCGGCGTGGGCCCGTCCGCCGTCAACCCGGACTACACCACAGGGGCGATCCGCAACCCGGACGGCACGTGGACCATCCCCGAGGACTCCCCGCTGTACCGGCCGCCGGGCGAGAACCGCGTCGGGCAGGGGCGGTTCGAGGGCCGGATCGAGATCGATGAGAAAGGTCCCAAGACACGTACGGGCGAGGCGACCGAGGCCTTCGCGCGTTTCATTGACAAGCTGCCCGACATACACCTGCCCGGGCACCTCCCAGGCAGTTGATACCGAAATTGGGGGCTTGAATGGATGCGCGTGCGGCGAACAGCAAGCTGAAGCGTCGAGCTGCAGACGGACAGTCACTGCAGGCCCTTTCCCGGCCGGCGCTTGACGTGCTCAGCCGATCGGCTGCCACTGTCAGCGGCGTGCTGTTCGACGACGATGTCCGGCAGATGGCAGTTCGCCTGACGGACAGCACCATGATCCACGGCGGCCTGGTCGCCGGGGAGGAACGTCTGCGCGCGGCCAGGCTCCTGGCCGGGTATCTGCACACGCTGGCCCACGGCGGAGTCCACATGATCACGCCCGATGAACGCCAGGCGCAGGAAGAGGGCGAGCTGGCCAGAACGGTGTACGGGCCGCTGGGTGTGAGCGTCGGCGTCCTGCAAGAAGACATGGCCGAAGAGGAGCGCCGCGCCGCCTACGGCGCCGACGTCACCGTGGGGGCCTATCGCAGGTTCGGCCTGGACCTGCTTCATGACCGGCAGGCCCCGGCAGCGTATGACCGGATCCGCCGGGAGGTGTCCGCGGCCGTGGTCAAGGACCCAGGCCACGTGCTGATCGCACCGATCATCGAACCGCTGATGCTGCTGGAAGACGACGCATCCCCGGTACCCGCACTACGCAAGACAGTCCGGCTGGCAGCCGCCCTGCGGGAGGAACAGGACTACGCCGTCGATACGGATCGTGGCAGCGTGCGGCTGACCTCGGAAGGCCGCAAGCACCTGCACGACACCTTCGGTGTGCTTGATCCAACCAGTACGGAAACCCTCCTGCTGGAAAGACGCGTCACGCAGGCGGTGGCCGCCGCGAACTGCTACGCACGAGGCCGGGATTACGACATCACCGACAACACCGTGGTGCCCCTTCCTTCCGGAGCCTTGCCCACCGGGGTGCGCTTGCGCGGAGGACTGCTCCAGGCGATCGAGGCCAAGGAAGACCTGACGGTCAGCGACACCCAGTGGATCACGGCGACGTGCTCGGTCTTCGAGTACTTTCAGCGCTACTCCCAGATGGGCGGTACGTCACGGGCGGAGCTGATGTTCACCGCCGAGCTCGAGGAGCTGTTCCGGCTGCAGGTGTGGGACCGACGAACTCCCGAAGAACTGCACACCCAGCGGCAGCACGCTCAGCAGATGGCCACCTACCTGACGCTGAACCGTCAGATCACCCTGTGGGGTCGGCTGGGCGCGCAGCAGCGCACCGAGGTCTACGAGATGCGCGACCGCATCTGGGAGCCGCACGAACTCCGCACCCTGCTGCATCACCTGGTCGAGGCCGTGGTGAGGCAGGACATCCACCACGGCTCCGGTGATCCCCGGCAACGACATCCAGGACTCGGCGAGTTGGCCTCAGCACTCGTGCCCGAGGAGCTGGCCAACACCGCAGGCACGCAAGGGATCGAGGACGCCATACTGACGAGGGCACGCACCGTCTGCGACGACCAACTGATGACAGACCCGGACACTTTGCGCCGGGCCGTTCTGTCCGCACTCGATCAGGCAGCCGTCTACCAAGCCCAGGCCGAGATGCACTACCGCGACCTCTACTGGCCCGATGGCCTCACAACGTTCGAAGAAGCGCTGGCCGCAGCCCACCACAGCCTCCGCACGGAGTTCGAGCGGGCCGTCGTCCGACATGCCCTGCGCCGCGGCTGAACGGCATTCCCCCCCCGGTGCAGTCACCCCTGGCGCCCACCACCCCCGTGAAGGGCTTGCTACCGACGATGAGAAGCAGACGCAGAATCCTGCAAACCTCTGTGGCCGCCGCCGTCGGCATCAGCGGACTGGGTGCCATCGGCGCTGCCGCGCTCAAAGCCGGACCCGGCCACGAGACTCCAGCACCTGCGCACCTCCGCGGCACAGCACCGCTGCCGTATGCGCAGGTCATCTCCCTGAATCTGGCAGTCGATAAAACCCGCTGCATCGGCGCACTCCGTGCCGCACACCGATCCGTAGCAGCCGTCGATGGCGGGAAGACAGCTGCCTGGCTGGCGCTCGGTACAGATGCGCTACCTCAAAGCTCCGACGCCCCCCGACAGCTGAAAAGGATGCCTTCTTTCGCCGGCGACGTAATCGATCCCTCTCAGTCGCACGGCGACCTCCTGTTGCACATCACCGGAACCTCGACCCGCGCGGTGAAGGACGCGGCCGAACGAGCACTGCAGGCCCTGCCGCACTGGGACGTGCGCTGGCGCCTGGACGGACATCGCCCTGAAAACCACACCGAGCACGGCAGAGGACTAGCCCGCAATCCGTTCCACTTCACCGAGGGCTACGGCAACCCCGACACCTCGGCAGGGATTGCTGAGCGAGCGGTCGTCAGGGCAGACCAGGGCGAACCGGCCTGGACGGTAGGCGGAAGCTACCAGGTGGTTCGGATCATCCGGCTCGCCACCGATTTCTGGGACCGCGACACCATCCACGAGCAGGAACGCATCATCGGCCGCCGCAGGGACGGCCGATGGCTGGACGGCACCCCCAGCGATGAACGGCCCGCCTTCGCCACCGACCCGCACGGCACGATCACACCACTCGACGCACATGTACGCAAAGCAGCCCCCGACCGCCGCCACCCACCGCCCCTGGTCCGACGCGGCTACAACTACCACCGCAGCACCGACGACCAGGGCCTGATCTTCTCCTGCTTCCAACGCGACCTGGCACAAGGCTTCGAGGCCGTCCAGCACCGGCTGCAGGGCGAAGCCATGGCCAAATACACCCTCACCGTCGGAGGCGGATACTTCTTCGTCCCCCCACCCGGCGACGGCTGGCTCGACGCAGTGGCATGAGGAGGAGCGGCCCTGCGCGTGCTGCCCCCGCCTCCGCCTCGTCGCAGAGCGCCCGCCGCCCCGGCACGCGTCGGGCAGGGCGTGACGCGCTCCGCGACGGGCGGGATCGGAGGGGGATGGGCGGCTGCACGGACTTGCGCAGGGATCATTGGACTCGACACTCACATGATCTTGGAAGCTCGTGCTTGTCCCGCGTCCGGGCCACCGCCGGCGCACATCGGGAAACTCACTCAAACCGCGACTACGCCGAAGCCCTGAGGCATGTACGGAGAACGGCCCTCCGACTCTTGCCGGGTGACGTTGAAGGCGGCGGCGATGACATCGAACGTTGTGCGTCTTCGAACGCGCAGGCTACGGGGGCTGGTGGGACACGCTGCTACGCCGAAGCGACCCTGCGGCAGATCATCTCAAGCCATTGCCGGAGCGACATCCCTTGCGGCGGCAGAAGGTCGAGCCCCAGCGCCTCAGTTGCCGTGTCGAGTTCCTGATCCGAGGACGCCATGGCCAGGAGTTCACCCATCTCCTGCACTGCCTGTGCACGGTCTTCTGGTAGGGCTTCGCTGACGTACTCATCCAGAGCCTCATCGCGTGAATCGTAGATATACGAGAAATCCCGATGAAAGTAGGCTCCGAGCAGCTGACTCAATGCAGGGAATCGCTCGTTCCATTCCCACGAGTTCTGCGGGTTCACGTAAGGGACGCGGGATGGGTCTTGCAGGAGCTGGTAGAGATGGCCTCTGACGATGCGCAGGCAATCCTCCACGCTCGCCCCCATTGGCGGGCGGATGTGCGGCAGGTTTTCCACTTCATCTGCAATCTCTTCGGAGAAGAGCCCGACGGAAAGTAGGTCATCAATTTGACGGAGCGCCGTTGCCGCGCGGTCAGGGTCCCTCGCGGCGATCCTGAGATACGAGGCCAGGCCGGGACCAGGGGCCTCCGCGGTGTCGGAGAAGGTGAAGCCTGTCTGTGCATAGGCTTGCAGCAGGCTGCCGAGTTCGTAGAAACGCTGTCCGGGAGGGGGCGGCTGGCTCATGAGGTGCTCCGAAGGCACTAGGGCTGGGGGAATGAGGTGAGGACGCGGTATCCGGATTTCGCCGACGGGTCGGCTTTCAGGATGACGCGAACCTTGTTCACCCATGTCGTGGGTTGTCCGTGAGTGAAGTCATAGCGAGTGAGGTGGAGCCCTGTGGGCTCGTCAAACTCCGCTTCCAGTCGCAGCGGATGCTTCGCGCCCTTGTTTAGCCATTCAGAGATCTTCCGCTGGTTTGGAGGTTGAGTTAGCGTCTCGTCCGTGAAGCGTTGGGCCTTATCGACGTCAACGTATCGCGAGTCCGACTTCAGGTTCGGGTCTTCGCGCAGGCGTTTACGCATGCCGTCAGTGGTCTTGTCGACATGCTTGTCGATGGTATGAGACTTGCTCTTGCCTCCGAGGCTCTTACCTTCGTCACCGCGGACATCCGCACGGTGCTCGGGCTTGGTCCGCCCCTTGCGCTTACTCCTGGGCCACGCGTTGTAGTCCTCACCGGATCCATTCGATGCACCCTGCCCCATGAGTGCGATACCCGCGACGCCCAGGGCACCGGCCTGAACGGCGGCTTCAGTGGCGGCTGCTCCAGCAAGCACTCCACCTCCTGCCAGAACAAGGCCGCCGGGCGGGAAGAGCATGATCAGGGCAGCAAGCGCGAGGATGGTCAGCGCGATGCCCGCATACAACTCAAGGTCTTCCAGGAACGCCAGGAGCATCGAGACGGGTTGCTCGGTGACGTGACCGTCCAGGGGCTGGCCTTGCCGGTAGTGCGCGTAGAACAGCAATCCGCCGGATATGAGCGCGCCGGTCGCGGGCCATACACGCAACCGGATCAGCGTGAGGGTTTCCGCGATCGGCTGGCGCCGGCTCACCACCCACGCCCGGATGAGCAGGATCAACTGGACGAGCGTCCAGGCCAGGGCAGCAGCACCGAACCACATCAAGATCGCGGGCCCGTGGCCGGTGGTGAACTGCTTCTGCAAGCCCTTGGTGGCGGTGAACGACCCCACCGCGAGGAACGCGAGCGACGGGGCCATCAGAATCAGCGGTATGAGCAGCAGGGGCCAGCGGCGTCGCCACGGGCTCTTGACCCCCGCCGACTTGAGATGTGCACGTATCTGAGCCTTGTCCCACGCCCCTTCACGGTCCGAAGCAGTGATGCGTGTCGCGAGATCCGACACAGCGGCGTACAGCGTCTGCAGGTGCTCGGGCGGTACTCGTCCGGCGGCGTAGCACAGCGATCTGCGCAGCCGGGCGAACCGTGCTGCGATCAGCAGAGTGAGGGGCAGATGCCACATCGCGAAGCCGCCCAGTGCGGCGAGCCCGGTGCGGCCTTCGCGCTCGCTGGCGAGCAGCACTGCCGGCATCGCGTGCCGGCCCCGGCGGATGGCCGCGTAATCGACGGCCATGGCGATCAGCAGGCACGCCAGCGGGAGCCAGCCGATAGCACTGTCGGCGTGTTTGAGCATGGTCCGCTGCCATGCATCGTCGGGGACGGGTCTGCCGCCCACGCCAGGGTAGTTGTGCAGGGCGTGGTGGCCGGTCGCGTACTCGTCAAATTCCTGTGCATCCATTACAATGGATCATGAAAAGGAATCGAACGCATGTACGACAAATTGGAGGGGCAACTCGCCTTCGGGTATCTGCGCATCAGCGATGACCGAGAAGGCAAAGAGCTTGGCGTTCAGCGCCAGGAAGAAGACATCAGGAAACTCGCCGTGCGGCTTGGCGTGACGTTGGTTCGCATCTACCGAGACAACGACATCTCCGCCAGCACCAACAGCAGCGAGCACCGGGCAGACTACGAAGACATGCTGGGTCAACTGGAAGCTGGCCCCGTGCGGATCGTGCTCGCCTACACCAAATCTCGTCTCACTCGTAAGCCGGAAGAGAACGAGCGGCAGGTCAAGCTCGGTCGGTTCCACGGAGTCCAGTACCACTACGTACGCGGACAAGCACTCAACCTCCAGGACTCGCAAGACCGCACGTGGGACCGCATTCAAAACGCCATGGATGCGGGCACAGCCGAAGTCATCCAAGAACTCACCCTCCGTCAGAAGGAACAGAACGCACGCGAGGGCAAGTGGGACGGCGGGTGCCGCACCTTCGGCTACGGCTTGGTCATCGGGTTCGATCCGGTCAAGGGCAAAGACATCATCGACCCGCTTTGCTTGGCGATGAGAAGCTGAATGGAACCGTCGGCCAAACTGCCGGGTACGTTCTATTCGATGTCAAGGCTAAGCTCGGGTAGCATTGACCAGAATGGCCATTCATGTTATAAATAGATACATATTGCCGTAATTGGTGATTGTATCGTGCCCCCTGTCTTCGGATGTGACACCTCGCTTGTTTCTTTCAAGCCGGTGGTGTGTCCCACCCGAATTGACCAAAGAGGCACACCTCATGTCGGAAGAAAATGACGAACACCAGCTCAGGCGGCAGGCCGAGTACCGTAGCTACGGCTTGAAGCCCGGCACCATCGCCTATCACTTCCAGCCCGAGTTCGGGTTGCTCTCCCTCAAGGAAGCTCTCTTCGAGAGCCCCTACGGCAACCCGAAGACTCTCGAAATACCCCTGACGGAGGAGCCCATCCACGTCGTCGTCACTATGGCATCCCCGCAATACCTGCGCTGTGACAACAGCGATGATGGCTCGCGTGGGATTGCCTACTACGACAGACCGAACTGGTACTTCGAGGGCTGGATCGTCGGTTCAGGCTACAACCCTGGCGGCACGCTCGTACGGGTGCGTGTGTCTCTCGCCTGTGACGACACCGGACGCTTCGACACTGGCTACGTCCAGGAGATTTCGGAGAACTTCGACCCGGAGGACCCGATCATCGTGAAAGACACGCCAAGCCTCCCGTAGTCGTACCAACACCTCACCCCGCACCCTGAAACGAGAGCACCCCGCTGCCCGTTCAGGCTGGCGGGGTGTTTCTCATTTCAGGGGTTCGCTGAGTTGGCGTTACGCGACCTTGGCCTTCGCGTACGCCTCCTTGATGTCCGCCGGGACACGGCCACGGTCGTTCACCTCGTAGCCGTTCTCCTTGGCCCACGCGCGGATCTGTGCAGTGTCGCTGTCGGCAACCCGCGCTGTACCTCCACGCTTGCCACCACGCGCCTGGCTCGTCTTCCTGCCCTTGTCGACGTACGACTCAAGAGCCTTACGCAGCTTGGCCGCGTTCTTCTCGTTCAGGTCGATCTCGTACGTCTTACCGTCGAGGCCGAACACGATCGTCTCGGACGCTTCGGACCCGTCGAGGTCATCGAGCAGTTGGATAATGGTTTGCTGCGCCATCGTCGGTTAGTCCTTCTTCGTGTTCCATGTGAGCAACCTGTTTTGTTGCTGACTTTTTATCAGCGTGGTGACTGTGGGCGCAACGCGACGAGAAAATCAGTGCGGTAGAACCTGCCTGACGGTCGCGGGGTTCTTCATTTCTGGAGGTGCCGCTTGGAGCCGATCGACCACCAGGTCGTGGCCGGCCCACGCTGGATCGCCTCGTTCAAGACGACCGCGGAGCAACCTCGCGCCCGAGCTGCCATCGGTAGCGCTGCACTCGGACGAACTCCGTTCCTTCCTCCAGCACGGTCCGGACGGCTTGAAGGTCGACCGCCGGCTCATCGGGAAAGTGCGCATAGATCAGCTCGTGTACCTCAGCAGCAAGCAGCGGTTCGGCCTGCCGTGCCAAGACGATGGCCACTTGCTGCCGGATCGTAGGCCGCGATGGTGCAGCGAGGATGACCTCACGCAGCTTCTCAACGCCCCGTCGCTCCCTCGCCATTGCCGCTTCCAGCTTGGTGCCGACCACTTCGAGTGCCTTGACGGCAAACGAAGCAGCCGCCTTCCTCCTGTTGGACTTCTTGAGGAGTAGCGCGCCGCCACCCAGAACGACGGCGCCAATCGCCCACGGGGAGATGCCGGTCTGCCGTCCCAGGAGCTTGACCAATCCCACTGCACCCCTGGCCGGAAGCGCGGCTGCGTTCACCGTGACGGCCTGGTCCCTCACACCATCGGCAATGTCGAGGACGGACTTCGCCGCTCGTTGCCAATCCTTCGGGGCGAACCCAGGCTTCTTCAGGTGCTTGTCATCTGAGAACACGACGCATGGCGCAATGAGCTTGGCCAACCAACCTGTTGGCACGTCGTCAGTGTCGGTGATCGCCAAGACCTGTTCGTCCGGGCCGTCGACGTCTGACATCGTGACGAACCGCAGCGCCGGTAGGTACTCAGCTTCAAAGTGGGCGCGGAGGGTGGCGAGTGGCACCAAACCACGCTCAGCCATCCTCGGAAGGTGCTCGTACGTCTCATCAAGGACGTGGTCGGCAGCATAGAGAGTTGCGGTGCCAGCGTCGCTCATCCGTAGCAGCCGCGACCGGAACCCCTTGCGGCAGTCGTTCTCGATACTGCTCAACAGCGCGTTGGTGTCCACGATGCCGACCAGATGCGGCGCGCTTGGACTGTAGGGATCAAGCGACGTGCGTCTGGCGATCGGTGCGCGCTGGTCTTCCGTCATGGATCAACGGTAGTCGTCGGGTATGACAGCCTCCATCAGGTTTCTGCGGTGAACAGGAGGCAGCCTCACGGCATGACGAACGCTGCGCTGTACTTCGCCCGTGTCACCGCGACATACAGCTTCGCTCTGTCCCCGGCCTGACTAGCGTCCTTCGTCTTGCAGTACTTGATCATCGGTGCCGTGGGAAAGATGAGCACCCGGTCGAAGGTGCTGCCCTTCGAGGTGCCCATGTTCATTGCTTCCAATCCGCACGTGTCAGAGTTCTTGTTGTAGCGCAGCACGACCGGGGCATACTGCTCTGCATACGCCGGAGCGTCTGACTTCTTGATCTCGAAGATTCCGTCGTGGCCCGTGATTTCTGTGTTCTTAGAAACTGTACGTGCAAGGTCGGGGTACAAATCATCCGCAAAATCGCAGATTTCTTGGTTGCACCGATAGCTCTCCACACGGTTCTCAACCAGGCATAGCTCAGCACGCTTACTGAGCCAGTCGACGATGCCGCTTCCCTTGAACTGCTTGTTCTTAGCCGCGTTGTTCGTCACGAAGGTGGCCTGGCGAGGGTCGCCGACGACAGTGACGGCAATCGGCGACTTCATGAGAAGGTCCAGGAGTTCGAGGTCATACCCCGCCATGTCCTGGATTTCGTCAATGTAGATGTGGTCGTACATCCGAGACAGCCGGTCGACGACCATACCCTTACTCAGCCTGTTAGCCTCGAAGGAAAATGCCGATACGCCATCCCGATAGGCAGACTTGCCACGGTCTAGGTAGTACTGCTGAGGCTTACTCTTGGGGATGTACCTTGAGCGCTGACCTACGAAGTTGAGTCCACCCATCATGCCAGTCTCGCCAAGAACGAAGCTTTGATAGGGACGAGCGCACTCATTGAGAAGGAACGTGAACCAGCCCATGACTGTGACGTGTCCTGGAAGCACTCCCGTGCCCGCACTCAGCCGGTTCACGATCTGATGCAGGTTCTCGTTGGTATAGGTCGTCACCAACACGCGTTTGCTCGGATCAGCAACGACGCAGTCGATGATGTGCTGGGTCTTCCGCGAGCCGGCCGCCGCGATGACGGCCAGGTTATTAGACGACTGCATCCCTGATGTACTCCGGCATGTTAATGGTTTGGTCGCTCTCAAAGATTGCCAGAGCGCAGGTTGTCTTGTTGTTCTTCATGTCCTTGAGCAAGTCGTCTTCGGTTGTGAAACTCTGGCCAAGTACAGTGTTCATCGTCGCCAGGTCATTCACCTTGAAGAGCTGCGGTTCCAACGTCTTAACGTTCGCGTCCTCGCCCACATGGATAGAGATGTTCGTGAACGCAGCGTAGACGCTGAACCCCTGCTTTACGACACTAGCGTCCTTACCGTCATTGTCAGTAATGACAGCGACGCGGTTCTGAGTCAGTAGCGACGCAATATCAAGAAACCGCTTGAAGGAGAGGCCACGGACGTTGATAACGTCCACTCCATCTTCGGCGGGCAGTGCACCGTGCACGTCCTTGTAGGCGCGTTGGACGACAAGCTCATCAGACGGCCCTTCAACGAGGAGTGACCGCTTCGCCAGCACCACACGAAGCGTGTCGTAGCCGGAAAGCTTCCTGAAGTAATTCTGTGTGTCGGCGGGGAGGCTGTCGAGCCGGATACCTTCCGCCGAAGAGAGCAAGACGAGCTTTTCGAGTCCAAGTTTATTCAATACGTAGGAGCTGTGCGTGGTGATGAAGACCTGCTTATCCTCGCACTTGTCACTGATCTTCTTGACCAACTTACCCAAGTTCGGGAACGACAGGTGGTTTTCTGGCTCCTCAACGAGGACTACGTGTGCGTCCTCAACCTTCTTGTTCAGGGCAAGCAGAATCTTAAGCGTGCTCTGCTCTCCCTTGCCGACGAACTGAAATGGTAGTTCGTCCAGATGCGGCACGATGCCGCTTTCCCAACTAGTTCTCTGCGATACGTCGATGTTCAGCGTTAGCTCGCGGTCACTCACGTCGCTTGGAGCGCCCCGCAGTGCTTCGTTGATTTTCACGATCGCCTCATCCTCCGCGAACGTCTCACGGAGATTGCGGTACGCACGCGTCAGCTTTACGCGTTCATCCGCCTTAAGGTACGAATCGATGATGTGCTTCATGTAATAGTCGACGCCACTTTGAAGATGAATATTCGCAGCATCGATGAGTGAGGCTGTGGCCGGGATACTTCGGAAGGTGATGCCATTCCCTGAAAAGGCCAGCCAATCAACCTTATAATACTCAGTCGGAACCAAGCGGACCTGAGCAGGGTTGGCGATGAACTCCTTGTACTCAGGCTCGTAATCCGGATTAAGCGCAACGCGGATACGCACACCCGGCTCATTGGCCTTCAAGAGATTATTGGTTCCCGACAGCTCGGCAGGCGCCGTCTTACTGTCCAAAAAAAGATCAATGATGATCTCTGGTGGCCTTGCTTCCCGCCCTTCTCGCAAGGCAGTGATGTATTCGTCGGCGGCATCTTTATGGAACAGATAGGGCGAGAGATCCTGGGCTAGGAGTCGACCACGGAGCCTGCCGGTAAGTGCAAGACTGATGGCTTCCAAAATCGTCGACTTACCAGCGTCATTGTCGCCAACCAAGATGTTCATCTTGGGGTCGAAGTCGAGCTTGAAATTACGAAACGTCCGGTAGTTCTGAATGACGATTTTAGAAAGCATACGTCCCCCTAGTATAAAACTTTCCCTTTCCGAAGGCGAGCATAAGTTTGATCAGTGGAACCACACTCCCCATGAGGTTCCACAGCACGCCTTCGAACAAGTGACGAAGAGCGTAGCAGGCGTCCCGTCAGTTACAGAGGCAGAGCCGACAAAGTCGAACAAGCTATCTATTTACTCTGGCCAAAGCTTTTGGATATCGCGGAATCTTTTCAGCCATCTGGCTTGAAAGCGACGCTAGCTCTACACCCTGAACGGAAATGACTTACCAGTAACAAAGGAGCGCCTGTGCTTGTACGAAGCAGAGGCGCTCCTTTGTGAAGTTGACCACCCAAGGGCTACGTGCGTTCAGAGCTCTCGCCCGCAGCAACCCTGCTTTCGTCCGTGTCGTAGCTGCTCCATTTCCTGTAGCGCAGCCACCCAAGGGAAAGCGGTCGTGTCCTCCGTGACCCGCCACGGGGCGGTAGTTGCAGCCGTTCAAGGTGCCAGGCACGTCGTCCAGTCGCGAACCAATGTGACTGCTGCATGCGAAAGATGCAGCGGTGACAGGCGTACAGCGGCAGCGTCGAGTCGTGTGCAGTCATGTCGCCGACGAGCGCCACGGGTACGCGCACCGCTTCGCAGCGGAAGCACGCCCCGTGGTACCAGTCGAACAGATCCCATATCTGGCCTGGCTTCATCGGGCGGTCACTCGTCCTAGAACGCCACCACCAAGAGTCTGCCGGCCGCGGCCCCTAGCTTCCATCGTCCAAGTGCGCAGCACACATATGCTCAACGGTCGTATCCATCAGGTGCTCGAAGAGGCCCGTACGGGCCTGCTGTTCCACCGGTCCGCTGGCGGCACGGATACCTTCGGGCAGCATCAGCGGCGGACGCTGGTGGTCGAAAGAGGGTTCCTCTACCGCCGCCCCGAGGGGCAACTCAGCCCACACGACCTTGCCACCGCTGCGAGGACGAAAGACGTCCCACTGTTTAGCGAGCGACTCAACAAGCACCAGGCCACGTCCGCTCTCCGCGTCAAGCATGGGGTTCTTCCGCACAGGGATCGCGGCGATTCTGTCCCAGACATCGGCGTACAGACTGGCCTCGATGGCGCGGAGCTGTATTCCGATGACGTGTTCAACCTTGATCTGCCAGGGTTTCGGCTTGAGGGCAGTGATACCGCTGGCCTTGACGGCGTTGGTGACGAGCTCGCTCATGATGAGCGTCGCTACCTCGGCGTGCTCTTCCAACTGCCAGCGCTTCAAGGTGTGTCGGACGAACATCCGCGAGCACGCCACGGCCGAAGGCACGGCGGTCATCCGGACCGAGGCAGCAAGCAACGGGATCGGGGTCACGGCGTCGGAGGGCATGACACCTCCTCATTGGTAGAGGCGACGATCCAGACCTGACCGCCGATTTCTTCTTGCAGCAGCTCTTTCGCGAGGGTCGCGAGCATTGGCAGCGTGTTCAGGTGCTCGCTGGTCGGCACCACTACGTTTCGGATGTCGTGTCGCTGGCAGTACCGAGTCATCGCCTCAAGCGCGGTCGTCCGCGCGGGCTCCTTCTCGATGAACACTTCGGCGAGCGTGAAGCCCTCGTGTTCGGCGAAACGCGCCATGTCACCGCTCAGGCAGACAACGTCGCCCATGTCGACTCCAGGCAGCACGCGGACGTACCCCAGTGCTCGTTGCTTCGCGTTCACGGCCTGACCCCTTGGACGATCCACAGCCGCGCGCCGATCTCGCTTTCGATGTGGTCGCGCATGGCCGCCTGGAGTCCTGGCAACCGAGCGAAGTGCCACAGCGACGGCACGATGACGTGCTTGACGCCGCTGGTTCTCAGCGTGTCGACCAACAAGAAAAAGGCCGACTCGTCGTCGGCACCCAGTTGTTCGATAAACAGCCGCTCCAAGATGAAGCCCTCGCGGCAAGCGTGAGTGGTCAACTCCGTTCGAATCGTCTCGATTTCATCGCTGTCGTCATCGCCTGCGGTGAGTCGCATGTAGCCGTACATGGCCGGTGGCATCCGTTCCTCCTGGGGACTGGAACGGCTGGCGAGCGGTGGCACCGTCCTCAACCGCTCGCCAACCTGCCTGCCAGACAAGCGCTTTGACCTGCAAAGACACCACAGCAACCGTGCCGCACCAATGACGCATCCGTGTTGCACTCTGCGGTCTGGCCTGCACGGATGGTGTCAACGTGGCTATGGTGATAACCCGCCCTGTACACCCGGAGGGATGGCGATGGCTGCGAAGCGCATACGCCTCGCCAGGCGTCGCAAAGCGGCAGGCTTCACGCAGGAGGGGCTTGCCGAGTTTCTCGGCGTCGAGCGTTCCACGGTAGGTCGCTGGGAGAACGCCGAAACCGAACCACAAGCTTGGTTGCGGCCAAAGCTGGCGAGCGCGCTCAGGGTGTCGGTCGAAGAGCTTCAAGCGCTCCTGGACGACGTGACCGTCACCGACACGCGCCCCAGTGACCGGATGTCGTACGCCTTGGAGAATCCAGCGTCCGCCGACCTGATGGTGGTTGCCTACCTTCACGAACGGCTGCGTCAGCTGGATGAGTCGTACGACAAAGAAGCATCGACGGCGCTGCTTGGTCGAGCCGGACAACTGCACGGCCAGGTGAGGTTCCTTCGGGAGAACGCAGCGAACCCACGGGTACGCCGGGCGCTGTACGAAGTCGAAGCTGATTCAGCGACGTTCATGGGGCAACTGGTCTGGGACGTCAGCCAACGACGTGACCACCACGCACCCCTTGGGTACTTTCAAGAAGCGGTCGAGGCTGCTCGTCATGCCCGTGATCCATCGACCGAGTCATACGCCACGCTGCGGATGGCGTACGTGGCGCTCTACGGTGAGAAGAACCCTGGCCGGGGTGTGACACTCGCGGAGCAGGCCGCCGAAGCCGCCAAACTGGTCAGTCCTTCGCTCACTGGGTTGAGTCTTCTTCACGTCGCCGAAGGTCACGCCATGACCGACGCGACCACCGAGTGCGAAGCAGCGCTGAAGAAGGCGGAAGACCAGTTCGACCGCGTCCACCCTGATGACATCGCCGCCCCGTTCTACACGGTGAACGAGTACAACCGGCTGGCGGGCTCCTGCTACCTGTTCCTCGGTCTGCCTGAACGTGCCGAACCCATCCTCCGTATGACCACGCGGGCACTGGCAGCCAAGAAGAAATCTCAGGCCATCGCGCTCGGCAACCTGACGTTGGCGCTCATCCAGCAACGAAAGCTCGACGAAGCAGCGTCGGCCATGCACCGGACGATTGATGCAGTGGAGCTGACGCGCGGTGGCGGCGGGCTTAACCTGGCGTTTGCTGCTGGTCGGGAGCTGCGGCAGTGGCGACAGGAACCATGGGCGCAGGAGATTAACGATCGGCTGCTGGCCTTGATGGCAGCGATCTAAGTACGGGCGGGGTGTGCGTGAACGACATCGACCAGGCCAAGCAGGAGCTGCGCGAGAAGGTGTGGCGTCGTCTCATCGACGGCGGCGGCGCACCCGCCGACTCGTACGGCAAGATCCCTGGTTTCTACGGTGCCGAGGGCACTGCGGAACAATTGGCTGGTCAGGACTTCTGGCGACGTGCCACCACCGTGAAGGCCAATCCCGACTGGGCGCAGCTTCCAGTACGCGTTCGTGCCCTTCATGACGGCAAACGGGTCTACATGGCCGTGCCGCGCATGGCGTCGCTCGAACCCTTCTACCTGCTCGATCCCAAGAACCTAGAGCTTCCACCCGAGGAAGCTGCCGAGAAGAAGGGCGCGGCTCAAGTTGCCCGCCGGCTCGCGCCAGAGTCGATGGAACCTATCGACGTGGTCGTGTGCGGCAGCGTCGCCGTGAACCGATCCGGGGCACGCATCGGCAAGGGTGCCGGGTACTCCGATCTGGAAGTTGCACTCTTGATCGAGGCGGGCCTCGTGACAGACAAGACGGTAATCGTCGCGCCCGTTCATCAGCTTCAGGTCGTTGACGACGACATCCCCGAGACTGAGCACGATTTCTCCGTGGACTACATCGTCACGCCTGACGAGGTGATCCCGTGCACCAACCGCCGCCGGCCGTCGGGGCTGGTGTGGAACGACCTCACTGCCGAGAAAATTGCCCAGATTCCGGCGCTGGCAGCGCGTCACCAGGCGTAGCTAGACTCCCCAACCAAAGAGCGCCCGACTCCCCCCGTGGTCGGGCGCTCTTTGCGTGTTGATCTTGTTGGTAGATGGCTGGTTTCTCCTCTCCTTCAGACGATCGGCGCGACGCTCCCCCGGAGCGCCCTGGAGGGGTGCTGAAACGCCCGTCATACCCCATCTGACCTGCACGTTTGTGCGCCTCGTCGCCCTGTCCAGAGGGTCTCTCAGCCGATAGAATGACCCCTGTCGGGATGGGTGCATAGCCAGACCTTTGACTACGCGATCGGCAGCAGACCAAGGAGGCGTCGCCAGCCGCGGGCGCGCAGCAGCAGGGCGGCGCCGAAGGCGTCGATGGTGCCCCAGGCCAAGTGGAGGTTGGTGCCCAGGCTGGTCTGGGTGTAGCTCATGTCCAGGCTGCCGAGCTGGGCGGGCAGCCAGTGGCTGAGGACGGTCGGCAGGTCGGGAATGTAGGGGGCGCCGCCGCCGATGCCGTCGAGTCCGGCGGACAGCATCCAGCCCCCACCGCCTGGCAGCGGGAACGCACTTTGGGCATCCAACAGGTGGGCGAGCAGCGTCTCGAACAGGCCGAGCCCAGCGCCGGTCGCCGCGCCGAGCACGACGACATCGGTCATGCCCAGCTGCGAACGGATCTTCAGATTCCAAGCCGCCAACAGCAACGGGACAATCTGGGCAAGCTCCTCCACGGCCGGCACGAGCGTGTAACCGCCGCTGCCCAGGGCCTCGGGCAGCGACTGGCCCGGCTGAGTCACGGCGGCTCGCGCTGCGATGTACTCAATGAGGACAGCGACAACTCCGCTGCCGTACATACCGACCGCGATCGTCACCAGCACCGTGGAGAGTTTCAGCGACCTCACCGGCGAGGCCAGCAAAGCTAATTGCAGCACGCCGTATATCGCCGCGGCCGCCATGACGACTGTCACACAAACCCCCGAAACCCCAAAGACCACGCGCCCAAGCCCCAGGACGTTATCAAGGGCCTCACACAAGCAAACATCCACACCACCACGGCGGACACCGCGTCAGGGCTTGGGCATAGTTTGCGTGCCGAGAAGAACCGCTTGCGCCCACCCGTCCTGACCTCGACACGCTTGTCGTTCACCCGCGGCGCCTTCACCTCAACCGCCCCGGCCAAGGTCGTCACTGACCTGGGCTGGTGATAGCCATTGCGCACCACCAGACGGTGGCCCTTGTCATCGCGCTGATCGGCCAACTCGGCTATGTGGGCGTTGACTTCAGCCTCCAGAGCGGCCGCAAGCATCCGCCGCGCACCCTCACGGACAATGTCGTCGATCAGGGAACCAGTCTCGGTCGTCCATCGGCATTCACTACGCTCAGCACGGGCGTGCCTTCCCGGCCGGCGGTGCAACGTCGGCCTACTCGATGACCGGAAGTCGATCACTCGGGAAAGGTATGCCCCCTTCGCGTCCAACCCGAGGTCGATCCACAGGTCATGAGCATTGCTCGGTGTGGAAGAACAATGGGCGTCTCTTCACCGCCGACCAGGGCGAGATCCTCCAGGACGATCCCGTGGCCGGGCGGACCTACGGCAGGCGCGTGCCCGTGCGCCTGCGCGCGGTACCCCGCGCGGTGTCGTAGCGGGCTGGTAGGGCAGCATCTGCTCAGCCGTCGCCTGCCTGTGAGGGGTCATCATGCGTTCCACCCGTCGTGCCGCATCCACTGTGGTGCTTGCCTGCCTGCTGCTGGCGAGCTGTAAGTCCGGCTCGCTCGGCACGTCGACGTCGTCCGCAAGCCGGAGCCCGGCGGCGGGAGCGTCGGGATCGGCCGCGTCGGCCGGCGGGTCGTCCGGCCCGATCGCGGTGGGGGCCGGTCCGCAGAAGCACTACACGGTGCAGCAGCAGCCAGCCGCTGGCTCCTGCCACTTCCGCTACAAGAACGGGGAGCCGCTCGAGGACCCGAAGTGCACGCCGGGTGCGATCTCCCCGGCGGTGACGCAGGCGAACCTGAAGTCGACGATCTGCCGCAAGGGCGGCTACACCTCCGCCATCCGCCCCTCCGCGTACGTGACCGGCAAGGAGAAGAAGCTCAACGCCGCCTCCTACGGCTACACCGGCAGCATGCGCGATGCCGAATACGACCACCTGATCAGCCTTCAGCTGGGCGGCGACCCCAACGACTACCGCAACCTGTGGGTGGAGCCCGCCGACCCCGGCCACCGCTCGGGCTCGGGCGTCAACAATAAGAAGGACCCGGTGGAGACCAAGCTGCACACCGCGGTCTGCAAGGGTCAGATCACGCTCGCGGCCGCGCAGAAAGCGATCGTCACCGACTGGACCACCGCCCTCGCCACCCTCCACCTCGGCTGACAGCAGCGGATATCACGCAGGGCGCCGCCAACGACCAGGGGCGTTCCTGACCGGGCCGCACTGATGTCGAGTGCAAAAGAGCCCCGGCCGGACGGGGAGACCAGCCGGGGGCCGGCCTCGGTGAGAGCGCCGGACCCGCCGGGGCGCACGGCTCGCCCGGCCTGGCCCGTGTGGGCAGGCCGGGCGAGTCTGCTTCGGGGCGGGGATCACCGTTTTGCGGCTTCTCCCCATTGCCGCTGCACCGTCTCGCCGGTCTCTGCAGAGGAAGGGCGGGAGAGAGGCAGAGGGGCATCGTGTGGGGTGTGCTCGCGTGAATCGGGGCGTGCGGGGAGGGTGTTGGTGACGTCGGGCCGGCTGGCGGCCGTGGCGAGCAGGGTGCTGATCCGGCGGGCGAAGTCCGCGCCGGGGGTGGGCAGGTCCATCTCGGGCTGGCGGAGGTAGCCGACAGCGACGGCGGTGGGGACGTAGGCCATGAGTTCGGTGACCGCGGCGGAGCGGGGGCGGACGCTGTTTTTCGCCAGGTGGCGCAGGACCCGCAGGATCGTGGTGGTGGAGGTGCTGGTGATCCGGTGGTCTGCCGGGTGCCAGGCGGTTGGGGCATCCGCGGTGGGGCCGGGGCGCGGGGTGTCCTGAGTGGGCGGCTCGGGTGAGGGCTGGACGTCGTCGGTCTGGCGGTGCCACCAGAGGGCGGTGTCGCTCTCCCCCAGGGCCAGGTTGTGGAGGTAGAGGCAGTACGCGGCGGCGGCCTGGCCGGCGCCGGCGGCGTACTGCCACCAAAAGCGTGCCCCCGCATCGGTGTCGGTCAGTTGCAGCACGCAGGCGAGGACCAGGGCGCTGCGGGGTTGGGGCACCTGGTCGGTGACGAAGTCGGTGACGGCGGTGGCGGGGGTGTGGGTGACGCGGTCATGGTCCCACCCGAACACCACGCCTGTACTCCCGAACATCTCGTCACAACACGGCCACACCGCTGCCGCCGTCCCTGCTGCGCGCCCATGATCGGGCGCATGCGACGAACTCTCACCACCACTACGACCACAGCCGTGCTCCTGGCCGCCCTCGCGGGATGCAGCAACAGCAATCCAACCACCTCCACCAGTGGCGCCGGGAAGACCTCCACGCCGTCCTCGACCAGCACATCACTCACCGCCGCCACAGCGTTCACGCAGATCTCCGCCAAGGTCGCTACGGCGAAACTGTCCGGCACGGTCACCGCCGCCAACGACCCGGACCACCTCCTTGGCCGACCGAACCAGTACACGTCGAAGGTCACGTTCTCCGACTCCCGAATCAAGGCCAGCGACGTGGCAGGCACGAGCAAGGGGGATGTCAGCCGCGGCGGCGAGATCGAAGTGTTCGCGGACCCTGCAGCCGCGGCAGCGCGCGCGAAGTACATCGAGACGGTCACCAAGTCGATCTCTGCGCTCGCCGAGTACGACTACGTCCACGGGACAGTGCTGGTACGGGTGTCGATGCTGCTGACGCCCACGCAGGCCGCCGGGTACAAGGCGGCGTCCGACGGAATCGGCTAAGGGGTCCTATGTGGTGACGGGTCGTTGGACTGAACATGGGCCGTGGTACGTGGAGTTGGATCGTTCCGGACGGGCTGTGGGAGATCGCGGAGCCGCTGATTCCACCGTCCAAGGTGCGGGTGCAGGGTGGCGGGACCCAGGACACCCCTGATGAGACGCTGTTCGCGGCGATCATCTACGTGCTGGTCAGTGGGTGTGCCTGGCGGGCGCTGCCGCCGTGCTTCGGGATATCGAAGTCGACCGCGCACCGCAGATTCCTGATCTGGTCCCGGGCCGGGGTCTGGGGCCGGCTGCACGAAGCGATCCTGCACCGGCTCGATGACGAAGGGCTGCTCGACCTGTCCCGCGCCGTCCTCGACTCCGCCCACGTGAGGGCCAAAAAAAAGGGGGGCGAACTTGCAGGTCCGAGCCCCGTGGACCGAGGTAAGCCCGGTTCCAAGATGCATGTCCTGTCCGACGCGAACGGACTGCCTCTACGGGTCGGGCTCTCCGCGGCCAACACCCACGACAGTCTCGCTCTGAAGCCCCATGCTGTCCCATTTCCACATGGGACACGAATCCCACGCTGCTGACTCCAAACCCGTGCGCCTTCATGCAGACAAGGCGTACGACATCCCTCACCTGCGGCGATGGCTGTGGGCAAACGCATCGGCGTCCGTATCGCCCGCAAGGGCATCGACTCCAGCGAGCGGCTTGGCCGTCGCAGGTGGGTCATCGAACGCACCATGTCCTGGCTGACCGGCTACCGCCGTCTCAACCACCGCTACGAGCGGAAAGCAGGCAACTACCTGGCCTTTCTCGGACTGGCATCCGCTCTCTGCTGCTACAAGCGGTTCCTCAAACTGACCATGTAGGACACGGTCTTAGTTGTCGGCGTGCTCCGACAGGCAGAAGCGCGGCCCCGCACCTTGAGAGCGGTCTCCTGCGAATACGGTTCCACACCGCGCCGCCACGGAACGGCCACATCGCCACCGCATCTCCCGCCATGCGCGACACCATCGCGGTCATGAGACGAACCCTCGCGGCTACGGCCGCCGTCCTCGCCGCCCTGATATGCGCCGGCTGCTCCAGCAGCAGCTCGCCCAAGTCCTCCCCGGCGCCCACCGGTACGGACTCCGGCCTCGACGCGGCCAAATACCTGAACGGGCTCGAAGGCGACAAGCACTCCAAGCAGCAGATCGACGCCCTGCTCGGCAAGTTGGATGCCCGCTGCGCCGACGACCTTGGCGCGCTGACCGCGGCCGCCACGGTCACGGCGACCAACGTGACCGACGCGAAGGGCACACAGACGACGTACGGCGTCCTGCAGAAGCTCGCCGACGGGCTGCCCTCGTCTGGGAAGGCGTCGTGCCAGAAGCGGCTCCCGGGCGTGGAGAAACAGCTGAAGGCCGGTCGCTGACGAGGCCCATACTGACCCCTTGCCGTCCGCCTGCCTCCCCGATCATTCGAGGAGTCCCGGCCGACCACCGGACCTTATTCGACGTACCTCGTTCTTGGGGATACATCGCGGTATGCTTGCTGCATGACCAGTCGACAAAGGCGCGTCCGCATGACGCTTCCGACGATCACGGTCCTGGATGTTCTCGCAAACAGTGCAGGCGAGAACATCCACGGCTTGGAAATCTGCAGCCGAGCGCACCTCGGCACGGGCACCGTCTACCCCATGCTGTCCCGGCTTGAGAAGGCCGGCTTGGTTTCAGCGCGCTGGGAAGACGACCAGACCTGGCAGGAAGCCGCCAATGAAGAATGGCGCCCCCGCCGCCGCTACTACGAGATCACCGGCGCAGGCAAGGTAGCGCTGACCGAATCACAACAGAAACCGAAGTTCCGAGCCCGCACCGCTCAGGCGGAGGACGTCTGATGGGCATGCACGCGGCGCGGAGACGCAGAGCGCGGCAGATTCACCGCGAGTGGGCGGCGGAGCGGGCCGCGTCCGGCGAATCGACGCAGCCCGGTGTGCACCCTCTGATCGTCTTCTACGCCGTCTCCATGACGTTGATGATGATCCTGTTTTGGGTCGGCGTAGGCCTGGCCCTGAACGACGTCCCGATACCTGATACAAATACAGGCAAGGATGAGACGGTCGCATTCATTGTCAGCACGGGCGGGCTCGGCGCCTGGGCTCCATGGTTTTGGTGGGTGGTCCTCACCGAGTCACTCCCGCCGGAGTCCGCGTGGCACCACCCTCTTCGAGCGTTCTCGAGGGGACTCGCCTACGTCGCCAGCCCTGACGATGCGGCATGGCGCGAGGAATGGCCGGCCCTTCTCACCCGGCGCCCCGGAGAGCCGCGCCACGTAGTACGCACGGCGCTGACCGTCACGGGCTGGGTGTGGGCCGCGTTGTGCTCCCGCGCGGGGTGGATACTCGACGTCTGCTTGCAGTCCGACGCCGTCTGCGCGTTGGCCGCCTTCGGCGCCACCTTCGCGGCCACGTGGGCCGCTTGGGACGCTGCTGGGATCGCCGAGGCTGTCATGACCGCGATCCTCACCTTCACCGGCTGCGTTGCCTCGATCGACGGCCTCTGCAGGTGGCGTGGTATCGAACTGCCCCGGAAGCGGAAGTAGGCCGATTCCGCGGATGCAGGCAGATCAGCGGCCGGGCGGGGGAATCCTGTCTGGCCGCACTGCATTTTGAGGCCCACGGGCGAGTGATCACGGGTTGTGCAGCATAGGGCCCAACACCCTCAGCATCACCGGGAGGCCCTCATGCCCGCTCCCTGTCCTGGCCCCTGCAACAACGCCTGGCGCACCGCCGAAGCCAATGGCACCGACCACGATCTCACCCCCACCTGGGGCGACCCGATCCACTGCGGCCGCTGCACAACGCGCACACTCGCCCAACTCGCCGAGCTCCCCGAGCTGGTCGCCGCGATCAGCCTCGAAGCCCTCAACGGCACCGCCCCGAAGACCACCGGCACGATCAGCCGTACAGCTGTCCCCTCGTGGCCCGGGCAAGCCGCGCGGATCCTCACCGAGCACATCATCGGAGAGCTCCTCGGCCTCGAGGACACGAAGGAGCACTCCTCTTCATGACCAACACCACCCACCTCACCCGCCTGCGCACCCGGATGCTGGCCACCGCGTACAGCAACGCGGACTTCTGGGCTCGCCGTTGGGCCTTCCTCACCGACCAGGCCGTGGGCACGCTCGCCCGCCGTGACCCCGCCGCAGCCGAAGCCCTCGCCGCCTCGCTCTTAACCTCGCGCTTTCGCGAGTGAGTCTGTCCGAGTCTTGATCAAATAAATGGAGAGTGCTGCTGACCTGCAACGATGGGACTTGTCGAGGGTCCTGTCGCTGTAAGGAAAGAAGCACTCTCCAGGTGAAGAAGAGTAGCGGGTCGTACCCCCGTGTCCGTGTCGAGGGCGGCGGCCGTGGAGTTGTTGCCCAGGCCGGTGCCGTGCTGCTGGTCGAGACGGTCCGCAAGTCCGGCCTGGACACCGCGATATCCGCGGCGCTGGCGCCGTGGCGCAAGCCGCGGGACGTGCACGATCCGGGCAAGGTCTTGCTGGATGTGGCCCTGGCCGTTGCACTCGGCGGCGATTGCCTGGCCGACATCGGCATGCTGCGGGCCGAGCCGGATGTGTTCGGCCCGGTGGCCTCCGATCCGACCATCTCCCGCCTCGTCGACGCGCTCGCCGCGTTCGGTCCGAAAGCTCTTGCGGCGATCCGGGGTGCACGTTCCAAAGTACGCACGCGGGTCTGGGAATTGGCCAAGGCAAGCAGTCCGGCCGCCGGCGGCCAGGTGATCGTAGACATAGACGGGGTGCTGGTGCTCGCGCACTCCGAGAAGCAGGACGCCACCGCGACCTGGAAGAAGACCTTCGGTCATCATCCGCTCGTCGCGTTCGTCGACCACTGCCCAGCCGGGTCCGGAGAGCCGGTGGCCGCCCTGCTGCGGCCCGGCAACGCGGGCTCCAACACCGCCGCCGACCACATCGAAACCGCGAGGCTCGCCCTCGCCCAGCTGCCCCAACGCCTGCGGCGGGGACGGCAGACGCTGATCCGCACCGACTCCGGCGGCGGCACCCACGCCTTCCTGGAGTGGCAGCGGCTCTCCCTTGAGATACCGGTAGTGGCAGGAGCCCGCGGCTGGCTGCTGCTGCACCGTGTAGTGCCTTTGCGGACCAGCCCCCGCCGCGATGGGGCCGGACGACCCGCCCGTCGGCACTGCCGTTCCCGACGCTCCCCCCACCGGACTCTGAGAGTCCCAGACGACGTCGACGTACCGAGTGAGACGGACGAACAGCCCGTCAGCAGTAGGCAGGTGAGCAGGATGGGCGGCACGGTACGGCGGGCAGAGCGCATGACGGATCCTCACGGGCAGACGGTGGCTGAGCAGATGCTCCCCCACCCCGATGCCCCTTTACTACACGCCCGTCCGGCGCGAAGACGCACTCGGGCCGGACGGGCGTGGTCCCACACCGGCCTGCTGCGCCATGCGGGACCACACGCGTGCACGAGACGGTGGTCAGCCGCTCTGGATGACCGCCAGGTCCTTGAACGTCAGCGCGCAGTCGGTCTGGGCACGGCTGATTCCTCCGCGGCCTGAGACCGGGCGCCCTCGGAAGGAGCCCTGAGCCGAAGCCACGCGGGCCCGGCTGTCTGCCGGCGGTGGGAGGCACGGCCGGGCGCGAGGTGCGCCGGAGCGCTTCGGCTGGATTTTCATGCGACGGCGCACGGTGTATCAGGAACGTTCTCTTCCAGCGTCGATCGCTTCTTTTCAGAGGCGATCAGATTCCGGAGGCGTTAGATCACCTGCAGGCGGAATCCACCCTTCAGATGCTGTTTTCGCACGCCGATGCGGCTGCTTAGCCGTTAGTAACTCACTCTGATAGCCGAACGAATCGAGAGCACGCTAGTGTCGCGCCGGAGATGGGCCCCGGCTCAAGGCTGGCTACCAACGGACCAGGGCCCCTCCGCATTTTGACCAGCCGTCAATTCCTTGAGGAGAAAAGGTGACTGCTCCCAATGTCGTCCGGGGCACCGTGGTGTCCGGGACGCACCCGGACGGTAGCAATGCCGGTGGGTATTACGCACGCCTGCGTGCCTTCGCTGTCACGGTCAGCCTGGGCCCCATCGTCGTGCTGATTTTGTCCTTCGTCCTGCCGTCCGCCGGCGAATGGCCTGCGGCCGCGGGGGTGGCGCTCGCCGGTGTCGCGGCGGCAGCGGCGCGCACGTCACGGATCGATTTCTTGTGGGCGCGGCTGGACTGACAGTGCGGCTGGGCCGGCGGGCGGTTTCCGCCGGCCCCGGCCGGGACGTAGCTGCGGGGCATCGGTGAGGTGCTGCTTGCCCGGGTGCAGGCGGCGGAGAGGACGGCACAAGTGGCGACTGCAACGCCGCAGCCGGGGGCGTGCGTGGTGTGTGCGGGTCCGCTCGTGCAGAGCTCGGGCGCGGGCCGGCGCCGCAAGTACTGTGGCACTGCCTGCCGTCGGCGGGCTCAGCGGCATCGGCAGGCGCGCCAGGTGGTGCGTGTGGAGCAGCAGGGTCCTTTGGGCGGGGCGGTGGCGGCCGAGGTCCGCCGGCTGGCGCAGCAGTTGCTGGACAGCGAGATGCGCGAAGAGGAGCTGGGCTCGCTGTTGGAGCGGGCCGAGGCGATCCGGCGGGAGCTGGATATCTATACCGCGGCTGCGGTGCAGGATGCCCGGCACCGCGGTGAGAAATGGGAAGTGGTGGCTAGGGCCGCGCATGTCGCGCCGGAGACGGCGCGGGCGCGCTGGGGGCCTGAGCGGGTGGCCCGGATGATGGATCTGCATGCCAACGAGAAGCGGGCTGCTCCCGCCCGCTGGCGTGGGCCGGGTGCGGGCCGGCTTGCTGATGCGACGGAGGGCACGGACGCCGAGCCGCGGGCTGAGGGGGTCTCCCCGGGGGGTCAGTTGGCGTCGGCACTGGCGCAGTTGCAGGCGGCCAGCGGGCTGACCATCAAGGAGGTGGCCGATTTCACCATGCTGTCGCCGTCGTTCATCTCCCGTGTCCTGTCGGGTGATCGCCTGCCGACCTGGGATCTGGTGTGCGCGCTGGCCGTGTTGTTTGGTTCCGATCCGGCTGAGTTGCGGGTGCTGTTCGAGGCGGCGCACGGGCTGACGGCGCCGGGGCGGCAGCCGGTCTCGGCCGCCATCGGGCAGTTGCACGCGGCGGTGCGTGGGCTGTATCTGGCGGCCAAGTCGCCTTCGCCGGAACGGATCGAGCTGCTGAGTTCGAGGGCGGTGAGCGCGCGGACAGCGCGCCGCGTGCTGGCGGGCGTCGATGTCCCGGAATGGGAAGTGCTGGCTGCTCTTGTCTGTGCGCTGGGGGGCCGGCCGGTGGATGTCCAGCCGTTGTGGGAGGCGGTGCACTACACGTTCTTGATGTGCGACGACCCCCGTCTTCCGGAGGGCACCGCGCACATTGTGGTGCCGGGCCGGGGTCGGTGAGCGGATACCGCCGGGCAGCGGCTGCGGGGACGCCCGGAGCCGCTGGGGCCACGGCACGGCACCGGCCACCTGTCCGCGCAGGGGAAGTGTGGGCCGAGCGGGCGGCGCTGGCCGCCTATGCCGCCTTCCGCGAACGCCACTATGAGCCGTATCTGCAGTACGCCGCCCTGCGCATCGGCCGGCGCGAGGCCGCAGAGACGGCGGTCACTGCCGCGTTCACCGAACTCGCTGTGTCCTGGACGGCGGTTTTGGGCAGTGCCGGTCCGGCTGCCATCGCCTGGCGGATCCTGCACCACCACATCGATCATGCCCTGGGGCTGAGTCCCGGGCAGGCGTCCGGCGGGCGGCCGGTGCGGGCGCTGCTGCACGATGTGCACCTGCTGCACCAGGAGATGCACCTGAGCTGCGAGCGCATCGCCGAGGTTTTAGGGATGCCGCCTGACCAGGTGCTGGGGCTGCTGCCGCCTTCCACACGGGAGTGAGAATCTACGCCGGTCCACCTATACGGGTGTGACTTTACGGCTACACTCTGTCACTACTGGGGGCGCTGTCGGGGCGTGCCGGGGTGGGAGGGGATGCGCGTGAGCCTGCCGTACGGGGTCGACGTGACGGTTCCGAGCGTGGCCCGTATGTACGACAGCCTGCTGGGCGGGAAGGACAACTATCCCGCGGACCGTGCGGCGTGCACCGAGCTGCTCAAGCAAGTGCCGAGCATGCGGGAACTGGCTCTGAACAACCGGCAGTTCCTGCGCCGCGTGGTGCATGTGCTGGCCGCGAAGTACGGCATCCGCCAATTCATCGATCATGGATCCGGGCTGCCGACCCAGGACAACGTCCATGAGATCGCCCAGCGGGTGGATGCAGCCAGCCGAGTCGTCTACATCGACAACGACCCCATCGTCCGCACCATCGGCGGCATTCTGCTGGAGAGCAACGAGAACACCGCTGTGCTCCAGGCGGACATACGGGATACCGACGCGATCTTCTCCAGTGAACCGGTGGAGCAGCTGATCGACCTCAACGAGCCGGTGGCGGCGTTGTTCGTGTCGGTCCTGCACTGCATCCCGGATGCCTCCGGGCCGGCCGATCTGATCGCCCAGGTCGCCGGCCGGCTGCCGGCGGGCAGCATGATGGTCGTGTGCCAGCTGGTCAGCGACTCCGCGCAGGTCCGCAACTTCGTCACCGGCTTCATGGACGAGCAGACCCAGGGCCACTGGGGCCGGGTGCGCGAGAAGAGGGATGTCGCCGCCTTCTGCGCCCCGCTGGACCTGATCGAGCCCGGCCTGGTGGAGGTCTCCGCCTGGCGGGCCGAGAAGGACGACGTGCCGGCCCAGCTCAGCTGGGAGTGGGAAGAGTACGGCGGGGTTGGCTTCGTCAGGCCCTGACCGGCGTTCTGGCGGGAGCAGGCGTAGTGAAGGAAGTGGTCAACGCCAGTTGGCGAGGGCTGCTTTCAGCAGCGCAGGGGTCTGTACGGCGGGGCTGGCCACGCCGCACAGGTTGTTGAGCACGGCCTGGTAGCGCTCGGACTCCGAGGGCTTCTCCCGGTATTGGGCACCTTCGTACTGCTCGAGGTACACCATGTCGGGCAGGTACTCGGGAGTGAAGAACCTCAAGTGCACGATCGGGTGCCCGATGGCTCCTACGGCGCCCACCGACAGCGGGGCGATCTGGAGATAGAGGCGATAGCGCAACTCCTCCAGCAGCGCGAGCAGGTACTTGATCTGCCGGTACATCACCCCGGGTGTGCCGACCTGGCGGCGGAAGACTTCGGAGTCCATCACGGCGAGCAGGACCGGTGGGTCCACTTGCCGTCGCAGCATCTCGATGCGCTGCCGGCGCAGGCTGACGCGCTCGGCGATCTCCTTGGCCGGCATGGTCGGATGCGCGGCCCGGATCACGATCTCGGCGTACTCCTCGGTCTGCAGCCAGCCCGGCACCAGTTGGGGCTCGTAGGAGATGATGCGGCGGGCGGCCGGCTCCATGGCCAGCAGGGGGCGCAGAAGGGGCGGCGCGGCGTGGGCGTAGGGCTGCCACGGCTCCGGTTGCGCCGCTTCGTGGACCAGGTCGGCGATCCTGCGCCGCTCCGGTTCATCCCGCACTCCGTAGACGTCCAGCAGTTGCTCGACCTCCGCCTGCTTGAGCGCGGCCAGGCCGTTCTCCATGCGGCTGATCGTCGACTCGGAGGCGTCGATGCAGCGGGCAGCGTGACGGGGCCCGATCCCGGCGTGGTCGCGGCAGCGCCGCAGGTGCCCGGCCAGGGCCTTGCGGTGAGCAGCTGGCCCCCATTCCGGGCGGTGCGGAAATCCGAGAATGGACGGCGCCCTCCGCTCGGCTGCCATACGGGTACTCCTAACGCGCTGTTGAGGAGGCCGAGTATGGCAGCCGGCGGGTGGTCATGTCAGGAACTGGCCATGGCCCTACCTTGAGTTATTTGAGCGCGAAATCGAACTCGCCGTCTTTGACACCGCCGAAGAAGGCCTCGATCTCCTCACGCGTGTAGATGAGAGCGGGCCCGGAGGGAAACCGCGAATTCCGCATCGCGACGCCGCCACCGGGCAGGGCGGCAATCTCCACACAGTTGCCGTTTCCGCCGCTGCGGCGGCTCTTACGCCATTGCGCGCCCTCGATCTCACCCGCACCGACCCCGTTTTCCACCCGTTGCATGCCCCACCGCGCCTTTCTGAACCAGTCCCCGGCCAGCGGGCCCCATGAGGGCGCCTGGCCGGTCATGCGTACGAATATAAGGGCTCCGCAATTGCAGGCCCACGCTTGCAGGAACGAGGAGTGGACCGGAATAGTGACGGTCAAGACGGCACGCCGTGTCCGGCACGGCACACGGCACCAGTTCCGGGGGACGGACGATGACGCCACGTCACGACGAGACCTTGCTGCCACCACGCACGGCTGCAGCGTCCGGCTCCCGAAGACCGCAGGCTCTCTTCCTCGGCGACCCCCCGGCCTCCACCGCGAATCTGGCCGTGCGCAGCGGCCTGGGCAGCACCCCGTTCACCGCCCGCCGCATCCCCGCCACCGCCAACAGCTGCTACATCGCACGGAAGTTCACACGCCAGGCCGTGCTGCGGTGGAACCTCGACGCCATCTGTGACGACGCCGTCCAGATCGCCTCCGAGCTCGTCGCCAACGCCATCCGCCACGGTCAGAGCCACACCGCCGCATCGGACGAGGAGCAAAGTGCCGTGTGGCTGGCACTGGCCCTGCGCCCTCAGACACTGCTGTGCGTGGTACGCGACCCGAGCCGACGCCGCCCGATGCTCACCCCTCCCCCACCCCTGGCCGAACGCCACCGCGGACTGCCCATCGTCAACGCACTCAGCAACACCTGGGGCTGGACCACCAACCCCCAGACACGCGGCAAAACCGTGTGGGCACGCGTCACTTTGCCTGCCGCCTGAGGCACCAGCTCATCTGGTGACTGGCGACGTAGATGGGGGCTGGCAGTGATGCTGCGGATAGGCATGTCACGGGCAGGCCGAGGCGCCTCGCCTTGCCGCTTGTTGCCTGAGCTTGGCGTTTAACGTCGCAGGTCACTCGACCTGCTGATCTGCGGTTCTTTCCGAGACAGCGGAGGCGGCCGTTCTCCACGCTTCGAGATGTCGAGTCACGAAGTACAAGAGAACGGCCGCTGTGTATGAGTCTGTCTGTCGACGCGCCCGCAGGCGAGGCGTTGGACGTGTTGTCCCGCTTTCGGGTCGAGTTCTACGAATGCCTCTACGCCCGCGCGGATGCGCTCTTCGAACTCACCGACGCGGTGCTGTGCGCGGACGGGCCGGTGAAGACGCTGGTCGAGCTGTCGCTGGCGGTCGAGCATCGCCGTGGGCACGGCGCCCTGTACGCAGCCTTGGACCGGGGCTGGACGGAGCCGACGCGGTTGCGCCGGGCCCTGGCCGGCCTGCCGCTGCCAAGGGCGGCCGACGGGCGCATCGTGCTGGCCGTGGATGTGTCCAACTGGTTGCGCCCGGACGCCCCCACCAGCGACGACCGGCTGTTCTGCCACGTCTATGGACGCGGTGACCGCAAGACGGACCAGCTGATTCCCGGATGGCCGTACTCCTTCATCGGCGCGCTGGAGACCGGCCGCACCTCGTGGGTCGCGCTGCTGGACGCCGTGCGCCTGGGCCCCGCCGATGACGCGACCGCCGTCACCACCACCCAACTACGCGATGTCATCAGGCGGTTGACGCAGGCAGGGCATTGGCATCCGGGCGATCCCGAGATCCTGATCGTGATGGACTCCGGCTACGACGTCGCCTACCTCTCCCACGCCCTCGCGGATCTGCCGGTCGTGCTGGTCGGGCGCCTGCGCTCGGACCGCTTCATGCTCCGCGACCCGGGCCCGGCCCGCTGCGGCCCGAAGGGCGGACGGCCCCGCCGGCACGGCGGCGTCCTCACCTTCGCCAAGCCCGACAGCTGGCACGAGCCCGACGTCACCACCAGCACGGACACCACCCGCTACGGCAAGGCCCAAGCGACCGCCTGGGACCGGATACACCCACGACTCACCCACCGCGGCCCCTGGCTGGACCACGCCCAGGAGGAACTGCCCGTCCTGCACGGCACGTTGATCCGTCTCAAGGTCGAGCGCCTGCCGGGCGACCGCGACCCGAAACCGGTCTGGCTGTGGTGCTCCGCCACCGCCGCCACCAGCGCTCAGGTGGACCTGTGGTGGCAGTCCTTCCTGCGCAGATTCGATCTTGAGCACACCTTCAGGCTCATGAAACAGACGCTCGGGTGGACCGCCCCGCAGGTCCGCCACGCCGACACCGCCGACCTGTGGACCTGGCTCGTCATCGATGCCCACACCCAGCTCCGCCTCGCCCGCCCCCTCGCCGAAGACCTCCGCCGCCCCTGGGAACGCCGCACCGAACCCCGCCGCCTCACTCCCGCCCGCGTCCGCCGCGGGTTTCGCAACCTCCGACCGACCACGGCCTGCCCGGCAGCCGCACCGAAACCGTCCCGCCCCGGCCCGGGACGGCCACCCGGTTCGAAGAACAGCAACCGCGCCAAGCGCCACGACGTCGGCAAGACCGTCAAACGCGCCGAGACCATCAAGGAACACCAGGCCCGCCGAGGATAAACGTCAAGCTGAGGGCCACTCAACTGTGCGACTAAACCTGGAAGTTCGGAAAGGCTTGACCAGGGCGAGGCCACCGCGCGCCTACCCCCGACCGTGGAATGCTCACCACCGCCGTCTGTCCGTTGAAGGCAACCAATGCACCTTCCACTGGGACTCCGATCCCCACCCCGAAGACCTTCGCGCCGCCCTCACCGACCCCGTCATCGGACTCGCCGGCGCCGCCGCCCACCCAACCCGTGACGGATGGCCCCTGCACTACAAACTCGCCCGCCTCACCGTCCACGCCGCGACATACACACCCCAGCTGGCATGACCCTGAGGGGCTAATGACGCTCTTGAAATGGCTCTGTCCGCAGTTCCGGATGCTGTTGGTGATCTCTAGCTGTTGCGGGCCAGGACGTTGGTGTCGGCCGCGTGTGGCATGGCCAAGGCCCCTGGTTCGTGGCCGCCCGGGATGGCCGCGGCGGCTCTGTTACCTCCGGGGAGGAAGGCCTTGCACGCGTCCGGGCTGCTTCGGTGGGCCAGCGCTCGTGCCCGACCTGACAGTTGGGTATGACGGCCGCCGACATGCAGGCCGCATACGGATGGAGGGCCCAAAGCCGTATGGTTTTGGGCCCTCCACCTGCAGTAGCGGGGACAGGATTTGAACCTGCGGTGTATTGACCGAACTAACTTAGGCGTTTTCGCAGGTCAGGGGGTGTTTCTGTTAAGTTCCGGCAGTGCGTGATGCAAGGACAGTTGAACGAGATCTGAAGACCTTTGTGCTGCCCGAGATCGGGCGGTTGCAAGCGACGGGAGACGCCTGGGAGCCGTACCGACTGATCGACCCGGAAGGCCGGCCCGTCGAACCCGTCGCGGTCTACTTCAAGGACCTGCTCGCCGCAGACAGCCCTGCCACCACGCTGTACTCGTACGGCAACGACCTGCTCCGCTGGTGGCGATTCCTGTGGGCTCACGACATCAAGTGGGACCGCGCGGTACGTGAGGACGCCCGGGACTTCACCCTGTGGATGCAGCTCGCCGACAAGCCGGTCCGCGTGCACTGGCGACACCGCAGCAAGAACCCGGCCGAGATACCCCGCCGCAAGCCCCCGACCCTCGCGCCGGGAACGCCGAACCCGGTGACCGGGAAGCCGACGGTCGGCAAGAAGTACGCACCCAGCACCCGGGCCCACTGCGAAACCGTGCTGCGGACCTTCTACGACTTCCACCTCGGCCTCAACAGCGGCCAGTTGCTGGTCAACCCGTTCCCTCTGGACCGCAACCGCCGCAAGGGGCGGCCCCACGCCCACCACAACCCGGCGGACGAGTTCAAGCACGAACGGACCGGCCGCTACCGGCCGACCGTCCCGGAACGGATCCCCCGCCGAATTCCGGACGACAAGTACACCGAGGTCTTCGCCGGCCTGCGCTCGCATCGCGACCGCGCCCTGCTCGCCTTCTGGGCCTCCAGCGCCGCCCGGTCGGAAGAGTTGCTGACCGCGACCGAACGCGACGCCCTGCCCGGCCAGCAGCTCATCGGCGTGATCCGCAAAGGCACCCAGGACTACCAGCAACTCCCCACGTCCCCCGACGCGTTCATCTGGCTCCGGCTCTACCAGGAAGAAGCCTGGAAGAAGGGCGTCCCACGAGGCCGCAACCAGCCGCTTTGGTGGACTCTGCGGCGCCCCTGGCGGCCTCTTGAATACGACGCGGCCCGGATGATGTTCAACCGCGCCAACGAGCTCCTGGGCGCCAACTGGACACTCCACGACCTGCGGCACACCGCCACCTACCGCATGACCGAGGATCCCGAAATGTCGCTGACCCACGTCCAGCACATCCTCGGCCACAAGGACCAGCGCACGCTGCAGAAGTACATCCGCCCGAGCCGGGACGAGGTCATCTCGGCCGGTCTGGCACACCACGCCCGACAGGAGGCGAAGAAGAAGAACCCGCCGCCGGCTCCCGCGGCACCCGCCTACAACGAGGACTCGCTGAACACCCTCTTCGGAGGGCTCGTCGCATGACCACCGCAACGCTCACGGCGCCGCCGCAGACTCCGCGCACGCTCGCCGGCGCCGAGGCCACCACGCTTCTGCAGAAGTTCCCGCCCCGCCAGAACCCCGAAGCCTGGCACATGACCGAAGCCGACACCGACTACATCCTGGCGTTGCTCGGCCACCGGCCTCTCCGCGCCGACGGCCGGAGCGCACAGGCCACGCGCATGGTCGGTGCCCGCGCGATCCTGGCCTGGCTGACGAGCTTCCCCGGCTCGACATGGCAGGCCAGTTGGGACGCGAGCCCAGCCGCTCTCTCACCCGGAGGCTGGCACAGCACGGTCCTCGAGTGGGCCGTTCCCACGGTCGGCCGACGGCCCACTTCGTCCTGCTTGGCCTCCGGCGCACTGGCCTTGATCTGCGCGGACGTCATCCGCCCGTCCCCGGCATGGCTGGCGGCCAGTTCCTCGAATGCCCTGCGCCCAGCCATGGCCGCGGCCCGAGATCCCGAAGGATTCGCCCGCCTGGAGGCCGCGTTCCCCGCGGACATCCGGACCACGCGGCATGCCTCCGGGGCACTCAAAGCCGTCGCCCGCATCCTGGCGGCCTTCGGCGGCCGCGTCGAGGACATCGTCGTCGGCGACCTTCTCGCCCTGCTCCAGCTGACCAGTCACGACGGGGCCCGCGGCACCCGGATCGCATACTCCGCCTTGCGTGACCTTGGTCAGTTCCCGCCGGACGCCCCGGCCACGCTGCTGCGGCTACACACCCGCACCGGGCAGGTGACCCCGGCGGAACTCGTGGACCGCTACGACCTGCGCTTTCGTCTAGTCCGCGACCTCCTCGTCGACTACCTCACCGAACGTCAGCCCTCGCTCGACCACAACTCTCTGATCAATCTGTCGGCGGCCCTGGCCAGCAACTTCTGGAGCGACCTGGAACGCCATCACGAGGGCATCGACTCGCTCCACCTGACCCCGGACGTTGCGGCCGCCTGGAAGGCCCGGGTCAGCACGGTCACCCGTCGCCGTCGCCTGCCGGGCGGCCAGGTCGTCGAGACGACCGAACCGCGCAGCAGTGCACCCTCGATCAAGAATCTCGTCCGGTCCTTCTACCTCGACATCGCCCAGTGGGCCCTGGACGAGCCGGCCCGGTGGGGCCCTTGGGCGGCACCTTGCCCCATCACCGAAGCCGACTGCTCGGACAAGAAGGTCAAGCAACAGCAGAAGACCGCCTCGGACCAGCGGACGCGTGAGCGACTCCCCGTCCTGCCCGCGCTCATCCGTGTCGCCGACCGCCAGCTCAGAGAAGCCCGCGTTCGCCTGGATGCGCTCCACGCTGCCCCGCTCGGCACCCAGTTCACCGTCCTCGGCGAGGTCTTCTCCGCACCGAAGAGCACTTCCCGGGCCGGTCTCACGGGCCAGGCATACGACTCCTCAGGCCGTCGACGCGACTTCGAGGCCGAAGAGAAGCGGGCCTTCTGGGGCTGGGCCACCATCGAAATCCTGCGGCACACCGGCATCCGCATCGAGGAACTGCTGGAGCTCGGACACCACAGCATCATCCGTTACAAGCTTCCCACCACCGGGGAAGTCGTTCCGCTTCTCCAAATCGCGCCGTCGAAAACTGACCAAGAACGTCTACTGCTGGTCACTCCCGAACTGGCCGACGTCCTGAGCGCGGTGGTCACCCGAGTCCGCGCTGCGAACGGGGCAATCCCGTCCGTCCATAGCTACGACATCCACGAGAAGGTCTGGAACGAACCAATTCCGCTTCTCTATCAGTGGAACGTCGCTGGCGAAAGGCGGCCGATCTCGTCCAATACCGTCCGCGATGCCCTCAACGATGTGCTCATGGCGACCGGATTGACCGACGTCACCGGAAAGCCGTTGAAGTTCCAACCTCACGACTTTCGACGGATCTTCATCACGGACGCCATCCTCAATGGGTTGCCGCCACACATCGCTCAAGTCATCGCAGGTCACAGCAATATCAACACGACCATGGGTTACAACGCCGTCTATCCGGCACAGGCCATCGAGGCCCACCGGTCGTTCATCTCGCGCCGTCGCACCCTTCGCCCCAACGAAGAATACCGAGCGGTCACATCGGAGGAATGGAAGGAGTTCCTGGACCACTTCGAGCGGCGCAAACTGGCGCTGGGATCATGTGGGCGAGCATACGGGACGGACTGCATCCACGAGCACGCTTGTGTTCGCTGCCCGGTCCTCATCGTGGATCCCGATGAACGAGGGCGACTTGTCGAAATTCGCGACAACCTCAATGCCCGGATCGCCGAAGCCGAACGGGAAGGCTGGCTCGGCGAGGTCGAGGGTCTCTCAGTGAGCCGGGACGCCGCAGATGAGAAGATCGCTCAGCTTGACGCAAGGCAGAAGAAGAAGGACTCGCCAGTGTTCATGGGGATTCCGAGCTTCAACCAGATTGCCGCTCGCACCAGCTCTGCAACCAACGGAGCCTGAGTGTCCCCGATCCGCCCCCGTATCTCAGGACCGGGGGCGGTCGCATTTTCGCCGGTCCGTGACCGGCAACCTTTGCCACGTTGGCGGGGTTTTGCCGGGCGCAGCGAGAAAACGATCGTGCAGCTAGCGGGACCCCGACGGGTCACTGCAGCAAACTGACGATCAAGCGTCATTACGATTTCTACGAGAGTGCATCATCGGCAGATCCGGGGACCACGGAATACTCCTAACTTCCTGATTAATCGCCTCGTCAAGCCGCGCTCGCTCTGGTGTGACCCGCTCCCGCCACAACTCGGCACGCGCCTCTAGGGGCAAGCCATCGACGGATCTAAGGATCTGCTCAGCTCTTCTTTTGACTGCCCATGCAAAATTTCGCACTTCTCCGCTAGCCACCATACACAAGACGTGCTCGAGCTCATGGATGTCGTGATAGGCGTCTCGCATTTCATCAGTTCTAACCGTCTCCGCCAGTGCAGCACGCCGAAGGCGGTCGATCGCACCCTGAAACTGCACGGCGGTGTTGTGACTCAACTGCTGCATTAACCGCTCCCGCTCTATCACAGCCGCTCGGTGAGCCATCTCCATATCGTTTTGGTGCGTAGCCCTCACGACCTCAAGGGCGCTCCGCCGTGAGGCTTCCGCCACGCTCAGCGCAGTGCGGTGATTAGCCTCAGCTTGCTCTAGTGCGGCGCGATGGTTCGCCTCCGCCACCTCCGTCGCCGAGCGGTGGCTCGCCTCGGCCTGTTCCAGAGCCGCGCGCTTCTGCCAACGAGCTACAACCAAGGTCGCTGGTATGCCTGCTAGCGCCAACAACGCTGCAATGCCACTTAGGTCCATGGTCATACATGATGAAGCCGGGAAGCTGCATCTGAACCACAGAAGGGAATCCGTCGCTGCCAGTTCGGCGACTGGAGGAGGCCGCTGGGTTCGCGCTCGGTTCCTTGGCGTGTCAAGCAGCCCTGCCTGTCACGGCACTAGTTCGGAGAAGACCTCTGGGTTATGAGGGCCCAGCGAGCTACCGAGCTGCTCCACCCCGCGTCGATAGACCGCAGCCTACGGCATGCGAGTGGTCCGAGCGCGCCATTACTCGCGGCCGGAGCTGTACGGGCGACTCCAGACGGTGCCTCAACCCCGGTCCGCTGAAGCGATCTACGGTGCGGTGTCTTCAAGGAGTTGAGGGCCGTTGTTGCGGACGTTGTTGACTGCTGTGGAGACCGGCCGGGCGTCCAGGTGGCCGTCGGCGGGCTGGGGCAGCAGTGCACGCAACTCGTCGGGGTCCTGGTGGTGGGGGTCGAGCCACGCGTCGTAGTGCTCCGGGGTGAGCGCCAGCGGCATGCGCGGGTGCACGTGGCCAGCTGCGTCGGTGGCTTCGGTGGTGATGATGGTGCAGGTCATCAGCCAGGCGGACGGGTCGTCGTCCTGCTTGACTGCTGGATCGCGCCAGTACTCGTACAGTCCGGCGAGCGCCATCATCTGGTCGTTCTCGGGGTGGATGAAGTACGGCTGCTTGCGGGCCTTGCCCGTGTCCTGATCTTTGAGCTGCTGCCACTCGTAGAAGCCGTCGGCGGGCAACAGACAGCGGCGCTTGGCGAACGCGCGGCGGTAGGCGGGCTTCTCGTGCACGGTCTCCACCCGTGCGTTGATCATCCGGGCGCCAACCTTCACATCCTTCGCCCACGACGGCACCAGGCCCCAGCGCAGCGGCCGCAACTGCCTGCCCTCCGGTGCGGCGTGATCATGTCCGCGCGCGGTGCGCTCGAGGACAGCCCACACATCGTTGGGCGGCGCGACATTCCAGTTCGGCGCGAGCGTCTCCTCGGCACGCCAGTCGGTGACCTGGAAGAGCTGGACCACATCCTCGGCACTGCGGGTGGAGACGTATCGGCCACACATGCAGCCACTGTGCCACCGGCCGGGCGGATCGAAGAACTGTCTGGCGCCCCCGTGCCGGGTCGTGTCCCGAAGCTGCGGCAGGGCGTCCGTAGTGCCGACGCGGGACATGGTCGCGGTTCTCATAGCCGGGCCCGTGCTCGTACGTGATGAATTGAACCGGTTGGCCAGCTCAACATCGTCACCGAGGGCCGCGACACGACAGGTCGGAGGTGCCGTTGGCCGCGCGAAGTGGACGGTGCTGGCAGATCGCCCGGGGGTGTCGGGTTCAGTCGAGGGTTTCGTCCGACAGGACGACTTCGGCTTGGGCGGCCCACTCCCGTACGGCGGGGCCGTACCGTTGCGCGCTCCAGTACTGGCTGCGGATCATGCCGTCCGTGGTCATCTGCGGCGTCTCGGGGTAGCCGAAGTGCTGGATGAGGCCGGCTGACATGGCGGAGGTAGCCGCGATCAGTGCTGGCCCATTCTCGGCGAGGTCGTCGATGTCGAAGACGGACGTTACTCGGGGTGTCTCCGTTGTCTGATGGGTGCCGAGCTGACCACCGATGTGCCCGCGTGGGTGCCGCAGTTCGGCTGGCAGTTCGGGTGCGACGGGACAGATGGTCGCGGAGACCGTGGCAGGACCGCCGGCGGCAGCCCGATCCCGCGCATGGCGGGCCAGCAGGCGCAGACCGGACCAGATGTCCACGACCAAGTCCTCGTCGAGGATCCGGCTCACAGCCGCGGTCTTGTCCTGGTGGCCCGGCGGGGCAAGGGAGGCGCGGTCGGAGGCGAGGGCGGCGAAGGAGCCGGCGCCACTCTGGTGCAACTCGCACGCGATCCAGCTGGCCTTGGCTGGCTCGCGGCCGCCGTGCGCGATCAGGCGGCGGCTGCCCACCATCACGTGGCGGACATGCACCCCTCGCGGGAAGACGAGCAGGTCCTTGTCGCGGGTTTCCTGCTGGAAGGCACGGAGGGTGCTGGTGTCGAGGGTGAAGTCGCCGCCGAGATCCGGGACCAGGGTGACGACGACGTACGTCTGGTCGCTCACGTCCAGTCGGCTGATCAGGTCGCCTTCGTAGCGGAGCAGGTCCTCGTGGCGGGTCTGGCGGCGGGCGAAGCGGTCCTGATAGGCGGCTGCGACCTCGGACTCGGACAGGTAGATGATGCTGGCCCCGTTGCGCCTGGGGTAACGCAGGCCCTCGTTGACCAGCACCCCGTGCGGGGCGGAGGGGCTGCGGAGCACCGCGATCATCAGCAAGCCCTGACCGGGCTTGTCCGGGTCCTCGATCTGGCGGACGTCGAAGGTGGGCAGCGGGTGGACCATGTCGGCGACGATGCTGCGGTATCGCAGCACCTCGCTGTCGCTGAGCGCGACGCCGGGAAGCTCGGCCGCTCGGGCCTGGTCGTCTTCGGCAACCCCGAGGAGCAGCACTCCGCCGGCCGTGTTGGCGAGCGCCGCCACGTCACCGGCCAAGTCTCGTTTGGCCTTGTCGTTGCCGCCGTAGAGCTCCCCCTTGAACTCCAGGTCGTAGGACTCGGAGACCGAGTTCGTCTTCAGGGCGGCGATCTGGGTGTACGAGACCGTGTCCAGCGGGGCTCCGAAGAGCCCTTCCAGACGACGGGAACGAAGAGCGACCATGCCGCCAGATCCTGCCTGAACCGCCCCCTTTTGTCACCGGGATTACCACCTGTCCCGCTGGTTCCGGCGTGGCACCACGACGGGGTCAGGGAGCGTGTTCCATGTGTTCCTCGAGCTCGACGGCGAGCGCGGGGTCGGGACGGGGCACGAGGCCGTAGTCCTCGTCGGAGTCGGCTTCGAGGCGGCACACGGCATCGGCGAGTTTGAAGTGATCAAGTGCCCAGCTGAACACTCCTGCGGTCGCGCAGGTCGGCACGTCTGCGCGATCGCCGGAAGCGAGCGGGGTGATGGCGGCGATCGCGGCGGCGACGGCGCGGGGGGTGTGGCAGCTGTTGGTGAGGGGCGTGGGGGGCTCGGTGTCGATGCGCGGGTAGAGGTCGCCTCCGGTGTGGTGGTGGAGGGTGAGGGCCTGGCGGTACCAGAAGCGTGCAATGTCGTCCTCGCTGCACTGCGTGTGGTGCAGGTAGAGGCAGTAGGCGGCGGTGGCGACGCCGGAGCCTGCGGCGAACTGCCACCAGAACTGGGCACCTTCGGAGCGGTCGGAGAGGTAGAGCAGGCAGGCGAAGGTGAGCGCCCCGGCTGGCTCGATGCGGGAGCGTGAGTTGACGAGCTGGGCCATGGCCTCCACCGTGTCGGGGTCGCGTACGACCCGGCAGGAGAGGTCTGCCAGGTTCATGGCGGCCCGCCGGTAGACCGGTGGGTTCGCGGGCATCGGCTCTGGGCGCGGCCGGCCGGGGGCCTCGGCTGTGACGAGGCGGGCGCATTCGTCCATGGCGTCGGTGGCCCGGCTCAGCGCCCGGCGTGCGATCCGGCTGAGCATCGCGGCGCTTTCGGCGTCGTCGAACTCGAAGCCGGGCACCATCACCTGGGCCTGAGTCAGCAGGTCGTCGATGTGGTCGTGGTCCTCCCTGCGGGTCATGCGATCTCCTCCGCTTCCGTTTCCTTGCTGTACTGCACTCCGAGGTCACGCGCTAACCGCCGGCGCGCGGCATGAACGTGCGAGCGCACCGTCCCCGCCGAGACGCCCATGATCTCGGCGACCGTCAGCACGTCGTAACCCAGCACGAAGCGCATGACGACGACGTCCATCTGCCGTTCGGGCAGGCGCGCGATGGCGGCGTACAGGCCGAGCGAGGACTCCAGCACCTCCAGCTGTCGGCGCGTGGCCATGCGCACCTTGGCGAAGGTCGCCGTCTCCACCAGGGCCGTGTTGCCGTGGCGCAGCACCATCTGGTTGGCGAGGGTGCGGCGCAGCACGGAGTGGGCGTAGCGCTGCACGCTGGGCTGCGTGAGGACGTCGGACCAGCTCTCCAGGAGCTGGACGAAGACTGATTCCACCGTCTCGATCGCGGCCTTGCGCTCCCCGAGGTGTAGGTACGCGTAGCGCAGGTAGGCGCGGTGGTAGCGCTGGTAGAAGGCCTGGAAGTCAAGCGGCGGGTCTGGCACCGGGCGGGTCATCGGGCCTCCTTCGCGCTCTCACCTGAGGCCGTCGGCTCGGTGGTTCCACGCCGTTCACGGGCGATCTCAGCCGCTCCGACACGAACCCCGGCGCCCAGGAGTCGCCGTCCGAACAATGCGACGTCCCGGCCGAAGACGCGCGCCGCGACTGCCGCTGACGTCACGTCGCCCCATCCCCAATCCACCACGGCTCCCCTATCGGGTCGACGCCGGACGAAGCCCGGCGCGTGATCACTGTATGAAGTCATCCCATCGCACAGAGGCCTCGAACGTTCAGTCGCTCCACAAGACTTTTTGGCGAACAGGCGCACGCCCGTTTACGCGCGCCCCCTTCCCGAAGACGCCGCACGGCCCCTGGTGACGGCCGCTGTTGGTGCCTTCCGCAGATCGAGGAAGAAGATCACGCTGCGGGTACGGCCGTGCCAGCCACCGCTGTAAAGCCCGCCTCACGCGACATGAGGACGAAGTCATGCCGCGCATTCGAACGTATTATCGATTATGGTGGAGGTCTGAGGGGACGCAGATCAGGGAGGGGCACGCGAGAGGCGGGAGGTGCAGCACTGTGGATTTACTCATCTGCACGTCGCCTCCGGATACTCCGCCCGCTACGGCGCATCCCTCCCCGGTGCCCTCGTGCAGCGCGCTGCCGAGCGTGGGATGACGACGCTCGCGCTCACCGACCGGGACACCGTCGCGGGCACGGTCCGCTTCGCCACCGCCGCCGCGGCCGCCGGTATCCGCCCCGTCTTTGGTGTCGACGTCGCCGTCGCCCCGCTCGCCCCGCCCGACCCGGCCGCGGGCCGGCCGCGTACGCCCGTGCGCGGCGGCGCCCACGTGGTGGAACCGCCGTTGCGGATCACCCTGCTCGCGCAGAACGCGGCCGGGTGGGCACGGCTGTGCCGCCTGGTGTCCGCCGCGCACACCGAGGCCGACGGCGCGGCGCCGGTCGTGTCCTGGCCCACCCTGCGTACGTACGCCGACCAGGACCTGGTGGTGCTGCTCGGCCCGGCCTCCGAACCGGTGCGGGCCCTGTCCGCCGGCCGCCCCGACGTCGCCGAGCAGCTGCTCGCGCCGTGGCGGGAGCTGGCCGGAGAGCAGCTGCGGCTGGAGGCCGTATACCTGGGACGGCAGGCCACCGGCGCGGGCTCACTGCGGCTGGCCGCGCGCACCATGGGCCTGGCCGACCAGCTCGGCGTCCGCACGGTGGTGACCAACGCGGTCCGCTACGCCGACCCCGGCCAGCACCGGCTGGCCGACGTACTGGATGCGGCCCGGCTGCTGCGGCCCGTCGACCGCCGGCACCTGGACGGCGGCGAACGCTGGCTGAAGGACCCGGCCGTCATGGCCGCGGCCGCCGACCGCATCGCCCAGGCCGTCGGCGACGACCCCGCCCGGGCGGCCCGCCTCCTGGCCGAGACCGAGGCCACCGGCCAGTCCTGCACCCTCACCCCGGCCGATCTCGGGCTCGGGCGTCCTCACTTCCCCGAACCCTCCGTCGTCGGCGCCGGCCCCGAGCGCGGTTCGGCCATGCGGCTGCTGCGGCAGCGGTGTGAGACCGGGATGGTCGCCCGGGGCCTGGACACCGACGAAAGTGCCGTACGACAGCTCCGCTACGAGCTGGAGGTCATCGGCCGGCTGGGCTTTGAGGGGTACTTCCTGGCCGTGGCCCAGGTCGTCGCGGACACCCGGGCGCTGGGGATCCGGGTCGCCGCGCGCGGCTCCGGCGCCGGCTCCATGGTCAACCACAGCCTCTTCGTCGCCACCGCCAACCCGCTCGAACACCGGCTCCTGTTCGAGCGCTTCCTCAGCGAGAGGCGTACGTCGCTGCCGGACATCGATCTCGACGTGGAGTCCGAGCGCCGCCTGGAGGTGTACGACGCGATCATCAAGCGGTTCGGGAAGGAGCGGACCGCGGTCACCGGCATGCCCGAGACCTACCGGGCCCGGCACGCCCTGCGGGACACCGGCCTCGCCCTCGGGATTCCGCCGCAGGTCGTCGGCGACATCGCCAAAAGCTTTCCGCACCTCCGCGCCCGGGACATCCGCGGCGCCCTGGCCGAGCTGCCGGAGCTACGCCAACTCGCTGCGCAAGCAGGGAAGTTCGGACCACTGTGGGAACTCGCCGAAGGACTGGACGCGCTGCCCCGCGGCTACGCCATGCACCCATGCGGAGTGATCCTGTCGAACGCGGCACTGCTGGACCGGCTTCCAGTACAGCCGACCCCGGCCGGCTACCCGATGGTGCAGGCCGACAAGGAGGACGTCGAAGATCTCGGCCTCCTGAAGCTCGACGTCCTGGGCGTCCGCATGCAGTCCGCGATGGCGTACGCGGTCGCTGAAATCCGCCGCACGACCGGACGCCTGCTTGATCTCGACAACCCCGACCACGTCAGCCTGAACGACCAGCAGGCCTTCGAGATGATCCGCGCCTCGGACACCGTCGGCCTCTTCCAGCTCGAAAGCCCTGGTCAGCAGGATCTGGTGGGACGTCTGCAGCCGCGGCACATGCAGGACGTCGTCGCGGACATCAGCCTCTTCAGGCCAGGACCCGTCTCAGGGGGCATGCCCGCTTTGTATATCGCCGCCCGGCACGGCGCCGCGCCCAAATACCCGCACCCGGACCTGGAGCCGGTGCTCAACGACACCTACGGCGTGGTCATCTGGCACGAGCAGATCATCGCCATCCTCGCAAGGATGACCGGCTGCGACCGTGCCGCCGGTGACGTCGCCCGCCGCGCCCTCGCCGACCCCGACCGGCTGCCGAAGGTCGAGGCCTGGTTCCGTCGCACGGCCGGGGAGCGCGGCTACGCCAAGGAGGTGCTGGATGAGGTGTGGGAGATCGTCTCCTCCTTCGGCGCGTACGGCTTCTGCCGCGCGCACGCGGTGGCCTTCGCCGTCCCCGCTCTGCAGTCCGCATATTTGAAGGCGCACTTCCCGGCGTATCTGTACGCCGGTCTGCTGGAACACGATCCGGGCATGTGGCCGCGCCGGGTCCTCGTCGCCGACGCCCGCCGCCACGGCATCTCCGTGCTGCCCGTCGACGTCAACCACTCCCGCCGGCAGCACAGTGTGGAGGAGACCGGGCAGGGCTGGGGGGTGCGCCTGGCGTTCTCCACGGTCAAGGGCATCAGCGAGGCGGAGACCGCCCGCCTGGCGGCCGGCCAGCCCTACACCGGGCTGCAGGATCTATGGTTGCGCGCCCGCCCGTCCCTGCCGCTCGCCCAGCGCCTGATCCGTATCGGCGCCCTCGATGCCCTCTCCCCCGGCCTGACCCGGCGGGACCTGCTGCTGCAGGCGGTCGAGTTGCACCGGCAGTCCCGCAACCGCACCGCCACCGACGGGCAGCTGCCGCTGGGCGGAGAGCTGGTGACCGCGGCCCCGAGCGGCCTGCCGGAAATGACGAGCCGCGACAAGCTCGGCGCCGAACTCGACACCCTCTCCATCGACGTGAGCCAGCATCTGATGGAGCACCACCACCGGCTGCTGCGCGAGCTCGGCGCGACCGATGCCGCCCACCTGCGCGGCATGGTGCCCGGACAGAAGGTGCTGGTCGCCGGAGTGCGGGCCTCCACGCAGACGCCGCCGATCCCGTCCGGCAAGCGCGTCATCTTCTGCACCCTGGAGGACGGCTCCGGCCTGGTCGACATCGCCTTCTTCGAGGACTCGCACGAGCACGTCGCGCACACCGTGTTCCACTCCGGGCTTCTGCTGGTACGTGGCACCGTCACCGCCCGCGGCCCGCGCCGCACCGTCGTCGGCGAGATGGCCTGGGACCTGGACGAGGTGGCCGCCGCCCGCCGCGACCACGGCCCCCAGGCCGCCCTCGACCTCCTCGGCCGCACCGGCCCGGCCCCCACCCCGGCACAGCCGAACACGCCCCAGCGCACGCTCGCCGACGGCACGGCCGGGGCTCGGATTCACCCATATGCCGATCTCCAGCCCGCCGGGACCCGCTCCGCGGACCTGCGCCGACTCGGGCACCGAAGCCAGGGAAGCGCAGGGTGATCATGATGAGCGGCCGCAGCATCCTCCGACTATCCTTCGACCTGCCGCCCGACGCCGACCCTGAACTCCCGGAACGGCTGCGCCGCTTGCTGGAGGACTTCACACCGCGCGTGCAGATGCTTGAGGACGGTGCCCTCCTCGATCTGACCGGGGCGACCCGATGGTGGCAGCGCGATGCCTGCGGCGTCACCGAACTCGTCCAGCTCCGCGCGCTCGCCTACTTCGGGGTGCGCAGCTCGGCGGCCGTGGCCGGCACCCCGATGCTCGCCACGATGGCCTGCGCCCTCACGCCGCTCGGGCGGCGCACCGTCATCGACGACTCCCCCGAGGCGATCGCGTCCTTCCTGCGGCCCCGGCCCGTACGGGAACTTCCCGGCGTAGGCGGGAAGACCGCCGCGCTGCTGGGCGAGTACGGCCTGCACACCGTCGGCGACGTCGCCGACGTCCCTCAGCACACACTGCAGCGCCTCCTCGGTGCCCGCGCCGGCCGCGCCCTCCACGAGCACGCCCAGGGCCGCGACACCACGGTCGTCGACCCCACCCCGGCCCCGGCGAGCCTCAGCACGGAACACCGCTTTGCCCGGGACGAACTCGACCCGGCCGCCCACCGGCGCATCCTGCTCGCTCTCGCCGACGACCTCGGTGCCCGCCTCCGCACCACCGACCAGATCGCCACCGGCGTGACCTGCACGATCCGCTACGCCGACCTGAGTGCCACCCGCCGCAGCCGGACCCTGCCCGAAGCCACCCAGCACACCGTCCTCCTGGCCCGCGCCGCCTACGCGGTGTACGACTCCCTCGGCCTCCAACGCGCCCGAGTCCGCAACATCGCACTGCGCGCCGACGCCCTTCGGCCCGACGACCGGGCCACCCGGCAACTCACCCTCGACGCGTCGGACGACAAACCCCTCGCGATCGAAGCCGTCGCCGACCGCGCCCGCACCCGCTACGGGCACCAGGTGATCTACCCCGCCGCCCTCGCCATCAGCTCCCGGTCCTCGTCAGCCCGGCAGCGGAACGGAGGCGGTCGTGCAGAGGACGCGCACGGCCGTCGTGCGACATAAGCTTTCCTACCGTTTTGGCGCGGGTCCACGCCGGTCATTCGTAGGATCGGTGAGCCCGAGGACTCCGGGTATGGCAGTGAGCTTGTCGCCGCTCGATGGCTGAAAAGACTTGGCCGCCCGGAGCCCGTGACGGCCACAACCGCTCATTGGGATATGCGACTTGATCGCTGTGTAGGACAACGTCGGCAGGGCCTTCCGCGGGACCGCCTCGTCCGGATCCCACTGGCACCATGGCAGCAGCCGCTGCAGTCCGTACGGGGTGCTGTGGCCTGCGTGCTCGGCTATCTGCCAGCTGTTTTGCGGCCCACCGGGCCCAGCAAACCGCGCAGGTAGTCCCGCATCCGTCGCCGTGGCTCGATCCGGCCGAACCGCTCTCCCACACGCAGCAGCAACGCGTCCTCTCGTCACATCCTGCACTCCGACGTGGAAACGATCACTCACGGGGCCAGGGGACGGCAAGCCACTCATTCGGGTGTTTCCGCACGCCAGAGTGGCCCGCGTCGCAGATTCAACCGGTGCGACCCGGTAACGTTCCGTGGCGTTGGCCGAGGGGGTCCCTCCGCGGACGATCATTTCCTCGCAGCCGCTTTCGCCAAGCTGCGCTCTAAGAGACGGCTGAACACGCCCTTCGGGATTTCCGTTTCTTTGCATCTGGATCAGGAGTCCACGATCATGAACCGGTTGGCGCGCCCTGAACGCCGCATCTCCCTGGACTTGGCAGTGTGACGCACCTGGACTTGATCATGCTGCCGTCGGGGCTGCTGTTGGGCTGCGGCTTTCCTGGAAGCACTCCCGCTGGGCGAAAGCACGCGGCGGCCTGGAGTTCGGCCGTCGGCACCTGCCCTTCATGGCTGCCGCCTGCCTCGGGCTGTTAGTCGGGATTCCGGCCGAAGCAGCCCTGGTCCCCTCGTCCGCAGCTGACTGCCGTGCTGTTCACCGCGGCTAACGCGGCTGTGCCAGGTCTTCCCCGAGGCCGCTCAACGCCCACCGACCTGCGGCACAGCAGACCGTATCCACCATGAAGCCGACAGGAGTTACGAGATCAGTATCGACGAGCAGTACGACGTGATCGTGGTCGGAGGCGGACCAGCAGGGGCGGTGACAGCCGGCTTGCTGGCCAAGGATGGCCGCCGGGTGCTGTTGCTCGAGCGAGAGAAGTTCCCCCGTTACCACATCGGGGAGTCACTCAATCCCGGTTTGCTGCCCGCACTGGAACGGATGGGCCTGCGCGAGCGACTGGACGAGATCGGATACCTGCGCAAGTACGGAGCGACGTTCGTGTGGGGCGCGGGCGTAGAGCCCTGGGACTTCCGCTTCAACGAAGGATCGCCGTACGAGTACGTGCATCAGGTGCGCCGGGCCGACTTCGACGCACTGCTGCTGGCGCGGGCCAGGGAGCTCGGTGCGGTCGTCGTCGAGGAGGCGACCGTCAAGGACATCGTCCAGGACGGCGAACGCGTCACGGGCGTGACCTACCAGACGAAGGCAGCGGTGACCCCGCGGACCGCGCGATGCCGGATGCTCGTCGACGCCTCGGGACAGCAGCACCTGCTGGCACGCCGGTTCGACCTGCTGAACTGGCACGACGACCTGCGCAACATCGCCGTGTGGTCGTACTGGCAGGGCTGCGAGCTCTACGCCGGCAACCGGGCGGGTGACACCCTCGTCGAAAACCTTCCCGAGGGCTGGATCTGGTACATCCCCCTGGCCGACGGCACGGTCAGCATCGGCTACGTGACCCCTGTGGAGCAGTACAAGAAGGCAGCCCCCCAGAACGCGGAGGCATTCCTTCACGAGCAGCTCACCCGTACCTGCGAGGTCAGCCGTCTGACCCGGAACGCGGTCCAGGTCAGCGGCGTGCGCACCATCAAGGACTGGTCGTACCAGGCGACACGCTTCCAAGGTCCGGGGTGGGCCCTGGTCGGGGACGCCGCCGCGTTCGTCGACCCGCTGCTGTCCTCGGGCGTGACGCTCGCAATGCGAGCCGCCGAGCGTCTCGCCGATGGCCTCGGGCGCGTCCTGGACCACCCCGAGTCCGAAGAGGAGGTGCTCACCCGGTACGAGAAGAACTACCAGGAATTCCTCGGCGTGATCCTGGAGTTCGTACGCGTCTTCTACGACCGGACCCGGCTCAAGGAGGAGTACTGGGACGAGGCCCAGCGCGCCATCGACCCCGACGCGTTGCTGAACAGCAAGGTCGACTTCGTCACCCTCATTTCGGGGCTCTTCGGCACCGCCGAGATCTTCGCCCCCGTCGACGTGCCGTAGCGCTCCCACTTAGGCCACCGCGGGAATCCTTCAGAATCTCTGGCCACGCCCCCTGAGGGTGACCGACGATGGGCCTCGCCGACACAGGCGGGGCCCGTTCGATCGTGCTCCCGTGCGCCGGTGTCGCCCCGTCATATTGAGGGCATTCTCGATGCGACCCTGCTCCGCATGAACAGGGTGATCCCCGACCCGTTCGTGGGTGCGCTGCGGGGTGTCGGTGTCGGCGGCTTCGCGGTCCCGGCTGGAAGCAGGGCTCTGCTCATATGATCGGAAGCATAGGAACTCTTCCATGACCGGAAGCACCGTCGCAGACTTCTTCCTGGCCCTCTCGCTCGTCCTCGGAGCCGCCCACGTCTTCGGCGGACTTGCCCGCCGCGTCGGCCAGCCTGCCGTTGTCGGAGAGATCTGCGCCGGACTGCTCGCCAGCCCCATGGTCATCACCACCGCCAACGCTGAGGCCGTCCTGCCCGTCGAGGTGAAGCCGCTGCTCGGCGCTCTCGCCAATGTTGGGCTGGCCACTTTTATGTTCCTCATCGGCTACGAGCTCGACGGTGGCTTCCTGCGCGACCGCCGCGGCGCGGCCCTAGGTGTGGCCGCCGGATCCGTTGTCGTCCCGATGGCCGCGGGCGTCGCGCTGGCTGTTCCGCTGGCCGCCATGTACGCCCCTGGCCATCACACCGCATTCGTCCTCTTCGTCGGTGTGGCGATGTCGGTGACGGCCTTCCCGGTACTGGCCCGGATCCTCGCCGACTGCGGTCTCAACCGGCACTCGGTGGGCAGCCTCGCCCTGGCCTCTGCGGCGATCGGTGACCTGGTCGCTTGGATCGGCCTCGCGGGCGTCGTCGCGTACGCCAGTGCCTTCGGCCAGTGGCAGATGGCGCTGTTGCCGGTCTATCTGGTGCTCATGATCGCCGTGGTACGCCCCGTCCTCGGTGCTGTCGTGCGCCGCGTCCAGGACCGTGACCGGCCCGTCGAACGGCTGATACCGCTGCTGGTTGCTGGTCTGATGCTTTCCTGCGCCGCCACGGAGTGGCTCGGAATCCACTTCATCTTCGGCGCCTTCGCCTTCGGCGCGGTCATGCCGCGCAACGTGCTCGGCACCCTGCGCACCCAGATCATGCGGCAGATGGAGCAGGTTGGGCACATCCTGCTGCCGCTGTACTTCGTCGTGGCCGGAGTGAAGGTCGACCTGTCCACCTTCACTCCGGCCACGGTGCTCACCCTGATCGCCGTCATTGGTGTGGCCGTGCTCTCCAAGGCGGGCGGAGCGTATGTCGGTGCCCGACTGTCCGGGCTGGCACACTCGGTGGCCATGCCCATCGCCGTCCTGATGAACACCCGTGGGCTCACCGAGATCGTCATCCTGGCTGTCGCACTCGAGAAGGGCCTGATCGACCAGAGCTTCTATTCGATGATGGTGGTCATGGCCGTCGTCACCACCGCCATGACCGGCCCGCTGCTGAGACTCCTCGGCGTACATCTCCGGCCAACAATGGGGTCGAGACCGGCACCCTGCCTCGAACTTGGGTGAGCGCACGACCGTGCTGCGGTCCCCTGTGGGACGCTCACGCCGAACGGGCCCGGCCTCCTGCGATGACGGTCATGAACCGTCTTCCACCTGCCAAAGCGGGGCGGCAGGTCCCGCCAAGGGAGGCCGGTCTGCTGCCGGAACAGAATCCCGTTGATCACACGACGGTGGCTTTGCCAGCGTCCACCCCGGCCGCGATTCGCCGGCAAGTGCGGCTCCAGCCGAGCCCGCTCTTCATCCGAAAGACCCCCCGGCCCCATGTCCCCCGAAACGAGTTCCCAGCCAGAGCGTCACACGACCCATCGGACACGGCCTAGCTGTCATGGCGCCGAACCGGTGGTGACGTTCCCGGGACTTGATCGTTTGCAGCGTATGAAGCCCATGCCGCGCATCCTCGCTGTCGCCCTGTTGGCCGCAGCCCCGCTCACGGTCGCTGTTCCTGCCTTCGCCGACGGCCCGAATGGCCTTGGCGACATCACCGCCGGCATGGTGCCCGAAGCAGCCATCGCTGGGTCCGCTGGGCAGGCCAAGCCCAATGTCCCGTTCGGGGTCGCCAAATTCGCCCAGGATCGCGCAGGGGAGGTCTTCGCCAAGGCGCAGGGCAAGTTGAAAGCGGTAGTCAACTCGTAGCGCGGCTGTCGGCCCGTCGACGCCGGGGTGTGTACGAGCCGCTTTACAGGGACGGCCATGGGAATCAGGCCACTGCGTCAGAGCTGTAAGTGCCTGCGGTTCGCGGCCTGAGGGGCCGCAGGGCAACTCCCGGTTCCCCCGAACCGTGTGAGGGGTATCGCCGAGGTGAAGTTCAGAAGGGACATATCTTTGTGCCGTGACCGCGATGCGGACACCAACAGCTCAGGTGACTTCGTCTTCTCCCCTGCCCCGCGCCACGCTGGCGCTGACCCGGCTGCTGCGCAGACAGTCGTACGGATCCGGGTGCACCGGGAGCGATGCCGTCGGGTCCTGGAGAAACGCCACTGTGCGGTGCTGGGGCTTTCCCCGTTCAACTCCTTCTTCACCCCACGGACCATCCGCCTTCTGGTGGCCTGGGCCGACGACTGGTTCGACCAGGTGGAGATCCTGTTGCCCGGCTACGAGGCAGCGTACGGGCAGATCGCTGCCGGGATGGCGCCGCGCGCCGCGGTCCGGCACACGTTGAACGCGGTCAGGACACTGCGCGGGGCCGCCAAGACAGCACTGGCCCGGGTGGGCCGCGAACCGCGGGTCCACACCTGGACGGCCAAGGCCGCCCATCCGCATTACCAGGCTCTGCACCGGGCAGGCATCGACGCCTTCCACAGCGAGCCCCTCTTCCGTGACCTGTGCGAACAGAACGCGCGCGCCTACCTCCGCACAGTAACCGACCGAGTCCCCGACGCCGATACAGTCGCCCGCAACGTCGACTACATCCTGGCCGAAGTTCCCTACTTGCTCGATGTCGCAGGGATCGTCGACGCCGAGAGCGCTGTCTTCTGCTACCCCAAACCCTGGCCTCTCCAGATGGCCCTCTTCGACGGCCAGGTGCCCGCACTCGTTCCCGCAGACCGCCACGGCTACGCCCAGGTCACCTTGGATGCCGTACCACCGGAGGGCCCACATGAGCGCTGACATCCTCGACTGGCCTCTCCCCCCTGGCCCGCATGGCACGCCACCGCCCCTGTACGAGACGCTGCGCAGAAAACGACCCGTCTGCCCGGTGCGCATGCCCTCCGGCGAGGTCATGTGGCTCCTGACCCGCCGGGAAGACATCTGCGCGGTCGCCACCGACCACCACCGCTTCACCCGCAACCTCACCTACCCCGGCGCGCCCCGCATCGCCGGCGAGGACTTCAACAGCGTCAAGGGCGGCATCTTCAATCTCGACCCGCCCGACCACACCCGCATCCGCACCATCCTGACCCCCTACTACACACGCGCCGCAGTCACCCGCTACGCCGGCACGATCCGTGCCCTGGCTCACGCCCTGCTGGACGAGATGATCCAGGGCCCCAACCCGGCGGACCTGATGACCGGATACGCCGAACCGCTGGCCCTGCGATTCAACTGCGACATGCTGCGCATTCCCCTGGCCCTGCGCACCCGCTACCTGGAGTGCTTCCGTACCCAGACCTCCCAGACCGCCGACGGTGCCACCATCGCGGACGCCACCGCGCAGATCAGCGCCCTGGCCCGCACCGTGCTCGACGCGCACAACGGCTCCGCCGCCGACCACCCCATCGGTGCCCTGCTCGCCGCCCACCGCGAGGGCACCATCAGCGAGGAGGAGCTCATCGGCACCGTCGACTACCTCATGGTCACCGGCGTCGACCCGCTCATCTCACCCACCGGCACCTTTGTGGTGACCGTGCTGCGCCACCCGCGCTACCACCACGGCTTGGCCGCCGACCCCGACAGCTGGCCCGCCACGATCGAAGAGCTCCTGCGCTACCACCACAACGGCTACCTCTCCAACCCTCGCGTCGCCACTGAAGACATCACCCTGCACGGCCAGACCATCCACGCCGGACAGGCCGTCATCACCCCGTTCCTGGCCGCCTGCTGGGACCCGGACCGCTATCCCAAGCCGGCCAAATTCGATCCCGGCCGCAGCACGGACGGCTCGCTGACCTTCGGCCACGGTGCCCATTACTGCCTCGGCTCCAGCCTCGCGCGCCTCTACCTGGACATCGCCCTGCGCGAACTCTTCGCTCGACTGCCGGATTTGGCCCTCGCCGTCGACGACATCCCCTGGGACGAGAACATCCTCTTCACCCGCCCCGCCCTACTGCCCGTCACCTGGTGAAGCCTGCAAGGAGACCGCTGTGGACAGCGCATTCGACGACCTGGCCCCGGCCTACGAACGCACCGCCCAGCACATGCCGTTCCGCGAACATGTGGAGGCCCACAGCCTCCTTGCCGTCATCGGCGACATCACCGGCCAGGCCGTCCTCGACCTGGGCTGCGGATCCGGCCTGTACACCCGCCGCACCAAACAGCTTGGAGCTGCCCGCGCCGTTGGCATCGACAGTTCCCACGGCATGCTCGACCACGCCCGCCGCCTCGAACAGCAAGCCCCTCTGGGGGTGACCTACCTGCACCGCGACGTAGCCCACCAGGGACCGGACCCGATGACCGATCACGCCTTCGATCTCGTCATCGCCATCCATCTGACCCCCTACGCCACCACCCACGACGAACTCACTGGCATCTGCCGCACCGCCCGCAGGGCCCTGCGCACCAACGGCGGCCGTTTCGTAGCGGCATGCCTTAACCCTGACTTCAACACCACGCCCGGCTGGTACCACCCCTACGGCTTCGACCTGACCTGCACTAGCACCGCAGAAGGCGCCCCCGTCACCCTCCACGGTCACCTCCCCGGCCAGGAATTCCGCCTCACCGGCTACTACTGGTCCACCCACGCCCACGAAACCGCCCTGGCAGCCGCCGGCTTTGACCACACCACCTGGCACCGCCCCACCGTCTCCCCCCAAGGCTCCCGTCTCCACGGCGCCCCCTACTGGAAGCCGTACCTCGACTTCCCGCACACCCTCATCACCGAAAGCACCGTCCAGCCGACACCACGGCCTACCGGCACGGAACAGCAGGCCGGCACCGAAACCCTCGGTTCCGGTGTCTCCGCCCGGACGCCGCCCCTCGGTTGAAGCGGCTGCCAGGAAGCGAGACACGGCATCTGCGGAGGGCCTGTCCGAAGGGTCGTGTTGCGCACCCGGCCGGAAGGCCGTTCTCTTCGACGTGGGGCGGAACGACGGATTACGTGCTCGAAGTCCTCACCCGGCGCGGTCTCCTCAGCCCAGAGGCAACTGACCGAGCGGCCGACCGTGGTCGGCCTGTGCCTCCAGCAGAGCGGTCACGTCCGGCCCCCTCGTGAAGACGGGGCCTTCCCAGCCCTCTGGAACGGGCGCAGGTTCAAGACGCACCTGGGTGCCATGGGCGCTGGCGGCGTCGAGGAGAGCCTGCAGCACGTTCAGTCCCTCCAGATCGAGGGCGCCAAGGCGCGCCTGCCACGTCTTCGTGGTGTCGTCGAACGATGCGATCGTGCGGAGCCGGTTCAGCTGCGCTTTCCATTGCGGATCGGCGGCTGGCGCCGCCCAGATGGTGACCTGTAACACCCATGCTTGGTCAGGGGGGTTCGGCGAACTGGTCATGCCCTGACGGTAGATGCTGCCACTGGCAGAGCCCGATCGGGTGAATCCGCGCTTGGCGCAGAACCTCCGCCGTGCCGAGCACGTACTGACAGACGTGGACCCGATCCGAGAAACTCACCTGTCCGAACCCGGCCTGCTCGTCATCGACGTGGCGGGCTTCGACGATGCCACCGTCTTCGCCTTCCAGGCCGCGATCGCCCGTTTGTGGGGGACCTCGACGGCCGAGAGCACCACCCGGGATGCCGGCCAGCCCGGTGTGCGGCTGCGGATGTACACCGATCTGCGACAGGTCCTCGGGGAGGCATCTCCGCCGGAGCCCGCGCCGTCGGCAACGTAGACAAGCGTGGTCCGCCACCACGGGGGGAGTGGCGGACCACACCTGCGTCCAAGGTGCCACACACCTCCCTGGCGCGCCCGGTCTGCGGGTGAAGCCCCTGCAGTACAAGGCGACTTCGTCCGAGTACGGGGCCCTCCCCTCCCCCTTGAAGCTCGCTACGCGGGTCCACGAGCTGCTCGGGAGGTGAGCCGATCGGCGGCTGCGGCCACGCCCGTTGTGCCCGCAGCCGGCTCGTCATCGGAAGCCGACGAGACTAGGCGCCGTACCGTTCGGGCTTCGGGGTGCGGGCCATGAGCAGGCGGGCGGCGTCCTGGACGTCGAGTTCGGCGTCGATGACGGCGGCCACGACTTCGGTGATGGGCATCTCGATGCCGTGACGGTGGGCCAGGTCGAGGATGGCCTTGCATGACTTGACGCCTTCGGCGGTCTGCCGGGTGGCTGCGGTGGCCTCCGCCACCGTCATGCCCTGGCCGAGGTGTTCGCCGAAGGTGCGGTTGCGGGAAAGCCGGGAAGCGCAGGTGGCGTGCAGGTCGCCGACGCCGGAGAGGCCGGAGAAGGTAAGGGGGTCGGCGCCGAGGCGTTCGCCGAGGCGGGCGGTCTCGGCAAGTCCGCGGGTGATGAGGGTGGCCTTCGCGTTGTCGCCGAAGCCCAGGCCGGTGGCCAGGCCGATGGCAAGGGCGATGACGTTCTTCACGGCGCCGCCGAGTTCACAGCCGACGACGTCGGTGTCGGTGTAGGGCCGGAAGTACGGGGTGAGAAAGGCGGATTGGAGGGCCTTCGCGGTTGCCTCGGTGGTGCTGGCGATGACGGAGGCGGCGGGCTGGCGGGCGGCGATTTCGCGCGCGAGGTTGGGGCCGGAGATGACGGCGACGTGCTCGTCGGGGATGCCGGTGACCTCGGTGATGACCTGGCTCATCCGCAGACCGGAGTGGCTCTCGATGCCCTTCATGAGGCTGACGAGCACGGCGTTCGGGGGGATGTGGGGGGCCCAGTCGGCGAGGTTGGCGCGCAGGGTCTGAGCGGGGATGGAGATGAGCACGCTGTCGGCGCCGGCCAGGGCCTGGGCGGGATCGGTGGTGGCGTGAATCGAGGCGGGCAGGACGACGCCGGGCAGGTAGGCCGGGTTCTGGTGCCGGGTGGTGATCGCATCAGCGATCTCTGGCCTGCGGGCGTGCAGCGTGACGGAGTTGCCGGCGTCGGCCATCACCATGGCCATGGTCGTGCCCACACGATCCGGCGGACAGCACCGCGACCTGCTGGTTCATCCTGTTTCTTCTCCTTCAGTGGGGTCGTGCGAGCCTAGCGGGCGGGTGAGTTGCGGGTGGGTTCAGCGCGGCGCAGCGTGACGATGACGGCGTGGCGGTCATTGAGGCGGGGCAGCATGCGGTGGGCTTCGGCCAGCATGTGGTCGGCCTGGTCGTGGCCGAGTTCGCGGCGCAGGTCATCTTCGTGGGTGATCCAGAGCTGATATACGCGCCGCCACAGCTCGGGTTCGTCGCGCCGGCGGTCGATGTGCTCGACCGTGAAGCCGGCGGAGCGCGCCTGTGGCCTGATGGTGTGGCGGAGGCCGACGGGCAGGCCCCGGGTGATGACGGCGCGGGCGTCGGGGGCCAGGATGCGGTGGAACTCGGTGAGGGCCGCGGTGCGGTCGCCGGCGTTGAAGAGGGCGTCGAGGCAGACCAGGCCGTGCACGTGGGTGTCGGGCAGTCCGGTTTTTTCCAGGGTGCCGACACGGAATTGGGCGCGCTCGTCCGGGACGAAGTCACTTCGGCGTTCGGTGGCGAGGCGAACGGCGACGGAGGAGACGTCGATGCCGACGAGCTGCACGTTCAGGGCGCGGGCCAGCCACAGTCCGGCGCCGCCCGTGCCGCAGCCGACGTCGGCGAGAACCTGATGGGGGCGCAGCTGCAGGCGGCCGATCAGGGATCCCAGGAGCGTCCAGTCGCAGGAGCTGTAGGGGCCGACTTCGGCCGGGTAGGCGTCGCCCATGGCCTGTGCGTACAGCCGGTAGACCAGGGGGCTGCCGGCGCGGGCGGCGTGGAATCGGTCGTAGTGGGCATCCTGTTGGCGCTCGCGGTCGGTGAGGAGTGTCATCGTGGGATCGCCCTTCGAGTACGGGAGCGGGCACCGGGGGCGATGACCTTGACCGCGGCCAGCGGGTCATCGGGGCCGGAGAGAGTGACGGCGATCGGCTCGTATCCGGTGACGTCCTGGAGGCGGCCGGCGATGGCCTGGACTTGGTCTGCGAAGGTGTCCGCGAGGGCGGGTCCGTCCGCCAGCTGATTCCAGCTTGTCGCGGCGGCCGCGGCCTTTGGGGCGGGTGGGCTGGTGTCGAAGACTTCGTCGCGGGAGGGCAGGTCGTCGCGGGTACCCGCGATGCAGGTGAGACGGGATTGCGCGGCCTCAGTGATGGCCCGGGTCAGGGCGATAGCCGGGTCGGTGTCGCAGCCGGAGCCGGCGAACCAGGCCGGGTAGTCCTCGGACCACAGGTACGCCAAGCACACCGGGATCCCGTACGGGCCCTCGACGGCGGCGAGTTCGAGCAGGACCTGCCGTTGGTGCAGGCGGTCGATGAGAGTGCGGGCGTACGGGTCGTCGACGGTGGCCGGGCGGATGAGGCGGCGCAGGGCGCCGTCGCGCATCTCGTCGGTGTGCAGTACGTCGCGCTCGATGACCTCGTACAGGGCGTGCAGCAACGCCTCCTCACGGGTGTTGCCGCAGGCGAGTCCGGTGCTGGTGGCGCGCAGGACGTCGGGCGTCCACATCGTGCGCGGTGCCCGGGAGATGAGGCGGGTGGGCACGGGCGTGGGCCGACCGGTGGTCAGACCGGTGCCGGTCGTCCATTCCAGCGGGAGATGCGCGAGGCCGGGGTGGGGGACGCGGACGGGCAGCGACCACAGCGGGTAGGGCGGATTGAGGTCCTGGGCGCTGCCGTACTGGTCGACGGGGAGGGGCTGTTCGGCGTGCCACAGCTCGATCGCCTCCATGGCGGCCGAGATGGCGGCGAGGCGGTCGGTGGCGCCCTTGCCCTGGGAGGCGGCGAGCGTGCGGGCGCCGGGGCGGATCGCGGTCGACACGGGTAAGCCGAGGTGGTCAAGGCCGGTCAGGTCGGCGATGCGGGTGATGCCGTAGCGGGGTAGGTGCGGGGCGATGATGCTCCAGGTGTCGTCGGGGGTGCGGGCGCGGACGGTTCCGTTGAGCCGGATCGTCTCAGTGGGCATCGGAGGCCGCCTCCATCTCGGTGCCGGACTGGGCCTGTTCGTCGAGGAGACCGGCCATGAAGACCTTCACGGTGTCGAGGGCGTGCGCAGCGCCGCGGAAGCCGCGGGCGGCCGCCGCGTCCTCCAGCGCGGTGGTCGGGCACCGCCACAACTGCTGGAGGGTGTGCCGGGCCTCGGCGTCCTTGACGGTCTCGGGCATGAAGCCGGTGATCGTGCGGCGGGCCTCCTCGTTCGCGGCGAGGCAGCGAGCCAGGGATGTGCGGTCGGGGGCGCTCTCGTTGGCCAGGAGCCGCGTCACGGTGTTCTCGTCGCGCACGTCGACAGGGATACGGAAGACGACATGGACGGGCAGCGGGCTGCTGTGGTTGCCGGTCAGGCGGCCCATCCGCTCGGCCAGCGGCATCTCCGCCTCGCCGTCGCCGGGATGGCGCGAGAGCTGGTCGAGGTGCTCGTGCCACAGCTGGGGGAAGTCGGGGTCGAAGATCTGCTGGTAGGCGATGCGCAAGCTGGTGGGCAGCTGCAGGCCGTCCACGGGCTCAGCCGCGAAGTGTGCGTGCCAGCGCCGCAGGTACGGGGTGTCCCAGTGCAGGGCGTCCGCCCGGGCCTGGAGTAACGGCTCGATGCCGGACCGGCCGGTACGCAGCGCCTTGAGGGCGTCGAGACGCTTGAGGTCGCCGAAGTGGGGGTCCACGGTGCGTCGGACGGGCAGCCAGACCATCAGAGCGCTGGCGTAGTGGCGGTGGCAGATGGCACGGATCGCGGATTCGGTGCGCTGCGGGTAGTACACCGCGCGGAACTCCTCCAGCAGCACGGTGGCGGTCGCGGCGGAGACGATGCCGTCCTGCTCGGCGAGATCCAGGACATGACGGAGGTTGACGAGCGGCCAGGTCAGCGCCTGCCGGTCGCCGTCAGGTGCCTGGCCGACGGCGACCTCGTCGTCACCGGTGAGCTCGCCGGTCAGGTAGCGGCGGAAGATGCTGCCGACTCCTTGCATGCCGAAGCGATGCAGTTCGGCGGCACGCAGGGCGCCGATGCTGGCGGCGCCGATCACGCGTACGCCCCGCGCGAGGGCAGCGAGGATCTCCTTGTGCCGCAGGGCGGCCGCCTGGTGGTACAGGCCGTCAAGGAGAACCACCGTGTCCGTGTCGGCGATCGCGGGATCAAACAGATCACCGTGGCGCGCGGGAGGCAGAACGCGGACGGCAGGGTCGGCGAGAAGGGGTTCGTCGGGGGGCAGAGTGGGCCCGACGTACACGTGGATCATGAGGGCTCCGGTTGGGGACGGGGAGAGGAAGTGCCCCTCGCAGGTGTGCTGTGAGGGGCACTTCCGTGGTGTCGGGCCCGGCCCGGTCGCCCGCCGTCACACGGCGGTTAGCGGGCTGGGCTTTCGCGCCGGGTCAGATGGCGCTGCGCGTCAGGGACCTTCGTCCTCGACGTCCTCGATCCGTACCGGGCTGGTCGGGTCGATGAGCGTGGTGACCGTCTCGGCGGGCACGGGCCTGAGCTGCGCGGCGATTTGTGACTTCGAGTCCTCCATGGGTTCCTCCTCTCGTCCTGTGTGTTGTGGCAGTTGCGGAGCGGGTGCTCGCGACTGGTGGTGCCACGGATCCGGCACGGGCCGGATCCGCCTGCCCGTCCTTGCGGACGGGAGGTCTGGTGATGCGGACCGCACCGCCGCATGTCGGCCAAGAACCGTGGGCCGGGCGGCGGCGCGGTCATGCTCTGGCCGGGGGCGAGGCTGAGCAGGCCAGCGGGGTCGGGGAAGCGGGCCCGGCCGCCGGGCACGGCGGCGCGTGCTGCGCGGGCGGCTGGCCCGCCTTCGGCCCGCCTGGGCAGCCGGGGCCGGGACCCGGCGCCGGGGCGTAGCTCTCGGGGGAGGGAGCATCGCCGCCGGCGCCGGGCGTTTGAAGGACTCCCCCGTGGCCGAGGGACCGGTCGGGGGTGGTGTCGTCGTAGCCGCGCAGCACGATCACCTGGCGCTGTGGACTGAGCTGGTGCCGCTTGTGGTGGGCCCAGCCGGAGCCGATCGTGGCGAGCTGCGGTGCGGTCAGTCCGCGGCGGAACGCCTCAACGGCGGAATCCGGCCCGGCTTCGTCGGTGAACTTGCCGTCGGTGCCTGGAGGAGCGGGGAGGACGCGGACGAGGGCGTAGAAGGTTCCGGTGGGCTTGAGCCAGCGGCCCACGTCTGTCAGCAGGCGTCCGAAGTCCAGGTACGGAAGGGCGTACCTGCAAGTGATCAAGTCGAGGCATCCTGGCTTCAGTTCGGGCGGGATCGCCTCGGCGTTGATGTCCCACCGGTCGTAGGACAGTCCGCCGCGCAGGCCGGCGGCGGTGGCTTGGCGCAGGGCTTCGGCGGAGAAGTCGTAGCCCCTCACGCTCACGCCCCAGGCAGCGAGTTGCCGGGTCCACTGGCCGCTGCCGCAGCCGAGGTCGACGGCCCTCATGCCCGGCCGCGGCCGGACGAGGCGGTGGAAGTGCATGGTCTCCTTGTCGCTGACGAGCTGGGGGTGGCCGGTGGTGAACCACTGGTCCCAGTCGGCGGCCGCCAGCCTGGGGGTGCTCGCTGGGGCGCTCATGTGTGGGTCTCCGTGGCTTCGTCGACGACGCGGACGCGGCGCAGTCGCGCCACGTCGAAGCGCTTGTCGCCGACCGGCACGCCGAAGAGGTTCACCGGCGAGGGTCCGTCGGGCAGGTCGGGATGAGGTCGGACCGTGCGGCCTGCGGTTCGCGGCCCGGCAGCTGCTCGGGCGGTATTTGGTGGGGGGATGCCTCAGCCATGGGTCTCAACTTCCGTACAGGACAAGGGGGACGATGAATGCGGCGACGGTGAGGACGATGAGGAGCTGCAGGACCCACTGGCGCCAGCCCCAGCCGCGCTCGTCCATCCGGCGGATCGGGCCATTCATCGGGACTCCGGGATGATCAGGTCGATGAACGCGAAGTGGTCGCCGATCCACAGCAGTTCGCGCTCGTAGAGCGCGTCGTCGGGGCTGATCACATGGCGGGAGATGGCGATCACGCCGTCTGCGGCGCCCTGGCGCATCAGGAGGCGGGCGGCCAGCCACCCGTTGCGGTGTTGCGGTGCGGGAGCACGGTCCGGGCGGGAGGCCGTGTCGTGGATCTCGCGCTTGATCTGAAAGGCGTCCTGGGCATATGCGCGCAGCCGTGTGAAGTCGGTTTCGGGATCGCCCTGGGAGGTGGTCAGCGTGTAAAGGATCACGCGGAGTGTGCGGGTGCGGCCGGGCCCTTCCATGGCCGCCCGGATCAGGTTCTTGCGTAGCCGTTCCAGCCGTAACCGGGGGTCAGGCTGCACGTGGGGCCCGTTCTGATGCAGCCACCGGTGCGTCGCGTTGTCCCGGTCCATCCAGCCGGTGGTGTCCCCGGGCGCCGTCGCGCCGGGCGGCGGAGTGCGCGTCATACGGGAACCTCCCCCGGCACCATGCGGGCCCGGACGGTCTTGCTGCGGCCGTCCTCGGCCAGGCTCCAGGTCACGTCCGCTCCGAGGAGGCGTACCTGACGCAGGCCGCGCCCCTTCTTGCCGTGGACGGCGGCCTCGCTGTCGGGGAAGGCGGGAGAGGGGTCCGTCACGTCGATGCGCAGCGCGTCGTCCTCGGTGACCGCCAGGAGCACGTCCAGGCGCGCGTCGGCCTTGTCGGCGGGCCGGGCGTGGCGGATGGCATTGTCCGCAAGCCGGGCCAGGACCTCGACCGCTGCCACGACATCTCCAGGCCAGCCCAGAATGGTCAAGTAGGTGAAGGCTTCCGACCTCACCCGCCGCAGGCTTGCCCGGTCGAGCGCGTAGGAACGCGTCGGCCAGATGCGGTCGATGGGCGCGTCGACGGCAGACGTCGTGCCGGTGTGGTCTTCGTCGGGCCCGCGGTGATCGCGTCGCTGTCCGGCCTGCGGGTACGCGGCGAACGCCGGCACACCGAGCAGCCAGACCCGAAGTGCTGTGCGATCCCCCGGATGCCAAGCGATCTCGTGCTCCGCGGGGGCCACCACCCCAGCAGCCTCGCCTCGGACGAGTGCGCACTCGACTGTCAGCCAACCGGCACGTCGGCGGCGTGGGACGTCGAGCGGCGCGAGATCGTACGCGTGATGCAGGACCGTCCAGCCCTGCGCGCGGGCGAGGTCACCCAGCAGCCAGTGTCTTTGCCGCTATCGACGAGTCAAAGCTGCTGGTGTAGAGGACGACGTGAGCGCCGCTGGAAGGCGTGCCCACGACTTCAAGCGGAGGGGCTGCTGGTGTCACGGTCGGCGCGATCATGTGCTCAGCTCCGGAGCTTTCAAGGCGCGGTTTCCGGACTGGGGGTAACGGTCGCCGTCGGATGCCACGGGGGTCACAGCTCCCCCTGCCGGTCGACTTCGGCCCAGATGACGGAGGTTCCGTCCTTTCGCACGCTGTGGCCGAAGCGATCGGCCGTGTTGAAGAGGAAGTCGAGGAGGTCGAGCCGTGCGGACTCGCCGAGGGAGACAGGTACCTCGGCTTCGACGCGAAACCGCTCGTCCGACTCGTCCTGGCTCGGAGCCGCGCCAAGCGCGGTGGTGAGCATGGAGACGATCGCGGTGGCCTGGACTTTCGGCGAGCTCACGGATCTCCCCTGCATGCATTCGATCACGTAACGTAGTTCTGATGCATTAGCTTGAACCTGATGCATTAACTTGTCAATCGGGATGCTGAAACCCGGTGTCCCACGAGCCGACCAATACGGAGTCCTTGCATGGGTCACGACGAGCCGCCGCAGCACCAGGTGGTTGCCAACGACCTGCGCCGTCGACTCGTCGCTGGAGAGTGGCCCGTCGGAACGAAACTGCCCTCGCGTGCTCAGCTCGCCCAGCACTACGGGGTGGGCTCCAACGTGCTGCAGAAGGCGCAGGAGCGCCTCATCATCGAAGGCCTCCTGGAAGGACGCGCCGGCTCCGGCACCTACGTGGCCAACCCCCGCGAACGGCGGCGCATGGTCCGCTCCCGACACAGGGAACGCCGTGGCGGCAGTCCGTTCCGCGCTGACATGGCCGAACTCGGCCGCCAGGGCACGTGGGAAGCACACTCGCAGGCCCGCACCCCTGCTCCCGAGAACATCGCTCAGCGTCTCGGGATCGAGCCCGGTGACCTGTGCGTGCACACCAGCTACGAGTTCCTCGCGGACCACCAGCCGGCCCAGCTCTCGATCAGCTGGGAGCCCATGGCGATCACCGGTGAAACACCCATCGTGCTGCCAGAGATGGGGCCGCTCGCCGGCAAGGGCGTCGTCGAGCGGATGCGGTCGGTCGGCGTGGACATCGTCACCGCGGTGGAGGTTCCGCGGCCGGGGCGAGCCACTCAGGAGCAGGCCAACCTCCTGGGTGTGCACCTTGGCGACCTGGTCCTCATCATCGAGCGGACGTACTACGACGGTGACGGCCGCGCGGTGGAGACGGCGGACATCACCGTGCCGGACGTCCGCTGGGAAGTCGCCTACGAGTTCGGCATCGAACCGCCCGCTGTCTAGTGCGTTGACCACTAACCTTCGCCCGGGTTGATCGTTCTGTCGCTCGAAGGCCGAGCGTTCTCAGCGAGGCTCGGTGTGAGGGGTACGTTGTCTCATCGAGTTGATCAAGCAGGTCGGGGAACGGGGGAAACCGGTGCATCGGCTCGATGGTGGTGCGGAGGAGGGCTTCACCGAGGTCAAGCAGGTGTTCGCCTCGTTGGCGGAAGCCGACCCGGATCACGACATGCAGGTGGCGGTTTATCACTGCGGGCGGTTGGTGGTGGATCTTTGGGCTGGTCCGGAGATGCGGCAGGACTCGCTGCTCAACGTCGCGTCCGTGGGCAAGGCTGCCGCATATGTCTGCGCCGCGCTGCTCGTACAGCAGGGCGACCTGGAGCTCGATCGGACCGTGGCACGGTACTGGCCGGAGTTCGCGGTGGCCGGCAAGCAGGACGTGACGGTTCGGCAACTGCTGAGTCACCAGGCCGGTTTGGTTGGCGTGGACGGCGGTTTCACCCTCGACGAGCTCCACGATGACCAGGCGGCAGCCGTCCGGCTGGCTTCCCAGCGCCCCTTTTGGCGTCCTGGCACCGCGCACGGCTACCACGGGTTCACCATTGGCCCGATGATCGGCGAGCTGGTGCGGCGGATCACCGGCAGCACTCTGCCCGATTTCCACGCTGCTATGGTGCGCGAGCCGCGGCGCATCGACATGTTCGTGGGGCTGTCCGCCGAATACGAGCCTCGCGTTCTGACCCTCCAGTCACCCGTGCCGAGCGAGCAGGCCGGCTCCGACCCCGTGCCAGCACCGGCGCCCGACAGTCTTGCCGGCCTGGCATTCAGCGTCCCGGTCGCCGACAGGCTCGGCCTCGTCAACGCCCGCCGATTCCGTGCAGCCGGGCCGGTGTCGATGGGAGTCCTGGCCAGCGCACACGGAATCGCGCGCATGTACGCCTCATGCCTTGACGCCGTGGATGGCCTGCCTGCCCTGCTTGCCGCGGAGACACAGGAGGAGTTCGCGCAGATTCATTCTGTCGGCCACGACCTGACACTGGCCTGCCCTAGCCGCTACGGCTTGGGCTTCCAACTGCCCGGCGATGCACAGCCCTACCTGTCCGCCCGCACCTTCGGCCACGACGGTGGAGGCGGTAGCTGGGGGTTCGCGGATCCCTCGACCAGACTCGCCTTCGGCTATGTCCGGCGCCGTATGACCAATCCCGGAGGTCTCGGTCCCGACGCGCACCTGCTGGCTCGCGCTGCCCGCGCCTGCGCCGCCGGTCAGCTCGCCTTCTGATGGTCTTACGCGGGGCTGAGGCCACGACCCCATGTCGGGATCAAGCAGGTGCAGGTGCTCAAAGTTCTTGCTCAACCTTCACTGCGGCAGGACATTGATCAGACGGCTTCGGTTCGTGGGCGGCCCCAGCGTTGCCGGCGTTCGCTGCGGACCTTGGCGCGTTCCCGCCGCTGGGCGGCCAGGACGTCGGGATGGCGGGCGTTGGCGTTGCGCCATCGCAGGTAGTCCTGAAGCCTGCGGGCAAGCACGGTGTGGTTGGGATGGTTCGAGCCGCCCATGACGAAGGTGCGTAACGGCCCGAACTGGGCTTCGATCGGGTTGGCCCACGACGCGCTGGTCGGTGTCAGGCACAACTCGACCTTGTTCTGGCCGGCCCAGGCCCGGATGGCTGGGGTCTTGTTCGCCGAGAGGTTGTCCATAATCACATAGATGGGGGCGCCGTCCGGGCGGGCGGCGCGGATCGACTTCAGTGCCGCCAGGCTGTGGTCGCCGCCTTTGCGGCGGCGGGTCACGCCCCACAGGCGGTCGTCCCCCAGGGAGTAGCACCCGTGGAAGTACCGGATGCCATGGGTGCGGTGGTAGGTGGCGGGCAACCGGTCGGGTTTGCTGCGCCGTGCCCAGGCGGTGCCGTGACAGGGCCGGATCGACAGCGGGCCGAACTGGTCGAATGCGAAACACCGATCCGGGAAACGGCTGGTCACATACTCGATGTGGTCGAGCTTGGCGTCCTTGTCCGGGTCCGTGGACTCCTTCCAGGTGCGGGTGTGCTGGAAGGAGATTCCCTTCTCGTTCAGGACCTGCCGCAGCCGCTCGCGGCCTATGCGCACCCGGCGGCCGGGCTTGCGGGCCAGGTAGTCGCACAGCTTGCGCAGACTCCAGTGCGTGAAGGGCCGCCCCAGCGCCGTCGGGCGGGTCGTGGCCGTCGCGATGATGAATTCGCGGTCCTCATCGCTGATCAGGCGAGGACGGCCTCCCGCCCACCGAGGGTCCAGCGCGGCCAGGCCCTTCTCGTTGAACGCATGGATCACGTCCCGGACGGTGTCCTCATGCGCGGCAACCAGACGGGAGATCGCCGTCACGGGCGTACCCGACGCCGACGCCATGATGATCAGCGCCCGGCGCACCCGCACCGACTCATGCCGGCCTCGCCGGACAATCTGCCGCAGCCACTGACCTTCCTGATCACTCAACCGCCGTGCCCTGACCGGCCCTACCATCCACGACCTCACCCTCAACAACAATCACGTCGCCGTCAACGATGAGGCCACCACCCCGCGCCGCCAACATCCACCAACCAGTCCCCACCCGGCAAACGTTCATGGACAACGCACTAGCCGGCCGCTGTTCGGCTTCACGTGCTCACTGGCCCTCACTGGCCCCACCCAGGGGCAGGCGCACAAGAGGACCGTGGGGCAGCCACAGTTCTCGAGACGCGCAGGCCAGGTCGCTGTTTTGCCCCGCACTTCCAACGCCCGGCTCCCCCGGCGCTGTCGGGTCGGCGGCTTCCTCCAGCGCTTGGCGCAATTCGGCGGCCTGGGTGACTCCTTGCGCGCGCTGGACCAGCCAGTACGGGCCAGGTGGCGTCTGCTTGTGATCTGGCGGCAGGACCACGTGCATCGTCCGCCCGAAGGCCGTGGTCTGCGGCATCCGCCAGTCGGCGGCGGTGCCCGCAGGAACGAGGAAATACAGCACGGAGGCGGCCGGACGCGGATCCACTGTGATCGCACCGGGGTTGCCCAGGTTCTCGATCGCCCGCAGTGCGAGGAACCGCGACGACACCTTGATGGCGTCCCAGCCGACGCCGGCGAGCGCAAGGTGCGTCCCGGCTTCACTCCTCAACTCAGCCGCGCCGCCGATCATCCGCTACTCCGCCCTTCACTGCGCTGAGCGTGAAGGTAGGGCCGGTGAGGCGTGGCGGACGGAACTGACAGTTCCCGGGAACTGCCAGTTCCGTCAGACGAGTTGGAGGCGCTCGGCGAGCCCGGTGACCTGGGAGCGGAACACGGGCCGGACTCGCTTCTGCAGTCCCAGAACGATGTCCCGGACGAGCAGACTGCGGGCGAAGTCCTCCGGGGCGAGGTCTTCGAGGCTGAGCAGGTGGACCAGGACGGCGGCGTCCTCGCGGCGCAGATCGTGGCAGCGGGCGACTTCCAGTCCGAACGTGAACTGCCGCTCCCTGGAAGGAAGTCGGCTGGTGTTGACCTGGTCCGCGAGGTGCAACCCCTCCGTGGCCTCGCCGGCGAGCATCTCGATGCTCATCGCGTGCAGGGCCACGTTGGTGGGGCCGAACACCGTCCATTGGACATTGCTCTCCCCGGCCCTCGTAGCGAGGGGGGCGGCGCGCTGCTCCAGGCGCTGTCGGGCCTGCCACCAGTTGCGGCGGCGAGCGTCGGAGACGACGGCCACCAGTTCAAGAGCGCCCTGGACCGCGTCGGACTCGGGGCTGTCAGGGGCCCGGCGCAGCCGCTCGACGGCCAGCAGCGCGACCTCCTTGGCCTCTTCGACGGCGCCTGCATCGCTGTGCGAGAGCAGGACATGGCCGAGGTTCCACGCCGCGGCGGCGATCCGGACTGGGTCGTCGGCGTCCTCGGCGGCGCGCATCGCTCGGTCGGCGACCATGAGTGCGAGGTCGAGACGGCCGGTTCTGCGGCAGTACGAACGCAGCAGACCGTAGAGGTCGGCAGCCACCCGCAGCGCTTCGCGCCGTGCTGCCGGATCGCTGCTGTGCCGGTGGCTTCGTACAGCGTGCTCCACGTCCGTGATCAGGCCGGGAAGGATGCGGGCGGCCTCGGTGAACCGGTCTTTGGAGGCCTGCCAGGTGTGCCAGGCCTGCTCGACCCTCTCGCGCAGCTGTGCGTGAGCTGCCGGATCAACGCCGCCCGCGGGGGCCTGCCGCATGAGGGCGTGGACAACACCCGAAGCGGCGGTGTGGGGCGCCGGGGGTTCCTCGATCGGGTCCTCGGTCAACAGAGCAGCCACGGGCACACCCAACTCAGCAGCAAGGCGGGCCAGCACGTCGGCGGACGGAGTCTTCTGTCCGGCCTCGATCAGGCGCAGGTAGCGCTCGGTGATACCGCACAGTCCCGCGACGACGGCGACAAGTTACCGTTCGCGCGGCGGTAGTGCTTGATCCTGCGGCCGATGGGCAGGCTCGGCGGAGTCGACGGCACGTCCGCCCCCTTTCCCGGGCATCTCTCGTACCGTCAGCGTAGACACCTGATGGCGGCCGCACGTCCGGTCCGCACGCGTTCGCGAGACCTCGTGAGAGCCGGTCACGGCTGGGGAGTTGGGAGGCACCACCATGACTCGACTGGTCCTGTGGGACATCGACCACACCTTGATCGACACACGGGGCGTGGGCCGCGAACTCTCGGCCTCCGCTTTCGCACGGACCACCGGGCGGCCGATGCACGAGCAAGCGAAGATCGACGGCATCACCGAGGCCGTGATCTTCCGGGAAACCGCGCGCCTTCACGGCATCACGACGGACCGGTCGGACTTCAAGCGATTCGCCCGCGCCCTCACCCACGAGCACCTCAAGCGCCTCGCCGAACTACGGGAGCGCGGCCATGCCCTGCCCGGGGCAGCGGCCGCCCTGGCCGCCCTGGCCGCCGACGGCGTCCGGCAGACCGTGGTATCCGGCAACATCCGAGCCGTCGCCCAGATCAAGCTCCAGGTGTTCGGCCTCGACACCCGAATCCTTTGGGACTTGGGCGCCTTTGGGGAAGACGACGATGTGCGCGCCGAGCTTGTTCGTCTCTCCCTGCAGCGCGCGAATACGACCGCGGACAACGCTGTGTTGATCGGCGACACCCCGGCGGACATCGCGGGAGCCCATGCCAACGGAGTCCGCGTCATCGCAGTGGCTTCCGGGCGCAGCGACGAGGCCACTCTCCGCAGCGCCGGCGCGGAAACGGTCCTCTCCGACCTACGCGACACGGAGCTGCTCGTCAAGCTCGTACACGCCAGCGCCTAGCTGTATTGACCTGAAGCGTTGTTGACACGGCTGATGGGTGGGTGGCCGCCGAGTGCGGAGGACGCCCCTGCGCCTTGTGATCCACCGCATCTGACGCCGCATGCTGCTCCACCAGGAATTACGGGAGCCCTGAGTGGGGGTCCTGAGCCATCGCCGCGTTCAACTTGCCAGTCGGGGCATGGCGAACAGGCCGGTTCGGAGCTTGAGTGCAAGGCGCTCGTCGCTCATGCCCGGCATGACGTCCGTCTCCGGATCGCGGCATGCAGTGAACGGCCTTGTTCAGAGCATGAGTTGAGGTTGGTCAGTCGTTGGGGTTGGTTCCGGGGACGGCTGCCCGAATAGCTTGTGCGGCTTCGCGAGCCGCCGGAAATTGGTCGGCGAGCTTGCAGAAGCTTTGGAGGGTGTGGCGGTCGTCGAGCTGGTCGTCTGGGCCAAGCTGGATGTCGATGAGGTTGTGGAGTTGGAGCCAGCGTGCTCCCCATTCGCTGACGTGGTAGCCGATCATGTCGTCGAGGAAGCGGACTGCAGGTTGGGTGCCATTGAGGCGTCGTTGTCGGGCGAGTGATTCGCGGCCGGCGTAGACCTTTTCGAACTGCCAGAGCAGCGAGAAGTAGTGGTTCATGACTTCAGGCAGGGCTTGGTCGGCGGGTGCGTTGCCGCGTCGGTAGAACTCGAGGGCGCTTCGAGATTGGGCTGTGGCTTCGGTGGTGAGGTCGTTGTAGAGCGTGCGGGCGAGGTCGAAGCCGGCTCGGGCGGCGTTGCCGCGGGCTGCGTAGAGGGCGATGAAGGCGGCGATGGCTGCGATGCAGGCGGAGACGAGGGTGGTGATGGCGGCGTCATGCCGACGAGGTTGTCCTCGCGTCGTCCCGCGCATGCGGCCAAGCGTGCTTCCCAGAGGGAGATTTGAGCTTTGAATGTGCATGCCGGAGAACACCGGGCGCAAACCCCCGATGGCGTCCTGTTGAGCCAGCTCGCCCTGGCGCCGGCCAGGATCAGTCCTGGCGCCAGGAACGCAGCTTCTCGGCGATGCCGTACGAGTCCAGCCGCAGCGCTCGGATGTCGTAGATCAGTTCCCGCCAGAGCTCAAACTTCGTGTCCACGCGTTCCCCGGAGGCCTCCAGGTAGGCGATGGCGACGCCGTATCCGTACACCTCGTTGCGGGCCGGGAGCGGGCGCAGCAGCACGCACTCCTCCAGCATGACCGCAGCCCGCCAGAAGGCGTCGGGATGGTGCTGGTCATGCCGGGGCGGGTCGACCCGGTGGCGCTGGGCCAAGCCGACGAGCACAGAGAAGTCGTTGACGGTCAGGTCGTCCCGGAGGATGTCTTCCTGGCGCTCGAGGAACCACCGGTAGTCGACGTATACGACGGGAGGCACAGGTCAGGCCGCCCGCGAGGTGTCGTGCGCGACGGCCGGCAGCCCGCCGAACTCGGCGTCGAAGGCGTCCATGATGCCGGGTTCGCTGATGGTGCGGCGGAAGGCGGCGGTCGCCGTCTGCAGGGCCCGCTCCTGTTCCTTCTCCCCCGCCACCTTGGCGATGTAGGCCTTCACGGACAGGCCCTCAGCAGCAGCGAGGCCCTGCAGGGTGTCCCTGGTACTCGTGTCGACCTTGACAGTGGTTTCAGCCATGCCTGAAGTATCCCTCAAGGTATACGTGCGGCGCTACCTCCTCCGCTGCTCCGCCCGCTCACGGGCGGTACCTACGCATTGCCTCGCGCTGAAAGGAAGAGCTAAGCCCGTAAATGATCTACGGCGGGCTGGCTGACCTGATCGTCTTCTCGGTCACCCGGCGAGGGCGAGGTTGTGCAGGCGGGCGATGCCGAGCATGGCCTGGTGGACGCCGTCGCCCTTGAGGCGGCAGTCGCGCAGGATCTTCCAGGTCTTCATGCGGGCGAAGGCGTGCTCGACGCGGGCGCGGACCTTGCGGTGGGAGGCGTTGTGTTCCTCCTTCCAGGCCGGGAGTTCGCTCTGGCCCTTCTCTCGGCGGTGTGGGATGACCAGGCCGGTGCCCCGGTAGCCGCCGTCCGCGATGACGGTGGTCGTACCGACGGCGGCTTTCGCTCCGGACAGTTCCCATGCCTTGCAGTCGTTGCGGTTGCCGGGTAGCGGTCGGCCGACGGCCAGGCGAGTGCCGGCATCGCTGACAACCTGGTGGTTGGTGGAGTACCGATAGTTCGACCGTTAGGGCCAACCTCCGACGCCAAAGCCCAGCGAGCTGGGGGCACTGAGCACGTGGGGTCTGGGGAAATTCCCGGGAGACGAAAATATCTGGTTGGTGAGGACACCAAACACGGGACCTACGGCACGGCACGGCTCGGCTCGGCGAGGCTGTCGGCGGCCATGTGGTACCTGGATGAGTGGTGGGTTGCTGCTCTCCAGGACGATCCGTTAGCTGATCAGTTGGATGAGAGGTTGCGGCATCAGTCTGGCGAGCTGGCTGAGATCATTGATCACGCGATGAGGTCAATGCGCTGATCGTATTGGTGGTTAAGGGTCTACGCGGTTTTCTGTGAATGTTTCAATAGCCTGATCGCGAACAAGAGAATCGATCACCTGGGCATCTTCTTGTTCCGCCTTATATTTTTTCTCAGTTTTCTTAAATTTTCGATCTGCCGACTGATATCTGGTTTCGATGTGCGGGCACTCAGGTCCGGACGGGAAAAATACTACCGTGCGGGCAATGGGGTGATCTTCAAGCACCTCTCTCATCAAACTCTGCGTGGGCAGATCTGTCTGAACGCATCTATATGATCCCTGAAACCCAGTGACCTTGAAATGCTTTTTGTTACATGCGCTGGTGCGCGAATGTTCAAGATGGGTAAGCAGGGAGAGTGAAACGGTCAATCTGACCAGGTCTTCATTTTCGGCCGGAGCGTCAAAGACGAATGATGTTGACCACCTTTGTCCTGGTGACATAACTTCGCCCGCCTGCATTACATCATCAAACCTAAGCAGCTTTGTTGGTTTGTCAAAATGGCGCCGGTCGGGCGAATTTAGGTCAAGAAACTTGCTGGCTTGATTGGTGGACATCGCTTCCGCTGATGCCATTCTATGTCCGGTCACCATATACATTGACCCCAGGACCTGCGCCGAATTGGTTCCAGTATTTTTCAGAGTGATGGTCGCTTGGAGTTTCGTGGAGCTCCCTGTGTGACTAATTTCCCTGATTGAGGACGTTACATCCACGCTGGGTCGATCGTGGGATGGCTTATAGAAGTTGAGGTACCAAAACTGAATTAGCCCAGCAGCGGGCAGTAGTGCAGTAAGTGCAATCCATGTCCCAGGCATTGAGACGTGCCGCGCAAAGGCAGCAACGATAACCGCGCTCGCGAAGATGAACATTGCCCATGCGCCGTAAAGGATCACCATATCAATGCCGTCATTGATTGGGCTCCCAATTTCGATCCAGATGGGGATCAAGACCATAGGAATGGCTGAAACCTGGGCTGCGATCACTGCTGGAAGTGCCCATGGGTCGCTGGCGGATAGCTGCCTTCTGCCTCGACGCCTAATAAGCCGAGGCGTGGGTTGTTGGACATTTGCGTAGGGCCACACGTTCCATGCCGCAACTAGGTTCAGAACGCCAACAATGAATCTAATCGCCGCGGACACCCACTGTTCCCGCGGGTAATTTACCATGTCGTATGCGGCACTGGCCCAGAAGACCAAACCATCAACGGCGAGAAAGAATACCAATAGAAATACTCCTGCGCGGCGCATGTTGCCATGCTATACACGCTGCGGGAGTTGCATTTGGACCGCCACGCCATGCTATATCTCTAATAGCGCATTTCTCTGATCATCGGCCCCTTGTGGGAATTGGCGGAATCAGGTTTGGCGGGTGCGCTGCGCGCTTTGGGGTCGAGAATGGTCAGGGCGCGCCGCGTTCGCTGGCGGCTCTATGCGAAGGCTTCTCGACCGTCGAGGATTATGTTTGCTAAGGGCTGTCCCGTAACTGTGGCCGTCATGGTGAGTGGACCCGGATCAACGGAAGTCACAGGAAGAGGAGTTCGACGTCCTTGTCGATGCAGAGGCGTAGAACGAGCGCCAGTTGTCGGGCGTCTTCGATGTGCTGCCCGAGCAAGGGGTCGGCGGCCTGCTCGTGCCATTCGCCGGTGATCGCTTCCAGCCGGGGCAAGATCGCGGTGCACTCGGCCGTCGAGAGCTCACCGCCGCCGTCGTCCGGACGGTCAAGAAGAGGCTCCAAAGTGGTGGAGACATCGCTCCATGAGCGCTCTCCGCCGAAGCCCCGCATCTCGTCGAGGACGAACCCTTCCGCCTGCGCCAAGCGGCAGCGGAATGCGTTGAAGCCGGTGTAGGACCAGGCGACATCCGGACTGGTGGTGTCCCCGTCGCCCGGGAACAGAATCAGCCCCACGCCGTCCTCCTCATCCGTCGAGTACACAGGATCGGCTGGAGAGCGCCACACGTGCAACTGAGATGATCACGCGATGGCTGGTGTGATCACGGCGTCGGAGCCGACCTGGATAGCCCCCTTTACTGGGCTGAGCCCGCGCCAGTTCGCCAAGCTGGTGACCATGTTGCGCCGCGGGGGCGCGGATGCGGTGGGGCGGGGCCGACCGTGGAACCTGACGCTGGAGGACCGGGCACTGCTAATGGCGGCGTACTGGCGAACCAACTTGACGATGCGCCAGCTTGCCCCGCTGTTCGGGGTCTCGAAGTCCGCGGCCGGCCGCATCATCGATCACCTCGGGCCAATGCTCGCTTTCCAGACTCGCAAGCGGTTCACCAAAGACACCGTGCTCATCGTGGACGGCACTCTGGTGCCCACCCGCGATCAGGCCGTGTCTGAGCAGTCCAAAAACTACCGGTACTCCACCAACCATCAGATCGTCATCGATGCCGATACCCGGCTGATCGTCGTGGTCGGCCGGCCTTTGCCCGGGAACCGCAACGACTGCAAGGCGTGGGAGGAATCCGGCGCCAAGGCCGCAGTGGGCAGGACGCTCACGATCGCCGACGGCGGCTATCCGGGCACCGGGCTCGTCATGCCCCACCGTCGGCCCAAGGGCGAGGACCTGCCCGGCTGGAAGCAGGAGCACAACAAGTCCCACAAGCAGGTCCGCGCGCGCGTCGAGCACGTCTTCGCTCGCATGAAGACGTGGAAGATCCTCCGCGACTGCCGCCTCAAAGGCGACGGAGTCCACCACGCCATGCTCGGCATTGCCCGGTTGCACAACCTCGCCCTCGCGGGATAGACGAGCGCCTCGGTCCGCGGCCCGTCACGCCCGAGGCAGCTCGGAGATCATTTACGGGACAACCCTTAGGCGCTGCGCGGCCTCCGCCCCGCCTTCTTCGCGGTCGTCTTCTTCTCCGTGGTCTTCTTGGCTGGCTGCTTCCTGGCCGCCTTCTTGGCGGCGGCCTTCTTCTTCGGCAGCTCGTGCACCGCACCGGACCCGGTGTTCTCGCCGCGGGCGGCCTTCGACTTCTCCACTGACTCCTGCAGGGCGGCCATCAGGTCAAGGACCTGGCCGGGTCGTTCGGGCTCGGGAGCCTCGGGGAGCTCCCGGATTCCCCGCTTCGCCTCGATGATCTTCGCCATGGCGTCGGTGTAGGCGTCCTCGAACTCGGGGCCCTCGATGTCGTCGCGGCTCATCGACTCCATCAAGGCCAGCGCCCCCACGATCTCCTCCTCCGACACCTTCTCGTTCGGCGGGTCGACGGCGCCCGGATCACGGACTTCGTCAGGCCAACGCATCGCATGCAAAACGATCACGTCTTCGCGCACCCTGAGCAGGCCCAGGCGTTCCCGGCCCGACCAGGCGTATTTGGCGATCGCCACCTTCGATGACCTGCTGAGGGCCTGCCGCAGGAGCTTGTACGGTTTCGCCGCCACCTGCCCGTCCGGCACCAGGTAGTACCCCTCGGCAATGCTGATCGGGTCAATCGCCTCCAGCGGCACGAAGGCCTTGATTTCGATGGCCTTCGCCGTCGGCAGCGGCAGTTCCCGCAGCTCCGCATCCGAGATCGGAATGACGTTGTCCTTCGACACCTCATAGCCTTTGCCGATCTCCGACTGGCCGACCTCCCGGTCCTCCAGTTCACACACCTTCCGCACCCGCACCCGGCCCATGTCCTCAAGGTGGTACTGGTGGAACTGGATGCTGTGATTCTCGGTCGCGGACGCAACGTGAATAGGCACGGTCACTAGACCGAAACTGATCGCACCTGACCAAACGGTTCGGGGCATGGCAAACCTCCGCAAAAGCCCCGAGCTCTGCCAGCCTACGAGGGGGCCAGCCGCCGCGCGAGTAGGGCATTGTCAGTGCAGGCGGCGAAGATGACCACATGCCGATCACGATGCAGAACTATGCGCTCACCTGGACCGACCGCGACGGTGTCCCCCGCTCGTCCGCCGTCGCCTACGACAAGCCGAGCGCTGGCAGTCGCCAGCAGGATCTCGAAGCCGCCGGATGCAGCGATGTGCTGATCGTCGAGACCAAGCCCGGTCAGCTGCCCGACCCAGCGGTGTGACTCCCGGGCCTGGCGTGGCGGCGATGGCGGAGGACTCGACGGTGTCGGCGGACGAGACTGCCTTGGCAGGACTGCTCCTCCATACGCCGTGTCGCAGGCCGCAATGGTGAGCCAACGGGTGATCTTCCGCGTGTTCACGCCGCATCCCGAACTGCTTCGGGATCCCGGTCTGGCGAAAGTGCAACAAGGTGACCGGTCGACGTCCTACCCTGCGCTCGGGCCTTCCTGGGGGTAACTCGCGTGACGGACGCAGCTGGGGATCGAAAGCAGTCACCGGTCGATGAACCCGTGACGGCGGTGCGGCAGTTGAGGATGAGCCGCGGCGACCCGTCGAGCCACGAGATCACGGCACGAGGCCTGCTACTCGACCTGGATGTCAACCGGAACAGCGTCCTCACAGTGCTCCTCGATGTCCGCAATTCGAGGGTGAGTGACTGGAACGGCATAAGGGAGGTGCTCATCACGCTTCTGTGCTGGGACGACCCTGACTCGATCCCTACCGAGCAGGACCTCGAGCCCTGGCACACCCTTTGGCGTCGTGCGGACCAGGTCAAACGGGCGGAGCGGGACGCCGAGTTCGAGGCAGAGCTTGCCGCCATGCCCCAGATTCCCTCTCGCCCGCCCACGCTGCCCACGTGGGTTCGCCCCGTTGAAAGCCATGCCAGGCCCCCGAGACCGACTGCGTCTGCAGGGCCCTTGTTGCGGGATGTGTTGATCTTCGCGGGAACGGCCAGCCTGATTCCGTATCTGCAGGCAATCGCCTCGGAGGCCGGATCGCGCACGTTCGCCAGACTGTCACGGGTGGGGATCCGGTTCCGTCCGCGCCGGCTGCGAACTCAAGAGGCACTCGGCCCGAAGATCGCCGTCGCGCAGCGCGCCACGGGACTGCGATTCGAAATGCCCTCCACGCTGCCGACCGAGGCACTTGAGGCACTGGCGACGACGGACCTGGAACAACTTGCCGGGCCTCCCACGCCTGAGTTCATCTTCTGGGACTCAAGTTCCAGGAGTTGGAGGCGTCAGGAGTCACCAGGAGCGTCGCCGTCACGATGAACCAGCGAGCCCACTCAACAAGGAGACCTCGACTTGGCCGAGCACACCCTTGTCTGAAGTGAGTGCGTGGCGGCACTCCATCGCCAGGCGTGGGCGTAGACCTCACGAGCGGTGTGGGCCAGTTCATTCTCTGCCCGTCGCGTACCGTGCGCTGCCAGCGGCCTCGGAGTTCATGGCTATGACGTCCGAGGCCGCCGTCACCGACCGGCCCCACCGAAAGGGCACGACCCGGGTCCGCCGGCCGGGCAGACAGGCGGGCTCAGGCCGTCGACAGACATGCACGCGTCGTGTCACGAACAGAACGAACCGAACCCGGTGAGCGACACGGTCGCGTCAACCCGGCGGCTCGTGCGACCCACCCCGGTCGACCCCGTGAGCGCGCGCCCATAGGGGTGGGCGCCTGCCCGTGCCCGCCCCAGCAGTGCAGCAGCAAGCTCTCAACCGCCTTGCCTGCGGGGAGAGATGGCCGGGCGCTCACGATGGTCGATGATTGAACTAGCTGCTATCAGACCGATACTGACCGTAACTTTTTTGGGGGTTCGGGTGCACGTTCCGGCCTCCGCATGCGCTTCATGGGTGGAGGCGGATGGTGCCTCTGGTGCCAGGGGCGGGGAGAGCGGCACCCGGAGACAGAACAGGTAATGGGGAGGACCTCGTGCAGCAGAGCGCTGCCGCGTGGTTGTTCGAAATCGCGCTCGCCTTCAGGGTGTTCGGCCCGGACGTGGTCCGTGCCTGCCGCCGGCTCTCACGGCCGGCGTGCGGATCGGCATCACCGGGCTGTCGGTCACCCGCGCCCCATCCCGTACCACCGAGCCGACGCGGGACGTGCCGTGAACGGGGAGGCCGGGCCGGAGGAGTCCGGCGGCGCGGTCGGCGTGTCGAAGGCGGTGCCCATCGACCAGTGGGACACGCCCACGCAGATGGCGTTCTGGGCCTTTCACCAGCAGCGCCGCACCGATTACATGCGCTACGCCTACCTGCAGCTCGGCTCCGACGCCAACGCGGAGGAGGCCGTCGACCTGACCTTCGACCAGGCCATGGTCCGCTGGCCGCAGATGCTGCAGATGGAGAACCTGGAGGGCTACGCCTGGACCATCCTCAAGCGCCGCATCATCGACCTGCACCGCAAACGCCGCCACCGCCCGGAACTGATGGAGACCGCCGCGTTCGAGGCCGCACTCGCGGACCCGACCGAGGACCCCTACGACACCCTCACCGACGCGATCGCCCTCTACGGCGCGGTCGCCGCCCTGAGCGAGCGCCAGCGCGACGCGATCGTCCTGTACTACGGCATGGGCTTCAGCGCCGCCGAGGCCGCCGTACTGATGGGCAACGAGGAAGCCACCGTCCGCTCCCAGCTCCGGACCGGCCGCCTGCGCCTCGCCACCCTGCTCAAACTCCGCTGCCCGGAGCCCCCCCGACGGGAAGAACCCCTGATGATCCCCCAACCGCTGCCGCCCGACCGGCCCACCATCGACGACCTGCTGGCCAAGGCCCGCACCCACAACCGCTACGCCAGCTACGACATGGCGGCCGCCGAAGCCCGGATGCGCAGCCGGCAGGCCGCCCGCCACCGCCCGCCCCGCCAGCGCACCGCCGACACCGCCCGCGTCTGGGCCGCATGGACCGCCCCCGAGGACGACCACACCCCAGACGCCGACCGCGCCTGGTGGGACCTGAACGCCGTCAGCCTCCTGGTGCTGTCCGCCCCCGACGCCGACCACCAACTCGGCGACTTCATCGACAGCCAGTACGCCGACAAGACCGGCGCCCTGGTCTTCGCCTGCCTGCTGCACCTGGCCGGCGACAGCAGCGGCGCCCGCTTCTGGTGGCGCTTCGCGGCCGGCGTCGGCCACCTGGTCGCCGAGTACTGCCTCTTCCTCGAGCACGCTCACAGCGGCGAGTACTACGACGCCGACTACTGGCGCGGCCAGCTGCTGCGCCACCACTTCGAACCCACCTACATGTGCGGCGACCGCGCCGATGCCCCCCTGCTCGCCCCGGAACTCATCGGCCAGGTCCACCCGCACATCACCCGCTCCCACCACCCCGAGATCGGCACCGTCCCACTCCCCCGCCCGCCCCTCGTGCAGGAACTGCGCCACCTCACCACCCTGCTGTAGGACGGCGTCCGCCCGGCCGGCACGAGCAGGGCGCCGGGCGACCGCGGAGGTGTCCTGGTTCACACGGCACCTGGCCTCAACAGCGGAACACTCAGGGGTGATTGATGGTCCGTCACTATGTGACCGCGGAGGGGACAGTGTCCCCGGGCCTCACCTATAGCCCATGGGGACGATCGTCCGGCTGAAGCCCCATGGAGCCTTCCGCCGAGTGGCGACCGCCCTCCGCACACGGCCCCGGCTGGCCCCCCGTCCAGCCGGGGCTTTCACGCGCTGACGAACGTATGGGCCCGTCCGGGGCGTTCGACGAACGCTATCCGCCAGCAGTCACCACTTCAGCCGAGGTGAAGGGTGCTCAGGGCCGTGGTCCAGTCGGTCACGATGGCCTTCTGCGCGGCCGCGAGGGTGACCTGGCCCTTACAGACCGCGGTGTGCAGCTTCGTCTCCACCGGGTCCTTCTTGTTGTTCACCCCAGCACCCTTGCGGTGGCCGGGGTCGGCGGGCTCCACCCACAGGTTCCGGTAGTCGTTGGGGTCCCCGCCCAGCTGCAGGCTGATCAAGTGGTCGTACTCGGCGTCCCCCATGCGGCCGGTGAAGCCGTAGGAGGCGGCGTTCAGCTCCTTCTCCTTGCCCGTCACGTACGTGGAGGGGCGAATGCCCGAGGTGTAGCCGCCCTTATGGCAGATCGTCGACGCCAGGTTCGCCTGCGTCACCGCCGGGGAGATCGCGCCCGGCGTGCACTTCGGATCCTCCAGCGGCTCCCCCTTGAGGTACCTGTAGTGGCAGGAGCCCGCGGCCGGCTGCTGCTGCACCGTGTAGTGCTTCTGCGGGCCCGCCCCCACGGCGATCGCCCGCCCAGATGACCCACCGGAGGTGGCTGTCCCGGACGGGCCCGCCGCGGGCGTCCCGCTCGCGGACAGGCCACCGAGCGAGTCGGGCGAGCAGCCCGCCACGAACAGGGCGGCGAACAGGACAGACGAAGCAACATGGCGGGTGGAGCGCATGACAACCCCTCACGGGCAGGCGACGGCTGAGCAGATGTTGCCCCACCCGTCTGCTGCGCTATCACGCGGGGTACCGCGCGAAGGCGCGCGGGCATCGCGCGGCAGGTATCAGTGAGACGGGCGAGACGCCACATACGAGGCCATGAGCGCTCTCCGTGCCCAGCTGGCCTGAATGTCGCCCGGATCTCACCCGCTGCTTGAAGCCTGCCTCTTGAAGAAGTCACCTGCGAACCTTGAGGTCTCCGTCAAGGTGATAACGCTATCGCTCCAGTCTCGTGCGGCTGTCACGATGGCGAGGATTTCTTCAGTGCCTGTGTCTGATGCAAACACGCCAAAACGGGCTTCAGGGTGTCGATCGACGCGCTGCTCGACGGAATCGAATGGGTTCCGGAAGGGCTAGCGACGGGTTCGTTTCGGGTCTGCCCTGCGCTGGTATACCTATGCGCCGCCGATAGTCACCTATGGAAGAGGCGTCGATGCCAGCCGACCAGAACAAGGATCTCATCCGGCGATACATCGAGGCGATCGACGAGAACCGTACCGGCGACTGGGCGTTCCTCGATCACTACATCGCGGACGACTTCGTTGCCCACAATGCTTTGCATCCCGGGGTCAGCATGGACCGTGAAGGAATCAAGCAGGGGGCGGAGCTCTTTCGCCTTGCTGCTCCGGAGTCCCGTCACGACATCAAGATGCAGGTCGCGGAGGGGGACGTTGTCGTCAGCCATATCGTGGGACGCGGCGTACACACGGGAGAATTGCTCGGAATCCCTCCGACCAACAAGGAAATCGAGACCGAGGGCATCGTGATCCATCGCGTCCGCGACGGGCAGATCGTGGAGTACTGGGCAGTGACCGACGTGGCCGGTGTGCTACGGCAGTTGGGCGTGCTACCAGGGCCGCCGGGATAGGCGCTGCCGAACGTGGCTCTGACCGCAGTTGCGTGAGTGCCTGTTTGCGATCCCTGAACCGCTGATCGGCCTATTGGCACCCGGCCAGATCGTTTTCCTCACGTTTGGGCCGGTGGCGATGACGAGGGGGGCTGGGGGCTGCGGTTACGGTTGCGTGGTGGACGTCACAGTCGTGGAGAAGGTGCTGATCGTAGGTGGGGTGTTGAACCTGGTCTACGGGGCGTTGTTGGGCTTTCCCATCGTGGTGATTCGTGCGAAAGGCGCGCCTGCTGCCCCGAAGTATCTGATGTCGGCGCACGTCAGCACGCTACTGCACGGAGCGGCGTTGCTCGGCTTGGTGTGGGCGGCCCGGTTGTCCACCTTGGGGGCGGGTTGGGAGGAGTTGGCCGCCTGGCTGCTCGTTGTCTCCTCCGCGCTGGTCGCGGCGAAGGACACCCTGAATTGGCTCACCGGGGTGCAGGACGAATTCGGCGAGAAGGCCAAGCCCGCGCTGCTGGGTGCGCTCGCCGCGCTGCCCGAGACGGTGGGCATCGGGATCTTCGTCGTCGGCGTCCTCCAGGCGCTGTGAGTGCCTGATTGCGATCCTTGCGCCTCGTCTGAACAGCGATGCGGTGGGCCGGAGGAGTGACAGGTCAGGCGGCTTCTGGCAGCACGTAGCCGTGGGCGACGTCGTGGCGTTCAGTGGGACGCGCCTTGCCGCGGGTGAGCCGCCTGGTCATGAGCGTGATGGCCGCCCATGTGATCAACGATTCGCTCACCGGGGGAAGGTGCAGCGGACGGTGGCGGAGGCGGGCAGGGCCTGAGGGACGACGGGGCGGGGGTCGATGCCGCGGGCCCGGTCGGCGGCCAGGCGGCCGCTTTTGCCGCCCAGCAGGCGCTGCACGGTGGCCGGCGGGACGCCGGCGAGCTCGCCGACGCAGTGGATGCCGTACTCGCCCAGGACCTGCGCCTGGCGGGGACCGATCCCGTGCAGGGCTCCGACGGGCAGCGGCCCCAGCCACTCCGCCACCCGGCCGGGCTCGACAGCCAGGACGCCGCCCGGGCCGGCGACCTGGGCGGAGGCGGTGGCCGCGACGGTGACCGAGGAGCCAATCCCCACCCGTACATCGACCCCGAGCCGCGAGAGCGTACGCACCCGCAGCGCCTCCCCCAGCCGCCGCGGCTGAACGCCGTGGTAGCTCAGCGCCCCCCTTCAGCTCCACCAGGGCCGCGGACGGAGGCAGCGCCTGGACGACCGGGGACAGCTCCGCGAGCAGCTCCAGGACCTCCCGGTACATCTGCTCCGGCAGCCGGTCCGGGCAGCGCACATGCATCACACACGACCCCGACGGCCGCGATCCGGCACCTGCAGTCATCACACCCACCTCCCACACCCCACGTTATCGAACTAGTATTCGAACACGCGGGCGTGAGGATCTAGAATCAGAAATATGTTCGATGACCTGCCTCCCGACCGGGAACGGCTCCACGCACTACGGGTGTGGCACGCCCTGTGGCTGGGGCGCATCGACCGCAAGATCGCTGCAGTCCGGAAGCAGCAGGCCGGACGGGAACAGGGAGAACGCGCCCGGCCCGACCCCCCGCTCCGCCTCCCCGGCTGGGGTCCCGACACCCCGCCGACGGCTCCGGCGCTTCATGACCGCATGTGGGGACGTGCTACTGCAGTGTGTCTGCGCCGGGTAGGGCCTTGGTACTGGTGGGGTCGCCTATTCAACTGTCGCCAGTTCCCCGTGGAACACGCCCTGCCGGTGACTGTGTGTGGTCGCCAGGGTGAATAATCCCCCGCATGGACCAAGGACTTGCGGCGCTGTTGGGCGCAACGGTCGGCGTTCTCGGCACGGTTGCGGCGTCGGCGATCTCCAGTGGGGCGACTCGGCGGCAGTTGGAGGGACAAGCCAAGATCGAGCACTCCCAGTGGCGCAGACAACTGCGGCGAGACGCGTACAGCGCCTTCCTGGCCCCTGCCAACGAGTCGCGCAGCGTTCTGAAGATGGCTGCACGAGCGCTGGTAGGCGGTGCCCCAGATGTGGCGGAGGCTGATCGGCGGCTCCAGATCGCGCAAGATCAGTTGGTTCGAGTGCAAGCAGCTTGGGCCAGCCTCGCAGTCGAGGGACCCGACTCAGTGGAGCAGGCCGCCCACAGCGTCCACCTGGGGCTCCACTCGATGCACACAACCCTTCTCGCCTGGCGCGACTCCTCGGGCGCCCCGGATCGCAACGTCAACTTCGTTGAGCGTCACGCCGTCGAAGTGACCATGGTCTCCGAGCGCCTCGGCAGCTTCACGGCGGCGGCGCGGGCCGCCTTGGACGACGCAGACCTTCCGTCCAGCAGGCGCAGCTGAGGGTCGGCGCAGGCCACGGCAGACTACTGGTGGGCTCGCGTATTCAACTGTCGCCAGTTGATCAATCTGGCTCCGGAATCACTACTGACCGTGAAGCTCCTGGCAGGGATCTGGGTGTGGAGCCCATAACGTCGACGGGACGTAGTACCGCGTCGTAGTGGCGATGACCGGGCCGTGTTGGCGTCCTTATCCTCAGTGGGTGAGTCTGATCGAGGTGGTTCCTGGGCAGGTCGAGCTCGTCGTTCAGGGGCGCTGCACCGGATTGGGATGCGCGGACGGAGCTGCGGAACACCAGTTTCGTGCAGCTGCTCCTTAGTTCCGGACTTCGCCGGCAGGAGGGTGGGTCGCTGCTGACGTTCGAGGTTCCGACCCAGCGGCTTCGCTCCGGCCGATACTGCCACGGACGTGTCGCGGGCGCCGTCACCAGGTCGAAGTGCGGGCGAGTCTTCTACGCCTCTGTCGATGCGGTCGGTCAGGTCGAAGCGTATGTGGCGTCCGAGCGGGCCTGGGCAGTACAGCGCGCTCAGGCCGCGGGCCGCTACGAGCGGCTTCCTGGGATTCGGCTGCTCACGAAAGTGATCCGTGGCCCGAAGCCGAAGGTCGAGTGGGTAGACCGGGACGGCGTCGCTGGGGCCCGCGAGCTTGGGCTGCTGGGCTGGCGGGAGCGTCAGTGGCTCTTCCTGGATGGCCCGGAAGGGCCCGAGCCGGCCTGGTTGTGGCTGACCGAGCAAGGGCTGCCGATGCTCCCGGACCGGTGGAACAGCGCGTTCAGGACCGCGAATCTGCGTTGCGACCAGGTGCTGCTCGCCCCGCCGGAGCGGGTGGTCAAGCGGGAGCTGCGGCTGGCGGAGGTCCGCGGGAAGAGTCCCTACGCGACCCCTCACGCCGCGCGGCATTTTGTCTCTGCTTAGTTTCCGTGTAGTGATTGGCTCCAACTGGGTTGATGGCCTGGGCATTTGGGCTTTGCGCTGAGCCGTGTGGTGTTTCTATTGTCAGCGCCCATGATCTTGAGTTTCTTCTCGTCCCGGGGCTGGGAGTCTTGGGACGTCGAGCATCGGCCACTGATCCCCGAGGGGATGCCTGTGCTCGTCGACGACGACCTGTGCTTCGAGGACGGTCCGGCAGCGCCGCGTTCGGCGGCGGTGGTGAACCGGTGGTTGCGTGAGCTCCCGGCCAGTGGGGCGCCGGCGCCGAGTTCGTGGGAGAACTACGCGCGGGTGGTCAAGGAGTGGATGGAGTTCCTGGCCGAGCACGGGGTGGGGCTGTTCGACTCGCGGGTGCGGCTGAAGGCCGTGTTGAGCCGGTACGCCGAGCACCGGGCGGCGGGTCCGGTGAAGGCCCGGTTCGCGGCGACGACGTGGGGCCAGCATATGAGCATCCTGTCGCTGTTCTACCGGTGGTCGATCAACGAGGGATACGCGACGGCCGAGCCGTTCACCTACCGCGCCGCGCGGGCCCTGTTCGCCGGGACCGGGCGGGAGGTGCGGGTGAATCTGGCGGTCCGCCGCACACCGAAGCCGCACGTGACGATCAAGTACCTGGAGCCTGACTTCACCGAGCTGTTCCGCAAGGGGCTGCGCGGGCTGGCCCCGGACGGCTCGCAGGACACCGGTTTCCACGGGCGGGAGCTGTCCCGCAACGGGGCTGTCGGGGATCACGCGCTGGCTACCGGGATGCGGTTGCAGGAATTCACCTATCTGCTTCCCTGGGAGATCCCCGCGCTGCCGCCGGAGCCGACCGCAGCTCCTATTCCGTTCCCGGTGCCGGCCGGGATCACCAAGGGCAAGAAGTTCCGCACGACGTGGACCTCTTACGAGGCACTGGCAGGGCTGCACGACTACATCGAGCTGGACCGGGCCGCTACGACGGACGGCTCATTCTGGCGGCCTCCGCGGCGCTGGGGCGAGCCGCTGATGGTGACCGAGCCGGATTCCCGGGGAGGGCTGATCAACGGGGTCCGGCGCCCCTGGGAGTCACTGGCTCCGGCCGAGCGGCGCCGGCTGGTCGCTCCGGAGGGCGGTTCGTGTCTGCTGGCGGTGAAGAACGGCGGCGGCCCATTCACCGCCTGGGGCACGGTCTTCGAGCGCACATCAGACCGGGTCCGGGCCCGCTTCGAGCCCCGGTTCCCGCACGTCTGGCCCCATCGATGTCGCCACACCTTCTCCATGAGGACCCTCGAATACCTGGTCACCGGGCACTATCGGCAGGCCGCGAAGCTCGTCCGGGACACCGATGCTGACGCCGCCCTGGTCTTCTACCTGAGCAAGGCGGACCCACTGCTGGTACTTCGTGATCTTCTAGGCCATTCCACCGTCCTGACCACGGAAAAGTACCTCCGCCGCCTGGATACGACCCGTATCTACCGGGAGGCATACGAGGGCGCCGGAGTCGCTGCCGGGCTGACGGATCATCCAGCCGCCGAGCGGGAAGCAGCAGCCGAGTTCGCCGACGAGATCGAGGACGGTGACCTCTGATGCCGACGATGCTGATCGAGGAACCACTCGGCCTCACCTGTGTGTTCAGTGACGGCAGTCGCGCGGAGTACAGCCTGGACGGACTGCCCAACCCGTGTCTGGCCCGGGACCTGGCCCTCGGTCTCGTGGACCTGATCCATCCGCACGGCACCGCGGACTCGGAGGGCACCGTCAACTTCTACGTCCAGTCCCTGCGAAGCATGGTCCGCGTCTTGGCCGCTCAGAGCTTCACCGGTGGTGCCGCTCAGTTGCGGCGAGGGCAGCTGGCCGAGTTCTGGATGTCCAGTCCATCAAGGCTGGAGGCCATGACCCGCAGTCTGCTGGAGGGCTATGCCCAGAGCGGAGGCAAGCTCGGTGAAGAGGTGCTGGAACTCGCTGCCGGACGGCACTTCAACATCCAGCCCAACCGCCAGGCGCTGCCGCCCTATGCGGAGGAGGAATGGCAGCGGCTGACCGAGGTCTGTCGGACCTTGGTCGACGATTCGTACGCCGCCCACCGCCGGGCCCTGGCGGATGCCGCCGACGGACGGCATCCCCTCGAAGGCGGCTGGGAACCGGGCAGTCTGCGCTGGCTGCTGGCCCGGGTCGGGCCTGTCAGCATCGGCGAGTTCGGCCAGCACCTGGAGGTCTCGGCGGCGGTGGTCCGCAATCGCGGCGGCTTTCACGACGCGACTCGGGCCGTCTTCCCGCACCTGGACGTGCTGATCGCCTACCGGCTGCTGTTCGGCATCTACTCCGGCATCGTCCCGGATGGCATTGCCGACTTGGTGGTCGAGGACATCGACTGGGCCGGTGACTCGACGGTCCTCCTCTCCTACATCAAGCGCCGCACCGCGGCGGAGAGCCTGAACCTGCCCCGCCGGGCGGTCCGTTTGCTGGAACAGTGGCTCGCGCACTCCGCTCTGCTGCGGACGTTTGTAACCCCCGGGGAACGCCGCAAACTCTGGGTGGGAGTGAGCCAGGCCGGCAAGTCCCGCCGTGTCCGCCAGGTCGACCGTGTTGCCGTCCAGCGGTGGGCGCTTCGCCATGCGGTTCTGGGGAACGACGGACAACCCCTCAAGATTCACCGCTCGCGGATCCGGACCACCCACGAAGCCATGCGGGACAAAACCTCCTGGACAGGCAGCGGGCGGGCCACGATCGATCCGAACCACGCCCCGCATGTTGAGGGCGATCACTACCTCACCGCCACGACTCCAGCCCAGCAGCATGCTGTCGAGACGGTCATCGAGGACGCCCAGCACGACATGCTCCGGCGGGCTCACCCACCGACCGTGATCACCGAAGAGGACGCGGCCGCTTTGGCGGACGGCTACCCGCAGTTGGTCGCAGAGCTGAACCTGGACGATGCCGTGATTGCCGAGCTGGTCGGCGGACAGCGCGATGTGTTCACCGCCGCCTGCGGGGACCAGCTGTCCGGGCTGCACGGACCGAAGGGGAAGCCCTGTCCGGCCCGACCCTGGGTCTGCCTGCTCTGCCCGCTGGCCGTCTTCGCTCCCCGGCACGCGGGCAACCTGCTGCGGCTCAAGGCGTTCTTCTCCCGGCAGTGGCAGCAGATGCCCGCCGCCCACTTCATGGCCGTCTTCGGCCCTTACACAACCCGCGTCCAGCAGGTCCTGGACCGCTTCGATCCATCCGTCCTGGCCGCGGCGGCCCACCAGGTCGAGGACCTGGACGACGAACTTCCCCTGCGGCCCGAGGAGATGAGCGCGTGAGAACAGCCCTCGCCGCTGCTGCCGCCTTCGACGGCCGGTCCGCGGTCTTCGCCGGCGCCGATGTCTGCCGCGAAGCCGGACTCCCCCTCCCTGAGGGATCCCGCCGTCCGGTATTCGAGGACGACGTCTGGGACTTCACCGATGTCGTCGGCCTGCCTGTCCAACTCGCCCTCAGCACACGCCGTTTCGAATTCACCGGGATCACTGATGAGCGGTGGCGGCTTGTGGGCAAGGAACTCGTCCTGGCCATGCTCGCCCCGCGGCACCCTGCGGTCGCTCCGCTGCCTCGGGCCCATCGCACCGCCCTGCACCTGAGCAGTTGCGCGGGCCGTCTGGACGAGATCATCCGGTTCTGCCGCTGGCTGTCCGAGCACGGGGTGACGAGCCTCGGGCAGGTCGACACGCGCATCTGTGACGCCTACACGGCTCACCGGCGTTATGTCCTCGACGAGCACGGAGCGGTCGTCGGCGAACAGAGTCCGGCAGTCCGTCGTGCGGCCGCACAGGTCGTCGTCGACTTGGTCAACTACCGCGAGTTGTTCACCGCCGACCGGGTCGCGGCAGATCTGCGGCCCTGGGGCGGGGCCACCGCCTCCGCCATCGCCGAAATGCCCAGCGGCCGGACAGAGAACAAGACCCAGCCCGTCGACGACACGGTCCTGCAGCCGATGCTCGCCGCCGCCCTGTTCCTGGTGTCTGCCCTGGGACCGCACGCTGTTGAACTCGCCCACCAGATCCGGGAGGCCGACAAGTTGTCCGCCCGAAAGGCGCGAGGACTTCGCGCGGTCCACGTCGCTCCGGTGGCCGAGTTCACCGGGCTGCTGAGCGAGTACACGGAAACGTGCACACCTTTGCCGATGCTCGCCGACCACCACGTCGCCGACCGGCTTGCCAACGGCTGGTCCGCCGACGACCCCCTCCTGACCGTGGCCACGGGAGTTTTGGCCCGTCAGGCCGGGATCACCCAGTTCGAGGCCCGCTGGATGAGCCGCCTGCGCGACCCACTGGAAGACGCGGTCGCGTCGGTCGGGGTGAAGGAGGTCTTTGCCCGGAACTCTGTCGAGATCACTACGGCGGACACCTTGTCGGTGTTGCCCTGGACGCTGCCTCTGCATCGTCCCCAAGCCGCCGCTCTGGTCGGCATCGTCCGCACCGCCACGATGATCGTGCTGGCCACAGCCTCGGGCATGCGATCGAGCGAGCTGATGGAGCTTCGCATCGGCTGCCGACTTCCGATCGAGGAACCCGTCCCGGCGCTCACCCGATACCGGCTCGCCAGCAAGGTCATCAAGGGACAGCCGCTGGGGGGCACCGACGACGAGTGGGTCGTCATCGAGCCCGTCTATCGCGCCGTCGAACTCGCCGAAGACCTGCATGACGACCGGAAGGAGGGCACCCTGCTCTTCGGGCGATTCGCCTTCTCCGTCCGTTACAAGTGGTTCCGCAACTGGATCAACTCTCCGGCAGGGCAGCGTCTTGGACTCGCCCCCATCCCAGACGGACAGGTCAATCTGAGGCGACTGCGTCGCACACTGGCGCTGGAAATGGCCTACCGGCCAGGCGGCGTGCTGGCCGCCAAGATTCACCTAAAGCACATTGCCGTGGCCACGACAGAAGGGTATGCCTCCCGCCCCGGCGGGGCCCAGGCCGAGCTGCTGGCCGAGGTCAACAAGCACGAGAGCGACCGCAATCTCCAGCTGGTACTGGAAGAGTTCCAAAATTACCAGCAGGGCATTCTCCCGGCCGGGCCCGGCGCCCGGAACCTCACCGAGTTCTTCGCCAGCATTGACGAGAAGCTCGACGCAACGGCAGCAACAGCACCCAAAACACAGCGCAGTGACCGTGACGTGCTGAACCTCCTGACCAAGCGCGCCAAGGTCCTTCACCTCGGGCCCGCTAACTACTGCTGGTTCACCGACCCATCCCGAGCCCTCTGCCTCAAGCTGGCCGGCACTCCGACGGCGGACCGTCCGCTGGTCGGGATGTGTGACTCCGCCCGTTGCCCGCAGGCCACCCATCACCCCTGCCACCGTCCCGTCTGGGCCGAGCACGCCGAACGCACCGGAACCTTTCTTGGACAGCTCGGCACCACACGAAAGACCGAACGCACCCGCCTGCAGGCCGACTACGACCGGGCCACCCGCGTCGTCACCGAGATCGACGCCGCCTGCACCACTATGAACGAGGACTCCGCATGAGAATCTCCGCAGCCCAGCGGACCGAGAACGAGAACCGCATCCGGGCCGCCATGGACCGGCTCCTTCGGGGCGAGATCCCGCCCGGCGGAAAGTGCGACATCAAGACCCTCGCCATCGAGGCCGCAGTCGACCGCACCGCGTTCTACGGCACCCGCCCCTACGCTCACCTCCGCGCCGAGTTCGAACACCGCCTCCAGGCCCTGCAGCAGGCCGGAGAGATCCCCGACCCCCGCGAAGCCCAAATCACCCGGCTCAAGGCTGCGATCGCCAAGCTGAAGGAGCGGTTGGCCCAGTCGGAGCAGACGATCGACGAGCTCACGGACTTCCGCACCCAGGCCCTGGCCCGGCTCGCGGCACAGCACGAAGAGATTCTCCGGCTCCGTGAAGCCGCCGCAGGAACAGAGCGGGTCATCCGCCTTCCCGCACCGCGAACCACCGTGATCGGAAGCTGCAGTTGACCATCCCTACCTGCCCCCGGTGCCACCGTAGTCAGGCGGCTATCGTCGCCAGATGCCTGATGCTCCTGAGAAGTTCAACACTGCGATGACCACCTGGCAGGAGTGGCAGGACGCCCCCTGGGGGCGGCTGCGCTACTCGATCGCCGAGGCGAACTTGCTCCGCCATCTCGACGGTCTGGGCAGCAAACCGCTGCGGATACTCGACCTCGCCGGCGGCGACGGCGGAGACGCCATCCGCCTCGCAACCCGCGGGCACCATGTCACCATCGTTGACTACGCGCCCGCCATGCTCGCCGCAGCCACCGAGCGAGCCGTGGCAGGCGACGTGACAGAGCTGATCAACTGCGTCGAGGCCGACGCCACAGATCTGCCCCGCGACCTCGCCAACGGCGAATTCGACGTCGTGCTCTGCCACAACCTCCTGCAATACATGGACGACGTCCCAGGCACCCTCGCCGCAGCACTTGCCCCGCTGAAGCCCGGGGGCTTGGTGTCCGTCATGGCGATCAACCGGCATTCGGCGCCCTTGAACATCGCCGTCCGCGAGATGGACCCCGCAGCCGCGCTCGCCGCACTCGACACCGATCAAGCCCGGACCCAGATGTTCAACTCGGCACTGACACTCCACACAGCCGAAGAGATCGTCCCCACCCTGCGGAAGCTTGGATGCCGGGACATCGCCCACTACGGCATCCGCAGCTTCTGCGACTACATCACCGACGACGCACGCAAGCACGAACCGGGTTTCTACGCGGAACTCGAACGCCTCGAACTCGCCACCACCGCACGCCCGCCTTACATGCACACCGCCCGGCTCTTCCAGCTCACCGCCTGGAAACAGAACGACTGATGCTGGACCAGCCGCCTGGATTCAGGCGTCCCTCTCGTCATCCAGGCGGCTATGCATCACACCTCAAGGATGTGATGCCAGTCACTCGTGCCCCGCTGAATCGCTACACAGCCCCAGCATCCAAGTCGCGAACGCAGCACCGAACTCGCCCAGGTGAATCGCGACACGGCCATCCCCGCACACAGCCTCTGCGGACACAAGGCATTCGTATGCGCTCTACATGCTCATCGTGCTGAACCAGCTCATGGAAACGCGCTACGGCCTTACTGCGGCAGACCGGCGGGACTTCGCGCTGCTGTTCGGTGACCCCTGGTGGTTGGTGAAGACCCTCCTCGGGCACGCGGACGTGGAGGTGACCAAGCGCCACTACCTCGCGCCCGTCGCGCACCTGCAGCTGGAGTCCATCCTCGCCACTGCTGAGATCACCGACGGCCAGGGCGCGGGGAGGGGCGAGGGCATCGACGACGTGTTCACCCGGCTGGCTCGGGAGACGGCCGACATCCAGGACGTCGAGACACTGCTCGGGGTGACCAGATGAGCGGGCGGGGACGGAGGGCCGTGTTGCCGCCGGCCGACTACCGCACCGAACCGCCGCGTCCCCGGGACGGACTGGTAGTGACGGTAGGCAACAAGGCTGGCGAGAGGAAGGAGTTCGACTTCGCGAAGCTGCCCGCCCGGAGCGTATGCAGCACTCGCTGGCCGCGCTCTTTGCTGCCCAGTCCCGTCGGTGGACGAGCCACTCCTCCGCCGACCACTACTGGAACCAACTGCTGGTCTTCGTGCGCTTCCTTTCCCGCCTGGACAACCCGCCTGAGGATCTCGACGGCCTGACCGCCGCCGCCCTGAAACGCTGGCGCGAGCGGAACATCAACACCAACACGGGCAGGATCACGCTGGCCACGATTCGGGTCCTGCTACGCGCGGACCCGAGGCTGCACACCGGTCAAGTGGCGGAGGAGCTCGCCCGCCGGGTGCCACAGGGAACGCCGAGCAAGCAGTCCTACGAGGATGCGGAACGCGAGCAAGTGCTGCTCACCGCGCAGCGCCAGTTCCGCGCCGCTTGGATGCGCATCCGGGACAACACCATCGTGCTGGAGCGCTGGCGGCTTGGGCAATTGCCCGAAGGCAGCCATGAAGCGCAGCTCGGCAAGGTCCTCGAGGTGATCGCGTGCACCGGAGACGTGCCCCGCGCACGGCGGAGCGATGGCCTGACCAACCTGAGACACCGTGGTCTCCTCGGCGGGGCGCCGTCGAACGGACCTGGGGACGGCTGTTCTTGACCCGGCACGAGCTGACTGCCTTGGCCGTGCTGCTGACCGACCGCTTTGCGTGGAACCTGTCCGTCTACGACCGCATGCCCGCGCCCACCCGGGCGCCGTCGGTTGGTGAGAAGACGACGGTGACATACCTGGTGCAGGTGGAGAAGCGACGGCCCGGGGCGGGCCGGTGGTTCAGCACGGAGAACATCACCGACTCGGGAGCCGCCTCCCCGGGACGTCTGATCACCCAGGCCCTGGACGCCACCGCGCACGGCCGCGCGCTTGCCGCGACGCTGGCCCCCGGCACCGACCTGCTTATGACCGCACGCCTGCAACAAGTCGGGCGCGAGCGCCGCGATCTGGATCGCCCACCGCGCATTGGCCCGCTGGTCTTCGGTGTTTCCCGTGTCGACGCCACCAGCTGGGCTCGAAGCCACGGGCTGAGCGGATCGCCGTTCCAACGCACCAGGCGCACGACGGTCACTCGCGAGGGCAGACCCATGCAGCACACCCAGGGCACCCACGAGAGCGTCTACGTGCTGCCCGACCAGCGTGTCCAGCGAGCATCCCAAGCAGTCTTCGAAGCTGGCGCCCACGAAGCACTCCAGCAAGCGCAGGCAACCGTCTTTGGCGGACACCTCGCAAGGGATCCGAACCCCGCGCATCACGAGACCGCGACGGCCGATTGCGAGGATGACATCACCAGCCCCTGGCCCGCCCCGGACGGGGGCTGCGCAGCGGACTTCCTGCTCTGCCTGGCCTGCGGTAACGCCCATGTCCACCCCGGTCACCACCCCCGCCTCGCCCATCTGCATCAGCAAGTGATGAGCCTGCGCTCGGTGCTGCCCGATCGCACCTGGACGACGCGCTGGCACGACCACCTGCTGCGTCTGAACGACATACGCGACAAGGTCGGCCCGGCCACCTGGAATGCCGCGCTGGGCCGGGTCAGCGACCGGGACCGCACGGTCGTCGCGCTCTTACTGAAGGGGGAGCTGGCCTCGTGACCTCCGCTCTCGTCGATGAAGTCGACCCGTACGTGCTGCCCATGCCGACGCCGGATTCCCCGGTCGTGCTGGACCGGTGGATCAGCCCCAGCAACCGGCACCCCAACGGCCCGCTACGGCGACGCGGTCTGGCCCTTGGCGCCACTCATCGATAGTCCGGGCGCCACACTCTCCAAAATCCATTGGAACAGGTGCCCCACGGGGCTGTGCGGCCAGTTGAAGCTGCCAGCCTGGATCATGATCAACGGCGAGCTGCGACCCACCGTTGTCCAGACCCGCGGCTCCGCCGGCGACATCTTGGATACCTGCCGCGAGTGGATCCGCCTTGCGCACTGGGCGCACGAGCGCGGCATGTCCGACCTCGGAGCTTTTACCGACGAGTGGTGGAGCGCATACACCAGGGAGCGTTGGCAGAGCGGCATCACACGCGCTTACTCCGAAAAGGTCCTCGCCCGGCTGACCGACCTGTGGGCCTACGACCAACTTGCTGCCCACCCCGCGGGGATCCCACGACCTCCCTGGGACACCGAGGGCGTCGACGACTACCTGCCCTTTGCCACCGGTGAAGGCGGTCGTGAGAACACCACCGAACCCTTGGACCCGCAGGTCATCGGGCCACTGCTGGTCTGGGCCGGCCGTATGGTCGACGACCTCGCCGAGGACATCCTGGCCGCCTGGTCCGAACGGCGCCGGCTGCTCAGCATCGCTTCCGCCGGCACCGCCACTCCCGCGGGACGGGCCCGAATTGAGGAGACCCTGCTGCCCCTCATCGCCTCCGGAGCCCCGATACCCAGCACGGGATGCGACGATGGCCACACCCTGGCCCGCGCTTTCATCGCCGCAACCACCGGTGCCAGCCTCGGCCAGGTCGATCGCTTCAAGAAGCAGCACGGGTTGACCAACCTGGCCGCGTACCGGCCCGGCCCCTGCCCACTGGACGTTCCGGTGACCGGCCAGGTCGCCGGACGCCCCTGGCGCCGAGGCCTCGACTTCAATGAGGCCGCCGACCTGATGAAGCACCTCGGCACGGCCGCCATGATCATCATCCTCTATCTGACCGGCATGCGGCCGCAGGAGGCGCAAGGCTTGCGCTCCGGGTGTTGCCCTGACCCGGCGCCCAGGCCCGACGACACCCCCGGACGCCACCTCCATTCGCAGCCACCACGACAAGGGCGTCACCAACGACGACGGCCACCACATCTCCGCCGGCGTCGAGCGGGAGGTCCCCTGGGTCGCCATCGCCCCTGTCGTCCGCTCCATTCGCATCCTTGAGCGCATCGTCCCCGAGGGCGAGCTCCTTTTCAGCGCCGCCCATCACGACTTCCAGGGGGTCAAAGCCCACCATGGGGCGCTGAAGAACGGGACTCTGAACCGCCGCATCGACGGCTTCGTCGCCTGGGCCAACCGCGAAGCCGTCGCCCAGGGCCTTCCGGAACAGGCCATCCCCGAGGACCCGCACGGTGAGCTCGGCATGGCCCGGTTCAGACGCACGCTGGCCTGGCACATCGCCCGCCGCCCGGGCGGGCTGATCGCCCTCGCCATCCAGTACGGCCACATGCGCACCGTCCTGGACGCACGCACGTCCACCGGCTACGGAGTTCGCGGCCGCCGGGGCATCCACGGGGTGCTCGATGTCGAGACGGCCCTTGCCGCGGCCGACACCGCCGCGCGGCTCCGTGACCGCATGGCCGCCGGTGAGAAGATCTCCGGACCGGCGGCCCGTCGCGCTGTCACCGGCGCGACCCAAGCCCCGCACTTCGAGGGCCGCATCGTCCCCTCCACGTTCGCGAGGAAGGCAGCCGCCTATCTCGCTCGGGACGGAATTGTCCTGTTCGACAACCCCGACGCCCTCCTGATCTGCGCATTCAAGCGCGAGACGGCATTGTGCGAACCGACACCGAACGCGACCTCGCCGAATGTGCTCGACTGCCGGGCAGGCTGCGGAAACATGGCCCGCACCGACACTCACGCCAGTCAACTGCGGGATCGCGCCGACGAGATCGACCAGCTCGCCGCGCATGCACCCATGCACATCGGCAACCGGCTGCGGGCCCACGCCGTCCGACTCCGCCAGGCCGCCGTCACCCACGCCGCCACAGCCGAAACTGCCGAGGTCCTGAGATGACCGAGCAACCCACCGACGAGCGCACGCGCATCCGCGCGGCCATGGACCGCCTCCTGGCCGGGCAGGCCACCGCCTCCGACGGGAGTCTCACCATCGCGGCCCTCGCCGTCGAGGCAGACGTCCACCGCATGGCCTTGATGAAGCGGCACGCGGATCTGAAGAAGAATTCTACGAACGGGTACGCACCGAAGCACAGCAGGTCCCCGAGGCGGAGCGCCGACTGCGCCAGTCCGTGGTCAAGCTCAAGGAGACCGTCTCCGACCAGCGAAGAGAGATCAAGGAACTGCGGGAGCTAGTCACCCGTCTCACCCTCGCCGCTGCGGTCCTGACCGACCAGCAAAGCCAGTCGGCGCCCCGCTCGCAGGTCTCAGAAAACGTCGTTATCTTCCGTCCGTCGGAGGAATGAGGCTCCGGGCCGGCTCGAGGGCGATCCCAGGTCGGCGCGAGGCGGGTGCAGGAAGGCTTCGGTTGCCGAGTTCCAGGCCATGGTCCCTTGCTGGCTAGGGCGGCGTTCAGCGGCCCCACCAACGCCACCCTGATCGAGACCGGAACAGAGTCCTACCGCCTGGCCCGCTCCAAAGCGAACAACCAACAGGACCAAGTGATCACCTGCCGCGGAGGTCAAGAACTCACATGCCTGGTGACGGGGCTCGGCCCTGGCTGCCAGCCGGTTTCGGCTGACCAGTGTTCGGCTGCCGTCATCAACACCTCCGTCGCCGGGGCCTTGATCTGCCCGTAGTCCAGCAGGTCCGGAACGCTGAGGGCCAGACGTCTCTTGAACGCCCCCCACGACCGACGAGCAGCCTCATTGGCACGCAAGTAATCCCGGAAGAGAAGAGCGAATCGGGCATTCGCGCCCCCTTCCTCTCGCAGATGCACATTGCACCGTCGAGCGCCGACCGGCGGCGCGAACACCAGCTTGCGGCACTCCTGGCCGCCCGAGATCTCGGTGCGGTTCCACGGCTCAGGACGGCAACGAAAGCCGATCGCCGCAAGCAGTCCGGTCTGCTGGTTTTCGTCGATCGCCTCGACGCGGACCTGGATGTCCACGCAGTCCTTGGCAGCCAGTCCCGGCACCGAGGTGGAACCGACGTGATCTATTGACCGGGCATGCTCGCCCAGAGCGCCGCGCAGCGTCCTGGCCAGCTACTCGAACTCCACTGCCCACTGCGGCTGGTAGTCCACCACTGCTACCGCAGCCGACTCATCGGGAAAAGGCATGCCTACAGCATGGACGACCACGCCGACGCAAGACACGGTGGTCCCAGATCGAGCCGCGCTTCGGGCATCTCACGACGCCTGATCTTCACGAAGCATCCGCGAACCGGGGCCACTTGGAGTCGCCTTGGTGCGGCCGCTGAACACCGCCCTAGCCACCCTTGCCGGTATCCGCGCGCCGGAAGCCGTTCTTGGCCGTTCGGCGCGCGGACCTGAGGGCTCGTCACGGCCATATGGATTTCAGCTGCCACGCCTGCAGGTGGTTGAGGGTGGCGGTGCCGTCTTCGGCGAAGGTGTCGATGCCGGTGCTGGAGGGGTCGGGGAAGATCTGGTCGGTGAGGGTGACCTGTTCGCCGCGAGTGTTCTGGGCGTAGACCTCGACGGAGGAGGCGTCGACGAGGATGTGCAGGCTCAGCCGGCCGCCGTGGAGTTCGAGGGGGGCGCGCTGGATGCCGCCGAAGGTGGGGTCGAAGTCGGTGGCACCGGAGGCAGTGCGGTCAATGTAGACCTCGCCGGTGGTGGTGTCGTAGCCGATGCGGGTGCGCTGTCCGGCGCCGGTGCGCACGTCCACGCCGGAGCGGTCGGCGGTGCCCGGGGTGAGGTCGGTCTGGAGCTCGAGGGCGCTGCCGTGTACGGCGAGCGGGGTGGCGGTGCTCGCGACGCGGGTGCTGGGCACCCGGGTGCCGGCGCCGCGCAACGTGGTCAGTTCTCTGATCGGCTGCTGGTTCAGCTGGACCCTGCCGTTCACGGTCTTCAGGGAGAGCTGGCGGGGGAAGGAGTCGGCGCTGCGCCACGGGGTGGTGGGGATGGCCTGTCCGTAGTTCCAGTTGTTCATCCAGGCGGTCATGACGCGGCGGCCGCCGGGTGCGTCGGTCCACGTGTTGGCGGCGTAGAAGTCGGCGCCGTAGTCGAGCCAGTGGGCGCGCTGGGTGGTGGACAGGGCGGGCTTGTCGGCGGCGGTGAACTGGTCGGCGAGGACGTGGCCCCAGCCGCCGGTGTTCGCGTCGGCGATTTGGAGCTGGACCTTCTTGCCCTTGTAGGCGGCGGTGTTGAAGGAGGCCCAGTCGAGGTTTTCGGAGTCGGCGCCGGTGGCGCTCTGGACGATCTTGCCGTCGACGAGCAGGTTGACGCCGGTCTCATCAGAGCGGGGCTTGGCCTGGGTGTCGGAGAGGACGACCTGGTCGAGGTTGAGGTGGCCCCAGCCGCCCGTGTTGGCGTCCACGACCTTGATCTGGGCCTGCTTGCCCTGCAGGTCGGACAGATCCCAGGAAGCCCAGTTCAAGGCCTCGGAGTTGGGGCCGGTGGCGGAGCGCACCACCTTGCCGTCCACGATGAGTTCGACCGCTGTGGGGGCGTCGGAGCTCGCGGCGTGGTTGCCGCCTCCGATGAGGAAGTCCAGGTACTTCTTGTCGATGGTGAAGGTCGGCGAGGTGAGCGTGCCGGTGGAGGCGTCGCCGTCCAGGAAGCTGTTGGCGAGGCCGCGTCCGAGGTAGCCGGTGACCTGCCCCTGGCCGGGGAGGATGCCCTGGGCCGGTCCGGTGCCGAAGGCGTCGCCGGTCGTCGTCCAGTCGCCGATGGGGCTGGAGTAGGTGCTGGCCTCGAAGTCGGCGAGGGTTTCCCCGCTGGGTGCCGGGCTGTCGCCCAGGACGGAGCCGGGCTGGTACGGGTGGTTGCCGCCGCCGACCTTGAAGTTGATGTAGTCGCTGGTCAGGGTGAACGCGGGCGAGGTCAGGGTGCCGGTGGAGGCGTCGCCGCCGTGGAAGCTGTTGGCGAAGTCCTTGCCCTCGAAGCCGGTGACGGTCTGTTGGCCGTCCACTGGCCCGGTCGCCGGCGCGCTGCCGAACGCGCTACCGGTGGCCGTCCAGTCGCCGAACGAGCCGGACTCGAAGTCCTGCACGGCCGTGCCGCTCGGCGGCGTGTAGGTGGCGCTGTCGTCGGAGGTGAACTTCTTGCCGTCGAAGTCGCCGACGAAGTACTGGGCGCCGGAACCGCCCGCGATGCCACCGGGGTTGAGGTTGACCGCCAGCACCCACTTGGTCTTCTTCGGGTTGCCGTCCACGGGCAGCGGGAACAGGTCCGGGCACTCCCACACCCCGCCGGTCGCGCCGGCCGGGCCGAAGTCGCTCAGGTGGGTCCAGTCCTTGAGGTCGGGAGAGCTGTAGAAGGAGATCTTGTGCTGGTCGGCGAGGGCGACCGCCATCAGCCAGCTCTTGGTGGGGGCGTACCAGAACACCTTCGGGTCGCGGAAGTTGTTCGAGCCGATGTCGAGGACCGGGTTGCCGGCGTACTTGGTCCAGGTGGTACCGCCGTCGGTGCTGTAGGCGAGGGCCTGCTCCTGCTTGCCGGTCGCCTTCTGCGCACTGGTGTACACGGCCACGAGCGGCGGGTTCTTCCTGGTGCCGAAGCCGGTGGTGTTGTTCTTGTCCATCACCACGCTGCCGGAGAAGATCATCTCTTTGTCGTCCTGGGGGATGGCCAATGGGAGCTGCTTCCAGTGGACCAGGTCGGTACTGACGGCGTGGCCCCAGGACATGTTGCCCCAGGTGTTGCCGTCCGGGTTGTACTGGAAGAACAGGTGGTACCGGCCCTTGTACCAGATCAGTCCGTTGGGGTCGTTCATCCAGTTCTGGGCCGGGGTGAAGTGGAACTGGGGGCGATACTGCTCGTGGTAGAGCCCGGTGTCGGCCACGGCCGGGGAGGCGGCGACCAGGCCGAGCCCGGACAGGACGGCCAGCGCTGCGAGGAGTCTGCGGCGCGGACGGGTCGTTCTGGACATGGCGGCTCCTTGCAGGCATACGGGCTTCGGGCCAGCCGCACGGGGACTGGCGCGTGACACGCTTGAGGCATGTCGGGTACGGGCGGGCGGCTCCGCCGTAATCCCGTCCGAGGTCATCGGCGGGGTTGCCTGTCGGGACGGCACGGCACCGGCGGCTCCCGCTCCAGGCTGGAAACGTTTCGCCGAACGTACGGGCAACCCGTCGCCGAAGTCCAGACCCTGCTCAGGAAAACCGCGAATGCGAGGATGAGGACGCTGCACGGTGCCATCGACCACAGGGGGAAGCGTTGCCCAGCCAGCACAACGGCACAGGCCGACGAGCGGCGACGATGCGTGATGTCGCGACCGCGGCCGGGGTGGGGCTTGCCACCGTCTCCCGCGTCGTGAACGGCAAGTCCGTCACTCCTGACCTGGCGGAACGGGTGACGCGCGCGGCCGAGTCGCTCGGCTACCGCCTCGATGTGACGGCCAGCAGCCTGCGCCGGGCCGACCGCCGCACCCGCACTCTCGGGCTGGTCCTGGAGGACGCGGCCAATCCCTTCTCCGCCGCGCTGCACCGTGCGGTGGAGGATGCCGCCGCCGAGCGCGGCGTGCTGGTCCTGGCCGGGTCCACCGACGAGGACCCGGTCCGCGAACGCGGCCTGCTGAAGACCTTCACCGGCCGCCGGGTCGACGGCCTCATCGTGGTGCCCACCGGACAGGCCGACGCCAGCCTCGACGCGGCCCGCCGGGCGGGTACACCCGTCGTCTGTGTGGACCGCCCCAGCACAGCGTCGCAGGTGGACGCCGTGACGGTGGACAACCGGGCGGGCGTACGGGCGGCGGTGAACAAGCTGCACGCGGCAGGTCACCGGCGCATCGCCTTCCTTGGGGACCTTCGCTCCATCTGGACCGCCGAGGAGCGCTACGCCGGGTTCGCGGAGGGGCTGGCGGAGGCGGGATGTGTCCTGCACCGCTCGCTCGTGCGGCGTGGCCTGCACGGTGCGGAGGCCGCCCAGGAGGCGACCCGCGAACTCCTGACTCTGGCCCATGCGCCCACCGCGTTCATCTCCGGCCAGAACCTCCTGACCGTCGGGGCCCGCATGGCCCTGCAGGAGCTCCGCCTGCAGCACCGGGTGGCGCTGATCGGCTTCGACGACCTGCCGCTGGCCGGGCTGCTCGAACCCGGCATCTCGGTGATCGCCCAGGATCCCGCCGCGATCGGCCGGGAAGCCGCTGGCCTGCTGTTCGACCGTCTCGACGGCGAGGACGGCCCGGCCCGCCACCGCGTGCTGCCCACCCGCTACCTCGCCCGCGGCTCCGGCGAGATCCCCGCCGCAGAGGACCGCTGACGACCGTCTCCGCCACGGCGCCCCCGTGCCTGCGGGGTGTCCGAGGCTTGGAAATTCTCTGTAAACGAGTTGATTCCGATGTGTTGACGGGCCGAGCCGCTCGGTGCTTCACTGCCGGAACCGGTACCGAAACCGGTTCCGGAACCGCTCCCGGTATCGGTTCCGTGAGTCTCTGTACGATCGGCCCTTCGGTGCGGGAGGACAGTCCCGCCGCTGCGTGGAGGAGAGGAGGTGGCATGGGAGTCACCATCGCCGACGTGGCCGCCCGGGCCGGCGTCAGCAAGACGACGGTCTCACGCGTGCTGAACAGCAAGGGCGAGATCAACGAGAACACCGTCTTGAAGGTCCGCAAGGCGATCGCGGAGCTCGGCTATGTGCCGAGCGCCGGTGCGGTCGGCCTCGCCCGCGGCACAACCCAGATGATCGGCATGCTGGTCCCTGACCTGGCCTGGGCCTGGGCCGGCATCGTGCAGGCTGTCATCGAGACGCTGGAGACCGAAGGCTTCGGACTGCGCATGCTGACCTGGAACCACGGTGAGGAGTCACTGCGCCGCCTGGGTCTGCAGGTCGCTGCCAAGTCGTTCGACGGTCTGCTGGTGATAGAGCCCGAGGGCGCCATGGGCTACATCACGGAACTGCACGAAGCGGGGCTGCCGGTCGTGCTGATAGACGACCGCTTCCAGCGGCCGGGGTTCCCCTACGTGGCCACCACCAACCGGGAGGGGGGCGCGCAGGCGGCGCGGCACCTCCTGGAAATCGGGCGCCGTCGTCCTCTGGTCGTGACCGGTCCCGAGGCGTTCGGCTGTACCCGGGAACGGCTGGGCGGTTTCGTCGACGTCTATGCGGAAGCCGGGCTCGAGATCGGCCAACGCAGCATCATCTGCGGCGACTTCCAGTTCGACCGCTGCCGGAGCGCGGTGGCGCGCGCTCTCGCGGACGGCGTGGAGTTCGACGCGGTCTTCGCACACAACGACCCCTCTGCGGCCGGCGTGCTGACCGCCCTGCACGAGGCCGGCCTGTGGGTTCCGCAGGATGTCGCCGTGGTGGGCTTCGACGACGTCGAGATGGCCTCGTACACCTATCCGGCACTGACCACCATCCGCCAGCCTATGCGGGAGATGGGTGCGGCGGCGGCGCGTCTGCTGCTGGACCACGTGCACGCAGTGCCGAAGGCGGCCCCGTCGTGCGTCATTCCCACCAGTCTCGTGGTCCGCGGCTCGACGTTACGGCCGAGCCCGAACTGACGCCACGTCATCGCGACGCGTAAGGCGTCGGCGTCTCATCGAACCGTCCGTCTCCGCCGCTCCTGCCCAGCCCCGCAGGCGGAGACGGACCCCCTCCCGACACGGAACTGACCCCACCGGACTTCGCGCAGGCCGGTAGGTCGTCCAGCTCAACCTGAAGCCGGTGCACGTACCGGCACGACCGGCCCCTTCGTCTTTCGGCCGGCCTCACCACCCTGCACGCGCAAGCCTGTTCACGCGTCATCGCCGAGGTGCCCTTTCCGTCGGCGCCTCCCCGATCCGGCACTCCCAGCGACACGCCTGGCCCACCCCCGCCCGGCCGCTACCGCTCCGGGACGGACGCTCCAGCCGCGACCTGCGGCTGACCGTCGATGCCATGCCACCGCGGGCGGCCTCCCCTTCACGAGCCGGCCCATCCGGACGCCCGCCCGCTCCCACTCTTCCTCTTCGCCCCCCGCGCCTGTTTCGCTCAATGGCAAGGAGCCGCACTATGCGTACCCCTACTCGTCACACTGTCAGAACTGTTCAGGTCTTGTGTGTCACCGTCACGGCGGCCCTGGTGGCCACCGGCTGCGGCCGCAGCGCCGACTCCGGGCCCGGCGCGGACGCCCCCGCGAAGCTGGGCAGCGGCAAGGCCACCGGCAAGGTCGTCATGTGGTCCATGGGTGATCCTGACAAGTCCCTTCAGAGCCTGGCCAAGAAGTTCGAGGAGCAGAACCCCGGCGCGAAGGTCCAGATCACGCCGGTGCCCTGGGCCTCCGCCCACGACAAGCTGACCACCGCCATCGCCGGCGGCAACACACCGGACATGTCCGTGATCGGCACCACCTGGATGGCCGAGATGGCCGGCATGAACGGCTTCCAGGCCACCCCGACGTCGATCAAGTCGTCGGACTTCTACCCGGGTCAGTGGGACACCACGAAGTACAAGGACGCCTCCTACGGCGTCCCGTTCATCGCCGACACCCAGGCGGTCTACTACCGCAGCGACCTCGCGGCGAAGGCCGGCATCACGGGCGCCCCGGCAAGTGACTGGGCCGGTTACCTCAAGGATCTGAAGGCCATCCAGGCCACCGCGGGCAAGCAGAACCCGAAGCTGCGCTACGCCAGCGGGTGGCAGATCGGCTTCAACTCCTGGATCTTCCTGCTGCCGCTGGTCTGGCAGCAGGGCGGCGACATCTACGACCCGAGCACCAAGAAGTTCACCTTCGACTCGCCTGCGGTCGCCAAGGCGCTGGAGTACTACGCGAGCGTCCCGACGGAGGGCTTGGGTCCGACCGACAAGACGGACAGTCTGCAGGCGTTCCAGGACGGACAGATCGCCGTCTACAAGGACGGCGCGTGGGTCAGCGGCAGCCTCCGCAAGGATGCACCGAAGCTGGACAGCAAGTGGAAGACCATGCCGCTGCCGAAGGGCAAGCAGGCGGCAGGGTTCGCCGGCGGCAGCGACCTGGCGGTGTTCAAGGACGCCAAGAACTCCGACGCGGCATGGAAGTTCGCCCAGTTCCTCACCGAACCCGCCAACCTCGCCGCCTACGCGAAGGCCACGGGTTCCCTTCCCGCCACGCCGGGGGCGTGGGACGAGGCGAAGCTGAGCGACGACGCGGCGATGCAGGCGTTCGCCGAGCAGCTCAAGGTCAGCAAGGCGCCGCCCGCCATCACCACCTGGCAGCAGGTCGCCGACGCCATCGACTCCGAACTGGAGAGGCTGAGCCTGGGCAAGGCCACTGTCGCCCAGGCGCAGCAGGACTTGCAGTCCAAGGCCACCAGCATCGGCACGGGCCGCTGAACGGCCGCCACGTGAGCACCCCTCGTAGGGACGGATGACATCCATGTCCACGAAAACGCTCCCCGGGCGGGGCGACACCCACGAACCGACCGCCGCACAGCCCGACAGGAGTGCCGGCCGCCGGCGTCTCGCGGTCCGCAGCACCGCGCGCGGCAGGCAGACCCGCGCCGCGTGGATCCTCGCGGCTCCCTTCCTCGCCCTGTTCCTGGCGTTCATGCTGTTGCCGGTTGTCTGGTCGCTGCTGATGAGCCTGACCGACACCCAGAGCGCCGACCTGCGCACTCCGTTGAACGTGTCGTTCACCGGCTTCGACACCTATGTACGGCTGTTTGAGGACGAGCAGTTCGTTCACGCTCTGCGCAATACGGCCGTGTTCGTCCTGGTGGGTCTGCCACTGACGCTGGCCACCGGACTGGCCGCGGCGGTCGCCCTCAACAGCGGCATCGGCCGCTTCCGGGCCGTCTTCCGAGTCGGCTTCTACCTCCCGGTGATCACCAGCGTCGTGGCCATCGCCGTGGTATGGAAGACGCTGCTGGAGCCGCGGGCGGGTCTGGTGAACACCGTTCTGGGCTGGTTCGGGATCGACGGCCCGGCATGGCTGGCGGACACCCGGTTCGCTCTCCCCGTCATGATCGTGATGGCGGTGTGGCGCAACCTCGGCACCGTCATGATCATCATGTTGGCGGGTCTGCAGTCCGTGCCGCAGTCCCTGATGGAGGCGGCCGAACTCGACGGTGCCGGGGCCTGGCAGCGGTTCTGGCGGGTCACCTTTCCGCTCCTGCGTCCGGCCCTGCTGCTGACCGCGGTCACGACCGGTATCGGCTATCTGCAGTTCTTCGACGAGCCGTTCGTGATGACCGACGGCGGGCCGCTGGACTCCACCCTGTCCGCCACGATGTACGCCTACAACCAGTTCGGCAACGGCAACTACGACGTTGCGTCGGCCGCCGGTTACGTCGTCTTCGTCCTCATCATCGCGCTGACCGTGCTGCAGTTCCGCGTGCTGCGAGACAAGGACTGATGCCCCATGAGCACTCTCTCTGCCCTTCGGACGGCCGGGCCGGGCACGGACCGGACTCTGCGGCGGCGTCGTATCCGGCAGAACTGGGGCCATCCCTGGCTGTATCTGCCGCTGTTCGGCTGCCTGCTGCTGATGGTCGCGCCGTTTTTGTGGATGCTGTCCGGCTCCTTCAAGCCCGAGGCGGACATCCGCCGGGTGCCGCCGGTCCTGGTCCCCACCGCGCCCACGCTGGCCAGCTACCGGCAGCTGTTCAGCAGCCTGGACTTCACGACCATGTTCGCCAACTCGGTGATCGTGGCGCTGGCCGTGACCGCGGGCAACCTGCTGTTCTGCTCGATGCTCGGCTACGCCCTGGCCAAGCTGGACTTCCCCGGCCGACGTGCCGTGTTCAGCCTGGTCATCGGCACCCTGATGGTGCCGGGCCTGGTCACCTTTGTCCCGCTGTACGTGCTGGTGGCCAACATGAAGCTGACCGGCTCCCTGCTCGGGCTGATCCTGCCGTTCCTGGCCGCCCCGTTCGGGGTGTTCCTGATGCGGCAGTTCATCTCCACCCTGCCCGATGAACTCATCGACGCCGCCCGTGTCGACGGCTGCCGTGAACTGGCCATCTACTGGAAGATCATCCTGCCCCTGGCCAGGCCGGCCCTGGCCACGCTGGGGATCATCACCTTCCTGGGCTCCTGGAACAACTTCCTGTGGCCCCTGGTCGTGGCCCAGAACGCGGACCAGTACACCCTCCCCGTTGGCCTCGCCCTGGCCAGCAGCGGACAGGACTTCACCCGCTTCGGCGTCCTCCTCGCCGGCGCCGTCATCGTCCTGCTCCCCGTGATGGTCGTCTTCCTGCTCTTCCAGCGCCACTTTGTCGCCGGCATCGCCACCACCGGCCTGAAGTAACCCCCCTCGCCTACCCCCGTCACCTCTCTGACCTGTGACGACTCATGACTTGGAGACCATAGTGGGACACCCGGTCCGCTCTGCCGTGTACCTGGATCCGGACGCGTCCATAGAAGCGAGAATCGAGGACTTGCTGTCCAGGATGACCCTGGCGGAAAAGGTCGGGCAGTTGCTGATGCTCGACGCACAGCACGGGGACCTCGAGGACATCGTGTCGGCCAAACTGGCCGGGTCGGTGCTCCACGTGACTCCCGAACGAATGCCGGAGGCCATGGAACGGGCCACGCGGACGCGGCTCGGCATTCCGCTGCTGACCGCCGACGACTGCATCCACGGCCACTCCTTCTGGCCCGGCGCGACCATCTTCCCGACACAGCTGGGCATGGCCTGCACCTGGGATCCCTCTCTGATCCACCGGATCGCCCGGGCGTCCGCGATCGAGATCTCGACGACCGGGATCCACGGGACGTTCTCTCCGGTGCTGTGCATCACCCGGGACCTGCGCTGGGGCCGGATCAACGAGACGTTCGGCGAAGACCCGTACCTGATAGGCGAACTGGGGGCCGCGATGGTGCGCGGCTACCAGGGCGAGGGCCTCGGCGACCCGACCGCCGTGCTGGCGTACGCCAAGCACTTCGCGGGCTACTCCGAGACCCTGGGCGGCCGCGACGCCAGCGAGGCGGATCTCAGCCCGCGCAAGCTGCGCTCCTGGTTCCTGCCCCCGTTCGAGCAGGCGGCCCGGGCCGGCTGCCGCGGCTTCATGCTGGGCTACCAGTCGATCGACGGGGTGCCCATCACCGCGAACCAGTGGCTGATCAACGACGTCTTGAAGGGGGAATGGGGCTTCACCGGCACGCTGGTGACCGACTGGGACAACGTCGGCCGGATGGTCTACGACCAGCGCACCTGCGCCGACTACGCCGAGGCGGCGGCGGTCGCGGTCAACTCCGGGAACGATCTGATCATGGCCACGCCGGCGTTCTTCGAGGGCGCCCAGGAGGCGGTCGCCCGCGGACTGGTCGAGGAGAAACAGATCGATGACGCGGTACGGCGGGTGCTGCGGCTGAAGTTCGAGCTCGGGCTCTTCGAGGACCCCCGTGCCCCCGACCCCGAGCGGCAGGCGCAGGTGATCGGCTGCCGCGAACACGCCGACCTCAATCTCGAGACCGCCCGATGCTCCCTGGTGCTGCTGCGCAACAAGGGCATCCTGCCCCTTGACGGCGGGCTGACCGCGGACGGCACCGGTCGCGCCGCAGGCACGGGCACGCCGCGGACGATCGCGGTCATCGGCCCCAACGCCGACAGCCCGGAGGCCATGCTCGGCGACTGGGCGGGCGCCACCGGCCAGGTGCCGTGGATGTCCGAAGGACACCCACGCGAGTTGGTGGAGACGGTGCTGGACGGCGTGCGCGCCGTCGTCCCCGCCGACTGGACGATCACGCACGCACGCGGAGCCGACATCGAAAGCCCTGCCTTCGACCCCGACCAGTGGGTCACCGGGCCCGACGGCCAACCGCAGCCGCCCGCCTTCATCCCCGCCCCGGTCGACCAGGCGCAGCTTCGGGAAGCCACCGCCGCGGCAGCGGCCGCCGACTACGCCGTCGTGGTCGTCGGGGACACCATCGCCCTCACCGGCGAGGTGCGCTCCACGGCCACCCTCGACCTCCAGGGAGGCCAGATCGCGCTGCTGGACACGGTCGCCGCCACCGGCACACCCATGATCGTCGTACTCGCCCAGTCCAAGCCGAGCACCCTCCCAGAGTCGGCACTGAACGCGGCAGCGCTCATCGAGGCGTTCAACCCGGGCATGCGCGGCGGCCGCGCCCTCGCCGAACTCCTCCTCGGCCTCACCGAACCCAGCGGCCGGCTCCCGGTCTCCTTCGCCCGCCACGTCGGACAGCAACCCGTCTTCTACAACCAGGTGCGCGGCCAGCACGGCGACCGCTACGCGGACCTCACCCAGGACCCCCTGTTCGCGTTCGGTGAGGGCCTGAGCTACACCACCGTCACCTACTCCGACCTCGTCGTACACGACCCGGAGGTGTCCGCGGACGGGACCGTCCACGCCACGGTCCGGCTCACCAACAGCGGCAGCCGGCCGGCACTGGAGACGGTTCAGGCGTACGTCAGCGACCTGACTACCAGCGTCACCTGGGCCGAGCAGGAGCTGAAGGGCTTCACCCAGGTCGAGGTCCCTCCCGGCGAAAGCCTGGACGTCCGACTCAGCGTCACCGCCTCGCAGTGCTCACTCGTCACGGCCGACAACCGCCGCGTGGTCGAAGCAGGAGAGTTCGCACTTCACGTCGGACCCAGCTCACGACGGCAGCAGCAGCTCAGCGCGGGCTTCCGCATCCGGGCCTGAAAAAACGCCGCTTGAAGGGCCATGTGAAGGCCACGGAGGCCGCTCGAAGCTCCCGCCCAGCCGATCCCTGACCCTGCTGGGCGGGCCCTCCGAACCACCGAAAGGCACGCGCGTGTCCACCCCACCCCGCGATCCGCACCACCCCGTGGCGCACCTGCGCCCGCTCCGCAACTGGATCAACGACCCCAACGGGCTGGTCTTCCACGACGGCCATTACCACGTCTTCTACCAGTACAACCCGTACGGAGCGACGCACGCGAACATGCACTGGGGCCACTTCCGCAGCCCCGACCTGCTGAGCTGGGAGCCGCTGCCTATCGCGCTGTCCCCGACCCCCGGTGGCGTGGACACCGACGGCTGCTTCTCCGGCAACGCCGTCTCCGACGGCGACCGTCTCATCGCCTTCTACTCCGCGCACCGCGAAGACCGCTCGTTCCAGCACCAGCCGGTCACCTCCGCCGTCTCCCACGACGGCGACCGGACCTTCAGCCCGCGGGGCGAACTGCTCATCCCCGAGCTGCCCGAGGGCTGCACCATGTACCGCGACCCGTACGTGTGGCAGGACGGCGACGGCTGGCGGATGCTGGTCGGCGCCGCCCTCACGGACGGCCGCGCCGCCGCCCTCCTGTACGAGTCACCCGACCTGGAGCACTGGACCTACCGAGGACCCTTCGCCACCCGCCACCCGGAGCCCGTCGGCGGCACCGAGGAACTCACCGGCGAGGGCTGGGAATGCCCTCAATACCTCCCGGCAGACGGCGGACACGGTGCCCTCATCGTCAGCACCTGGACCGAACCCACCGGCCCGCAGCGCGTCGCAGCCCTGATCGGCGAAGAGCACGACGGCCACTTCAAGGCCAGCGCACCGGTGTGGGCGGACCACGGCCCCGACTGCTACGCACCCGCCCTGCTGCGCGCACCGGGCGGGCGATGGTTGCTGTGGGGCTGGTCCTGGGAAGCCCGCGACCCAGCCTGGGCCATCGCGGACGGATGGGCCGGCGTCCTCACCCTGCCCCGCGAGATCCACGTCGACGACGACGGCATGCTGCGCCAACAGCCCGCCACCGAACTTCTCGCCCTGCGCGGCGAGCACACCCTCCACGCCGCAGGCGAGACACACGGCCCGCAGCCGGTCGACCTCGGCAGCGTGAGCCGCGCCTTCGACCTGACGGCCCGCCTGGAGCCCACCACAGACGCCGGTCTGCGCCTGCTCACCACCCCGGACGGCTCCGAATACCTCGACATCCGCCTCGATGCCGAGGCCGGCGAACTGGTCGTCGACCGCGACCACGCCTCACTGGACACCCGGGCCCACGGCGGCTTCTACCGGATGCCCTGCCCCACCGGTCGGCCCGTCGATCTGCGCGTGGTCGTCGATCACTCCATCGCCGAAGTCTTCCTGACCACCACCGGCCAGGTCCTCACCCTGCGCTTCTACCCCACAGGGCAGGGCCCGTGGCGCCTGCAGGCCCGCACCGCATCAGGTGCGCGCCTCGGCTTCGCGGTCGACGCCTGGCAGCTGCACCCGCTCGTGATCAAGGAACCGAGCACCGGCGCCGCGTAACCGGCCCTGACGCCGATACGGGCGTCGCTCTGGAGCCGACTCGAAGCCGCTCCCCCTCCCCCCACCTGCCTTTCAAGCACCCGACACACAGGTCCGAAGGAGGATCTTCGATGAGCTCATACGGTCTCGGACGACGCCAGTTCCTCACCACCGCCATCGGCGTCGCCGCCGGCTGGACGCAGGTTTCCGAAAACGCCGTCGCCGCCCCGCAGCGGGAGGAAGCCTCACACGCCAACTCCGTGCGTGTCTGGCTGACAGACGTCTCGGCAGAAAAGTGGGTCGCCCCTCAAAGCGCCGTGCGCTTTGAGACCAAGCGCACGGCCAACCCGCTCACGATCAAGATCGACGACAGCGTCACGTACCAAAGAGTCCAGGGCTTCGGTGCGGCCATGACCGACTCCGCCGCCTGGCTCATCAACAAGCTGCCCAGCGCCGATCGAACGAAGCTGATGCACGAACTGTTCGACCCCTCCACGGGCATCGGCCTCAGCATGGTCCGCTCCCCGATGGGCGCCACGGACTTCAACGCCTCCGGCAGCTACTCCTACGACGACATGCCAGCAGGACAGACGGATCCGGCGCTGTCCCACTTCTCCGTCCAGCATGACGCGCCGTACATCATTCCCGCCCTGCGGCAGGCCCTCTCGCTCAACCCGTCCATCAAGATCCTGGCCACCCCGTGGAGCCCGCCAGGCTGGATGAAGACCTCCGATTCCATGGTCGGAGGCACCCTCAAGAGCGAGTACACCGCCGAACTGGCCGACTACTTCATCAAGTTCATCCAGGCGTACCGCAAAGCCGGCGTACCGATCGCCTACGTCTCACCACAGAATGAACCGATGGGCACGCCCACCTGGCCGGGCATGTTCCTGTCCGCCTACCAGGAATCCCAGGTGATCCACGAGATCGGCAAGGCGTTCGAGGCCAACGGGATATCCACGAAGATCCTGGCATGGGACCACAACTGGGATGTGCCCTCGTATCCCGAGACGATCTTCAACGACCCCGCGGCCTCGAAGTACGCCGCCGGAACCGGATGGCACATCTACAGCGGCAACCCGAGCTACCAGACCCTGGTCCACAACGACTATCCGGGCAAGGAAACCTATCTCACGGAAGCCACCGGAGGTCTTTGGCAGGGCGACAACCAGACGGCGTTCAACGACGCACTGGGCACGTGGATCATCGACAGCATGCGCAACTGGGCGAACGGCGTGATGCTCTGGAACATCGCACTCGACCCCGACATGGGCCCGCTCAACAGCGACACCAACGGCACCCCCATGTGCCGGGGACTCGTCACGATTGACCCGGCCGGCGGCAAGGTGTCCTACAACGTGGACTACCACGCCCTCGCTCACGCCAGCCGGTTCGTCCAGCCCGGAGCGCATCGGATCTACTCGAACACCTTCGGGGAAGGAAGCATAGAGAACGTCGCCTTCCGAAACCCGGACGGCTCCAAGGTCCTGATCGCCTACAACTCGGGGAGCTCCGCGAAAACCTTCAGCGTCGCAGACAAAACACAGTCCTTCGACTACACCCTGAACGCCGGCGACGCCGTCACCTTCACCTACTCAAGGCTCACGCAGAGCGGCAGGAGCCCCGCCGCAGCCAAGGTCTCGGACCCGACGCACGACTTCACGTTCACCTCGCCGTCCGGTCCGGTCACCATCACCTACGATCCGGCACTGCTGCCCTACCAGAACACCATCCGCGCCGGAAAGAACCTGATCACATACTCCCTGCCGATCGGAGCTTCCGTCCAGACGGCGGGAGCGGCGCTGAGCCGCGGCGAGTGGGCCGCCACGGCGTCGGCGAGCGCGGACTGGGGTGTGGCCGCGAGCGCGATCGACGGCGATATCAACACCAGGTGGAACCTCGGGCACGGGATGACGAGCGGCGACTGGTTCCAGATCGATCTGGGCAGCCCCACCAGCTTCAGCAAAATCGTCATCGACACCGGCAAGGACAATTCGTTCGACTACATCACCAAATATCAGGTGTATGTCTCGAACGACGGCGTCAACTGGGGCGGCGCGATCGCGAGCGGCAGCGGCGGCATAGGAAAAGTGGCCGTCGCGCTGCCCGCCCAGACCGCGCGGTACATCCGCGTCGCCAGTACCGCGACATCCGGCTTCTGGTGGTCCATCGCCGACATCGATCTGTACGGTTCTCCGCGTGGAACCGGATCGATCGCGGCTCCGGCAGCGGTGTCGAAGGGCCTTCAGCTGAAGACCTGGACCAGCTCGGAAGGGTCGCACGTCACCGTCGTGTTCAACGGAACCGCCAGGAGCCAGAGTTTCCCGGTGCCCGACGACGGCTCCTCTGTCTATACGCTCCCGAGCGGGACCTCGGCAATGTTCACGACCGAGACGTTGTCGAGCCTCCCGGCGCCGGCGTTCAGCGGTTTGACGCCGAGCGAAGGCATGCCGCGCTCCAGGTTCACGATCAACGGTTCCGGTTTCGGTGCCACACAGGGGCTGGGCACCGTGTATTTCGGATCGGCCTTCGCCAGCATCGATACTTGGTCGGACACCAGCATCACTGCGTACGTTCCGGACGGAGTTCCGTCGGGGAAACACACCGTTTCCGTGAACGGAGCCAGCGGAGCGGCTGCGGGCGGATCTTCCTTCAACGTCGTGGACCTGGCCTCCGGGCTGCCCCGGACGGGATGGGTCGCAACGGCATCAGACGCGAGTTCCGGCGACGCACCCGCAAACATGCTGGACGGCGACTCCGGCACTCGGTACAGCTCCGGAACAGGGCAGTACAACGGCCTCTGGATTCAAGTCGACATGGGGCAGACGCAGACCTTCGGCAAGATCGTGCTGGATGTCGGCAGCAGTACCGGCGACTACGCGCGAAGTGCAGACGTCTACGTGTCCACGGACGGAACCGACTGGACCAAGGTTTCTTCCGTAACAGACGGCCAACGCGTCCAGCTGGTGTCCTTCCCGACACAGACGGCTCGCTACATCAAGGTCGTCAACACCGGCGACGTCGCGAGTAACTGGTGGTCCATCGCGGAATTCAACGTCTACAACTGACCTCAGGCGAAGTCCTGCAGGAGTTCGGTGCCAAGCGTAGGACGTGTGCTCGAGCGGTGCCTCGCGCCCGGGACCGGGGTCTGAGGCCAATGCAATCGCTCTCGGCAGGCAGCCTGTGAAGGCTGCCTGCTGAGCTTGGTCCCGGGTCCAGCGGCGGCCGTACATCGTTCACGACGCAGCACGTGCTGATCACTCAGCAGGTACGTCGGAGCGCAACCCGGTCGCACTCCGGCGCGAAGGCCCGACCTTCACTCTCAGCTCGGCACCATCAACTCGGAGGAGCACGTGGAACGAGTCGCCATTGACGAGGGCTTTGTCCGTGATCTCGTACGGGACCAGCATCCCGAATTGGCCGACCTCGAGATTCGACCGGTCCCCTCAGGCTGGGACAATCAGCTCTGGCGACTCGGCGACGAACTGGCTGTGCGCTTGCCGATGGCCGAACGCGCCCCGGCGCTCTTACGCAAAGAGTTCCGGTGGCTCCCCGAACTCGCCAAGCGCCTGCCTCTGCCCATACCGACGCCCCAGCACTTCAGCGAGCCGACAGCGCGTTTCCCCAGGCCGTGGATCGTCGCAAGGTGGGTTCCCGGCGAACCGGCGGACGGCGCGGAGATCAGAAACGTTCATCAGTCGGTGGACAACCTGGCCCGTTTCCTTCGCGCCCTGCACCAGCCCGCGCCGGTGGACGCACCCACGAACCCTGGGCGCAGCGTTCCCTTGGCGACGCTCGCAGAGGTCTTCGAGTCGAGGCTCGCTGCTGAGGCTGAAGCGGTCGACGTTCGCAGGGTCCGGCAGGTGTGGAGCCAAGCCATCGCCGCACCGCACTGGACAGGCCCAGCGGTCTGGCTGCACGCCGATCTTCACCCCGCCAACGCCCTCGTCTCCGACGGAACGATCTCCGGCATCGTCGACTTCGGTGACCTGTGTGCCGGCGATCCGGCCACTGACCTGGCCGCCGCTTGGAAACTGCTGCCACAGGACGCGGCCGACAGCTTCTTCAGCGCTTACGCCATGACAACGGAAGCGGCGATTCACCGCGCCAAAGGATGGGCGGTGCTGTCAGCGCTCGATCTCCTCTCCATCGGCCGAGCATGGGAACGAGGTCTTCCAGGCGGACAGCCGACCTGGGGCCGTGTCGGCCGCCGCATCCTTGAGCGGGTCTTTGCCTTCGCGTAGCACGACGACACAGTGCGAAAACGTTGCCGCCGTCTGGGACCTGCTCTGGCGCCTGCGGCTCACCCACCTGGTTTCGTAAGCGAGAGCGGGCACCGCTTATCGCTGGTGTTGGGCAGCACTTAACGATCAGTTCGCTCGGAAATATCGATGAGAGCCGACAACACTGGCGCATGTCTGCCGTCGTTGGGTGACCTGTTCCACCATCGTCTACCGGTGATCTTCGCTGATACGGTCCGATCATGCCGCGCCTGGTGGAAGTCCCTGGGTACGTACGTTTCTTGACCGCCTCGGCTGTGTCGGCGTTCGGTTCTCAGGTCACGGGGCTGGCGTTGCAGATCCCTACCGCCGTGGTGCTGAGCGCATCCGCCACGGCAGGGCTTCGGCGTAGTCGCCGGGCGTCCGGTTCATGACGGTCCGCCAGGTTGGTCGGTCGGGGAGAGCGAAACAGGCACGGCTTCCAAGATCATGGAGTTCTCGACGCCCCGTGACCTGCCTGGAAGACCGTGCCTGCCGAAGCATCATCGCTGATCCCGCCTGCCCTTGACCAACTCCGCGAGCATCCAGAGGTCGCGCCGGGAGAAGTGCCCGGACTGCTGGGCCGCCTCGCCCAGGTGCCCGATCCGCGTGATCCCCGTGGAGTGCGGCACGCCCTGGTCGGCGTCCTTGCCCTGGCCGCCCGCGCGGTGGCTGTGGACGGTCACGTAATTCGGCTCTGTCGGTGTCGACGGTCAGCCAATTGGCGTACGACGACCTCCAAGAGCTCCGGTCTGACCGAAGGCAATTCCCTGCGCGGGCGCGCCAAGCCCTACATCAGTAATCGCTCAGGTCGATGAGGACGTTGGCATGCGGGTCATCGGACGGGCGATGCAGGTGGGGATTGTTGAGGTATCCCGGAGACTGAACAGCCCCCAGCAAGCCGGGGCCGGTACGCGGCAGCGGCACATCCACCCCCCACACCTTCCGTTCAGGCGAGTTGATGTAGAGGCGGAGCGTCTGCGCCGGACGCATCAGGAACCCGAGCAGGAACGGCTCACCCTCCTCATCCTCCTCATATGCCTCAGCCAGCTGCCGCAGCACCTCCACCGCCTGAGCGCCCTCGCCCAGAGGCGCAGGCGGGATCTTCTCCACGTCCAGGCGCACGTGATGCATGCCCATCACGTCCTTCACCTTGGAGGTGGAATACAACTGCAAGCCGCTCACGACCTGCGCGAGCGCGCCCGGGATCGCCGCAGGCAGCATCCCGAACGGAAGCTCATACAGGAAGTCGATCCCTTCCGCCTCTTCACCGCAATGCACGGCCACCCGCAGCCCCTCGCGCCAGGGCGGGCAGCCCCGCACCCATGCATACGGCGCGACAGGAATTGCGGTGTAGTGCAGGAGCAGGCGACAGAGTGCCGCCTGCTCCTGCCTTTGCTCAGATGCGGTTAGAGCTTCGCCCATGCCGGACACTTGTTTCCTCGCTGGTTGTGGCAGTACGCCGTGATGACGCCGATGGTGTTTCCCCGCCCGGCGTCGTACCGGCCATCCAGGCTCTTCCTGGCCTGCCACACCACGACGGTGATCTTGACCTGGCGAGGGCGAGGGACACCGGTCTCGAACTCGATGGCATCGTATTCGAGCTTTCGCCCCTGCTCGAATTTACGGTCTACCTCGCCGTGCAGGGCAGCGTAGAGAGTGGAGCACTTCTTGATGTTGTGGGGCCCGCTGAAGTGGATCCAGCCGAACTCGGAGTTCCCGTGGTGGGCGACGATCTTGCGGTCGTCGGGGTCTTTGGTTTCGCACTTGACCCGGTGGTCCCATGGATGTGGCTGGGCAGGCATCGGTACAGCGTTCGCGGTTCCGAAGAACGTAGTGGCACTGATGAGCGCGGCGGCTGCGAGAGTGGTGATCTTCTTCATGGCCATGATCAAAACAGGCTCATCTGGCAGCTGGTAGAACAATCTGAGACAGATCGGGGCCGATTGGAGACGCCCTGCTGGTCCCAATCGGCGGCTCTGGCACCAGATCTGGCCGGTTCGACTCAACCGGCTCGGGTCTCGTTTCCGTGGTGGCGCGGGTGATGAGCGGCATGGTGGCGACCGCGGCACCCGTGCCCAATACCAGCCAGTTCAGGTGGCCGTGGCCGTGGCCGCTGCGGCGCAGCAGGCCGACTCAGCTGTCATGCCGCCGCCGGCTGGAAGAAGATCGTTTGCCTGACCCTTCTCGGCGGTCGCTGACGGATAAGGGGTGGCCCGGCCACGCGGCCGGGCCACCCCTTGGGGCATGCAGCTGTCAGGCGGGCTGTGCGGCGGGCGCCGGGGCGGTGGCCTTGTGAGCCTTACTGGTCTCCCGGAGGGTCAGCAGGCCGGTGATCGTGATCAGCGCCGAGGTCAGGCCGTGGATGCCGAATGCGGCGGCGAGGGGGCCGTGGTGGGCCAAGACGTTGATCATGTCGCCGAACGGGGCGACGGCCTCCATCAGCAGGACCCAGCCCAGGGCGCGGCGGTGGCCCGCCAGCAGGAGGATGCCGATGACCAGGCCCATCGAGAATTCGCGGGTGCCCTTCATGATGAGGAAGCCGTCGCCGTTGCCGGCGGGCCAGGTCGGCAGGCCAACGCCTTGAGTGGACGCTTCCGGGGCCAGGATGAAGGACAACCCGAGGTAGAGGACGAACAGGGCGCAGACGGTGGCCAGGACGGTGTTGACGTTCTTCAGCGACATGGTTCTTCTCCTTTGACGTTCAGCCTGGGGTGGGGCAGGGGTTCAGCGGCGGATGCGGCGGGCATAGCGGGGGCGGTCGATGACGTGCCAGATGACGCGGACCGGCGCGGGTGGGGGCAAGATCGCCTTACTCGGTCTCTGACCGCGCCGGCCTGCCGGTTCGTCTTCGCCGATGCCGGTTTTCCCGCGATCCCGCCACCACCAGTGAAGCCGTGATCCGCTGGGCCGCCATCGGCCTCACGACCCGGCGCCGCCCGGGGTGAGGATTTCCATGAGATGTCCGTCGGGGTCGCGGAAGTAGGCGCCCCTGCGGCCCATGGTGTGCTTACCGCGATAGATCTGCCTGATCTCTTGGCATGCAGGATCGCCGTAGTGGGTGATCCCGCCGTGCTGGATGCGGGCGAGGGCGGCGTCGAACTCCTGCTCGCTGACTATGAACGCGTAGTGGTGTGGCTCGAAGTCGTCCAGCTGGTCGTAGTCCAGACTGACCTGGTTGGCCAGCGTGACCGGCGTGAAGTGTGCCACCGGCGGATCGACACTCAGGCCGAGGATGTCGGCCAGGAACTGCGCCGAGGCTTGCGGGTCACGGGCGGGGACGATGGTGTGATTCAGTTCCACGGGCATGGTGACTCCTCTTCAGGGACGGGACTACGCGTGGTGGGGCGCAAGGCGCGGCCGGCTTCGGGCTCGGCCTTGGCGACCCGGCATGGTGCATGGATGCGTGACTGCCGGGGGGAGGGCAGGGCTTCTCCGGCTGCTCTCTCTGGCTGCAGCTGCCGTGTCATACGTTGATCTGCTCGAATATGTGCGGGTACGACACGATGTCGTCGCTGAACTCGGCCGCCATGCGCTGGAACTCCGGGCTGCCGAACGCCGTGGCGAGCGCCTCGGTCGACTCCCAGACCGCGACGTTCATCAGAAGCTGGCTGTCCGCCGTTCCCTTGTGCATCTGCAGCGAGACGAATCCCGGCTGAGCCTTCATGAACTCCGCCTGCCTCCGAAAGAGGGCCAGGAACGCGTCAGTCCTCTCCTTCGGGACGACGAAGGTGTTGGCCAGGACGATGGGTCCGGTCTTCTCCTTGAACTGCGCGAACATCGGCGTATTCGGGTCGAGACTCTGCAGCTTGGCCATTTTCGGTACTTCCTCTCGCTGTCGGTTGCCCCGCGGCACTGAGGCCGGCCACCGCCGTACCGGGGCCGGCGACGCTCACGACGCTCGCTATCTGTGGCACGAGGGGATCTGACGGTCACTCAAGGGCATCGCTGGTGACACCAAGGCCTCCAGCGACCGCGACCTTGCCAACGCTTGTTGGTCAACTCCGTTGGCCAACGTTGTTGGCAAACGTAGAGCCGCAGCTCTGGACTGTCAACACCTGTTGGTCTACGTTGTTGGCATGACCGGCACCACGGAGAACCAGCAGGCCGCACGGCGTTCCGACGCCACCCGCGCCACGATCCTCGACGCGGCCCGCGAGCGGTTCGTGGCGGACGGCTACGAGAAGGCGACCATCCGGGCCATCGCGCGCGACGCGAAGATCGACCCGTCAATGGTGATGCGCTACTACGGCAACAAGGCGGGCCTGTTCGCGGCGGCCGTCGCGATCAATCCCGGGTTGCCGGGCCTGTCCCTCGAACCGCGCGAGGAGATCGGCCGTACGCTGGTGCGCCACTTCCTCACCCTGTGGGAGGAGAACGGGGAGCTCACCGCGCTGATGCGGGTCGGCGCCACCGACCCGGCCGCCGCCGATCGCATGCAGAGCGTGCTGCGCGAGCAGATGATCCCGCTGGCCCGCCGACTGGGCCACGAGCCCGAGCAGGCGCAGGCGCGGGCTGCACTGTGCGTCTCGACCGTGCTGGGGCTCGCGCTGACGCGCTACGTGCTGCGGTTCCCGGCGAGCGTGGCGCTCGGCCTCGAGGAGATCGTGGACTGGCTCGGACCCACGGTTCAGCGGTATCTCACCGCACCCACGCCCTGAAGAACGCGTCCAGGCACCCAACGCGACCTCGGTCACGGCGGATGCCCTCAAAGGGAAGACCGAAAGGATCAGCCCTGCTTCTGCGGCTTGCCGGACTTGCCGCCGAGCATCATGAGGCCGGCGGGCACGCAGCCGGAGGTCCACACGGCGCAGCCGCAGATCGCCGGGCCCCGTACCCCAGACGGGCATCCACCCCGGAAGCTGCGATGCTCATTGATCACGACCCCATACGCGCCCTAACGCCGCGTCATTCGCCGGTGCCCTCGTCGTCCTCGTCGAGGTGGACGGTCGCCGGGTCACGCAGTGGGCGCAGGCCCTCACGTGGCGGGCGGGCGGCGAAGCTGTATCGGCCCAGGCAGTTGAGGTTGGCGTGCTTCAGCGGGGAGACCCGGGCCACGTCCTCGTTGAGGACGTCATGCTCCCGCTCCTCGGGCGGCCCCCAGACCCTGGTAGCCGGCATCGGCGAGGATCTCGACCGCGGGCCCGTCGGCCAGGAGCTTGACCAGCCCCAACTGGCGGGCGTGGGTGATGTCCGCGCAGCTTCCGGGCTTGGTCGGGCTGCAGAACAGCACCCGGCCGTCCTCGTCCGTGACCACCATGGATTTGACGGCGTTCTGCTTGTTCTTGCCGGAGATGAACTTGTCCCGGTCCTTGCGTCCTTGTGCGGGGCGGCGGACCCGGATCTCGGTGCCGTCGATGATGCCGGTCTTCCCGGACGCGCCGAGATGGTCGACGACCTCGGCCAAGCTTCGCAGCCGCATGTCGGGGCTGATGGTGCACCCCCGCTCGGCGAGCAGGGGCCGCACCTTGCCGACAGCCCGGGTGATGGTCGAGCGGTCCACCCCGAACCAGCAGGCCAGCACGTCGTGGGTGGCCCCGTGACGGAGATGGACCAGGGTGGCCAGCAGCCGGTCGACGAACACCAGTTGGTGCTTCGCACCAGCACCTACGGCCCGCTTCCGTTGCCGGGATACGAGCCTGGCCTGCTGGCGCTCGTGCCACAACGGGCCGATCTCGGCGACGAGTTCAGCGATCACGTCAGCCGTCAGGCCCGTGATCCGCCGGTTGCTGATGATCACTGCACGAGTCGCGTTCCCCACCACATGACCATGATCAACGATCAAAAGCTCGACGTCTTACGGCCAACCATGCACGAGCTCGTAAGGGCTGTCCCGTAAGCCGTGCTTCAGTTGACGGTGGCAGGGTGCGGGGGTGGAGAAGTCGGTGGCAGGCTGACCGCCAGTAAGGGACGATCACGACGTGCACGGCCCTGCTCTTGCCGGACGCGCCCGAACGCGTTGAGCGGTGTGGTGCCGTGCTGACGTCGGATCGATGCTCGGCTTGGTGCCTTCCACGCCGGGCCGGAGAGGACGCATGTGTCGCTCGCTCTTGAAGATCGCTTGGCCATCATCGAACTGGTCTCGTTGCACGGTCACCTCGTTGACGACGGGAGCCTTGACCGCTTGGAGGAGTTGTTCACCGCCGATGTGGTCTACGACCTCACCGACTTCGGCCAGGAGCCGCTGTCCGGGGTGGCAGCCATCCAGGAAGCGGCATGGGCGCTGGGAGCGGCCAACCCTGTCGCGCATCACGTCACCAACGTCGTCGTAACCGCATGGGCGGACGGCCGGGCGCAGGTCCGTTCCAAGGGGCTGGGTGTCAAGGCGGACGGCTCCTGCGGTTCCGTCTCCTACGACGACACTGTCGTGCGTACCGCTGACGGCTGGCGGATCAGCTATCGCAGGCTCTCGCCACGCCGAACTCCCCTGGGTGGGATGACAAAGCCTGGCTGACCAGGCACGTCTCGCCTGGTTCTAGCCGGTGAGGACGAGATTGTGCAGGCGGGCGATGCCGAGCATGGCGTGGTGGACGCCGTCGCCTTTGAGGCGGCAGTCGCGAAGGATCTTCCAGGTCTTCATGCGGGCGAAGACGTGCTCGACGCGGGCTCGGACTTTGCGGTGGGAGGCGTTGTGCTCCTCCTTCCAAGCGGGAAGTTCGTCTTGGCCGCGCTCGCGGCGGTGCGGGATGACCAGGCCCGTGCCCCGGTATCCACCGTCGGCGATGACAACGGCCTTCCCGACAGTGGCCTTGGCTCCGGACAGTTCCCATGCCTTGCAGTCGTTCCGGTTGCCTGGCAGGGGTCGGCCGACGGCGACGACGAGCCGGGTGTCGGCGTTGATGACGACCTGGTGGTTGGTGGAGTACCGATAGTTCTTCGACTGCTGGGCGACCGTGTGGTCGCGGGTGGGGACCAGGGTGCCGTCCACGATCAGCACGGTCTCCTTGCGGAACCGTTTGCGTTGCCGCAGGGCGCGTAACGGCCCGAGATGACCGATGATCCGGGCGGCAGCCGACTTGGACACACCGAACAGTGGGCCGAGCTGTCGCAGCGTCAGGTTCGTCCGCCAATACGCGGTGACCAGCAAGACCCGGTCCTGCAGCGGCAGGCTCCACGGCCGGCCCTTGCAGGCCGAATCCGTGCCTTCGCGCCGCAGAGCGGTGACCAGCGTGCCGAACTGCCGCGGGCTCATCCCGGCGAACGGGGCTATCCAGGACGGCTCCGACGCCGTGATCAGACCAGACACAGACAAGATCATGTCGTCAAGATCAGCCGTTACGGGACAGCCCTTAGGCTACGAATTGCGGGCTGCCTCTATGCCGTGAGGGTCGCTCAACAGTCGGGCGGCAGCCGGTCCGGCGGGTCCCCTCATCGCGAGTAGTGCACCCCGTCTGCGGAGAGGAAACGGGAAACAGCGCCATTTGCCTTGTCCGTCCAGTCAGGGGTGCCGCACTCTTTCGTGCAGCACCCCTCTTGCACCTGGATGGACGGTCCTGGAGGTTTTCCGTGCTGCAGCCGTCCAGCGAGTTCGGCGAAGAGCTGAGGAAGCGGCGTTTGGGCGCCGGATTGAGTCTCACAGCGCTATCCGCCGTCGTGCACTACAGCAAGGCGCAGTTGAGCAAGGTCGAACGAGGCATTAAAGCGCCCAGCCGTGATCTGGCTCGGTTGTGCGACGCCGCCCTCCACGCCGGCGGAGCGCTGATCGCTTTGGTCGCCCCGCCCGTTACCGACGTGCCGAAGGAACCGGCTCCATATGGGGCCAATGAGGAGGAGTGGGTGATGAGGCTGTCACCAGATGGTTCGAGCGGGTTTCAGCCCGTGGGCCGGCGGCAGATCGTAAGCGCCGGGGCAGCCTCGTTGATGAGCTGGCGCACGAGCTGCCAGGGCCGGGTATCGCCGACCGGGGGCGTGGGAATGCTGGATGCATCCCGTTCGCTGTTCACGCACTACCGACGGCTCGGCCAGAGCGTTGAGCCCGGCTTCCTTCTGCCCGGGCTGATAGCGCAGACCCATACGTTGCGGGAGTTGTCCGCACACGTGGATTCCCTCACCCGCAAGGAGTTGCTGGCGCTGGGCTCTCGGTACGCCGAGTACGTCGGCTGGCTGGTGCAGGAGACGGGTAACGAGCAGGCGGCGCTGTGGTGGACACAGCGTGCGGTGGACCTTGCTGCAGCCGGTGGCGACCGGGCACTGGCCGGGTATGCGCTGGTCCGGCGAGCCCTGATCACGCTGTATCAGGACGATGCCGAGCAGACCGTTGCTCTGGCACGTCGGGCGCAGAGCGGCACGCTCCCGCCGCGGATCCGGGGTCTTGCCGCGCAGCGCGAGGCTCAGGGGCACGCTCGAGCCAGTCTCCGCCGTACGGGCCAGATGGGATCTCCTTGGTGAACAGCGCTCACGCCGCCGCTGACGATGGCTTCCGGTTGGTAGTGACGGGCGGCGGGACCGGGGGGGCACACCTACCCCGCCCTGACCGCCGTTCGGGCGGACGGGCTGGAGGCCCGGGTCGCGCCCGCCGAGGGGATCGCGTTCACGACGGTCGCCACGGGCAAGATCCGCCGGTCGTCGAATCCGCTGAAGATGCTGTCGGCGGCCAACGTGCGGGACATGGCGCGGGTTCCGCTGGGTGTGGCGCAGGCCCGCAAGGCGATCTCGGACTTCCGGCCGGACGTGGTCCTGGCGACCGGCGGCTACGTGGCCGTTCCCGCGGGGCTGGCGGCACGCCTGTGCCGACGGCCGCTGGTGTTGCACGAGCATCGCCTGTCGTACTCCGGCAAGGCGGTGCATCTTCGCCTCCTGCGGCCAGGAGGCGTTCTTCGAAGGCCACGTCCACGCTCTCAGCGTGCTGGGCGGCGTCGCCTGCGGCAAGGTGCGCTATGACAACCGGCGGGCCGCGGCCTCGCCATCACCCAAGCCCGGGCAGCTGCCCAGGACGGCAAGGCAGGCTGACCGCTCTGGAACTCACTTCACCAGGAGGCGTCGCTCCCGTTGAGACCGGGAGCCAGGTCCGGAGTTGTGTTCTGCTCGTCGGGACGCCCGGCCAGACAGTGGCGTTGTGCAAGCGGCCGGCGGCCGTGTCACTTGACCGGTGACGGCAAGTGTCACGCCTGGACGGTGGGGCGAACGTTGATCTCGCCGATCTCGACGTCGCTGGGCTGCTCGATGGCGAAGGCCACCGCGCGGGCGACCGCTGCCGGAGGGATGCCCACCGCGTCCATGTTCTTGCGCGTCTGCTCGCGGATGTTCGGGTCTGCCATGGAGTCGGCGAGATCGGTGCGGATGTATCCCGGCGAGATGGCTGTCGTGCGCACCACCCCGTCGGTGGACTCCCTGCGCAGCCCCTCGTGGACGGTGCGCACCGCGTTCTTGGTCGCGGCGTAGACAGCCATCGAGGGGGACACGCCGGACAGGCCGGCCACGGAGACGATGCTCACCAGGTGGCCCGAGCCTTGCTCGCGGAAGGCGGGCAGCGCGGCGGCGACGCCGTTGAGCATGCCGCGAAGGTTGACATCGATCATGGCCGACCAACTCTCGGTGTCGAGGTCGGCCAGCGGGCTGATCGGGGCGATGCCGGCGTTGTTTACCATCACGTCGATACGGCCGTACTGGTCGATGGTGGTGGCGACCAGGCGCTGCAGGTCCTCGGCCTTGGTGACGTCGACGACGCACGTGGCGGCTCGGCCGCCCTGCTCCCGGACCTCCTGCGCTATGGCGTCGATGCGCTCGCTGCGGCGCGCTGCGAGGACGACCGTAGCGCCGCGCTGGGCGAGTAGCCGGGCCGTGGCTTCGCCGATGCCGCCACTCGCTCCGGTGATAGCGACGATCTTGCCGTGAAGAGAAAGCACTACTGCCTCCAAGTAAAGTGGACACGTGTCCGCTACGTTGTCAGCCTACCGGACACGTGTCCACTTGTCGGAGCCGGAACATCAGGAGAGGCCCATGAGTGCGCCAGCACGCCGTCCGGATGCGGTGCAGAACCGGACCCGCATCGTTGAAGCTGCCCGCGCAGCCCTCGCCGAGTCCCACCACGTCCACCTCAACGAGATCGCCAAGCGCGCCGGTGTAGGACAGGGAACGCTCTACCGGAACTTCCCCAACCGCGAAGCGCTCCTCGCCGAGGTCTACCGGCGCGACGTCGAAGAACTCGTGACCGCCGCCTCCGCTCTACTGGCGGAACACGAGCCCGTGGAAGCCCTGCGTCACTGGCTCGACCGAGTGATCGACTACGCCGAGATCAAGTACGGCGTCCTGGCAGCGCTCGAGCCGGCAGCGTGGCAAGACCTTGTCGCCCACAGCCAGAACCCCATCGAAGGCGCCCTCAGCCACCTGCTGGACGCCGGGAAAACAGCCGGTTCCATCCGCACGGACGTGGACGCCCGCGGGGTCCTCCTGCTCATCGCCTACCTCGGCCGACTGGACCGAGAAGAATGGGAAGCAACAGCACGGCCCCTGATGAACGTCATCCTCGAGGGCCTTCGCCGACAGCACGCGGACCGGCGAGGGCAGCAAACCCCGAAGACATCCTGAACAGCAACCGCAGCATCACCAAATAGGTGAGAAGAGACGTCGACACTCCGCCACCGAGCGGTGTCAGTTCTCATCGACATTTCACTGCTCGGTGATCGACAAGTGCTGCCCAAACTCGGGCTCTGGTCCACTTCGTGTGGTCGCGTACACCGGGTGACTGTTGATCTTCGCCTGACGGTGGTTTTAGTGGTCGTAGGCGGTCAGTGCGCGCATGACTGGCTGGCCGCGCATGAAGCTGGCTCCCCTCGTCAGGCCCCTTGGAATCGATCTTCTAGGCTGGCGTGGTGACTGATGAGCAGGAGTGGGTGCAGCCGTCGGGAGTGTGGGCCACGGCGGTGGGGGTGGCCAGGGTGCGGGCGCTGGAGACCGAGCGGGAGAACGCGCTGTTCCGCGACCCACTGGCACAGGCCTTCGCCGCCGCCGGCGGCCTGTGGCCCTCCTCGCCGCCGCTGCCCGATGACGCGGCCGCACGACGCCGCCGGCTGGCCGTGTCGTTCTCGATCGTCATCAGGACGAAGTTCCTCGACGACCTGTTGCAGCAGGCCTCCGCGGCCGGGGTCCGGCAGGTCGTGCTGCTCGGCGCCGGCATGGACAGCCGGGCCTTCCGGATGGAGTGGCCCGAGGGCACCCGGCTGTTCGAGGTCGACACCGCCGCGCCACTGGACTTCAAGGCTTCGGTGCTGCGCCAGGAGCGGGCCGTTGCACGCTGTGAGCGGATCTCCGTCGCGGTGGATCTGCGTGAGGACTGGCCAGGCGCGCTGGCCTCCGCAGGGCACGACCCGGCCGTGCCGACCGCGTGGATCGCCGAAGGACTACTGATCTATCTGCCCGAGGATGCGGTGGAGCTGCTGCTGGCCCGGATCAGCGCGCAGTCGGCGGCAGGCAGTCGGATGGGGCTGACGTTGGGCTCGCGCGGCGTGATCGAGCGCTTCGGCGCGGACGCCGTGCCGGGATCGGCGGCGTCCATGTGGGTCTCGGAGATGCCCGACGACCCGGTGGGCTGGCTGGCCGGGCACGGTTGGGAGGCCGACAGCCACACCCTGCGCGAGCGCGCTGCCGCCTACGGCCGCCCGATCAGCACCCCGCCGCAGCGCGAGGAGCGGCCCGGCGGGCTGATCTCGGCGGTCCGCCGGTAGAGCGCCTCCCGGCTCCCTGGATGATCGATTCCAAGGGGGCCTGATGAGTGGAGCCAGGTTCATGCGCGGTCAGCCGGTCATGCGCGCACTGACCGCCTACGACCACTAAAGTCCGCCCGAAAAAATGCCTGGCTGGACGGTGGTGTGGTCGACAGTCCTTCGCTGTGAACGAAGTGCTGCCGCAGTTGAACGAGCTGCTGTTTTCCTCGGTCGAGGGCGTGTTGGCGGAATCGGTCGAGGTGATCGACATGGTCGTCCGGGTCGAGGCCCGTACGACCGCAGGGCGGGCGGCCTGTCCGGGGTGCGGGTGCTGGTCGGGGCGAATACACGGCTCCTACCTGCGATTTCCTCGTGATCTGCCGACGGCGGGCAAGTTCGTCGTGGTGTCGTTGCGGGTGCGGAGGTTCGTCTGCGAGGAGGAATCCTGCGAGCGCATGACCTTCGCCGAGCAAGTACCCGGTCTCACCCGCAGGTTCGGGCGACGGACCGAGCGGCTGCGGTCGACGCTGGTGTCGGTCGGTCTTGCGCTCGCGGTGCGGGCCGGCGCCCGAATGACGGACGCCTTCAAGGTTCCGGTCAGCCGCAACACCCTGTTGAGGCTGATCGCCTCGCTTCCGGACCCTGCCACCGCAGTACCCCGTGTGGTCGGCGTGGACGAGTACGCCCAGCGCAAGGGCCCTGTCTACGGAACCGTACTCGTCGATGTCGAGACACGTCGCCCGGTCGACCTCCTTCCCGATCGGGAGGCGGACACGCTCGCGGCCTGGCTCCCCGAGCGGCCCGGCATCGAGATCGTCTGCCGCGACCGGGCTCCCTTCATCGCCGAGGGCGCCACCCGCGGCGCCCCGCAGGCCCTCCAGGTCGCCGACCGATGGCATCTCTGGCACAACCTGGGCGAAGCCGCCGAGAAGTGCGTCTACCGGCACCGTGGCTGTTTGCGTCTCACGCCGGCCCAGCCTGAGGAACCGCAGGAAGAGGCGGAGCCTGCTGCGTCGCCCTGGCCGACAGGGCACCGGTTCGCCGAACGCACCCGCGCCAAGCACGCCACCATCCACGCTCTCCTCGCCGCCGGGCACAGCAAGCGGTCCGTCGCCCGGCAGCTCGGGATGACCCTCAACACGATCTTGCGTTTCTCCCGTGCCGCTACTGCGGAGGAGATGTTTACCGGGCAGTGGCAAAGCCGTGCGACCGGGCTCGATGACTACAAGCCCCACCTCGATCAGCGTTGGCAGGAAGGCTGCACCAACGCCTGGAAACTGTGGGAGGAGATCAGGGAACAGGGCTATCCCCGCGGATACGCCAGTGTCCGTGCCTACGTCAGCAGGACGCTTCGCGGCAAACCCCAACCGGTCGGCCCCCGCCCGCCGTCAGCCCGGGCCGTTACGCGCTGGATCCTCACCCACCCCGACGCCCTACCCGAAGGGGATCGGCTCCAGCTCAAAGCCGTCCTGGCCAATTGCCCCGAGCTGACGGCACCTGCCGAGCACGTGCGCTCCTTCGGGCACATGGTCGCTCACCTCCAGGGCGACCAGTTGCCGACCTGGATCGAAGCGGCTACCTCCACCACCGAACTGCCCAGCCTCCGGAGCTTCGCCCAACACCTCGAACGCGACCTCGACGCCGTCACCGCGGGCCTCACACTGCCCTGGAACTCCGGCGTCGTGGAGGTCATGTCAACCGGATCAAGATACTCAAGCGCCAGATGTTCGGCCGCACAGGATTCGAACTCCTGCGCAAACGAGTCCTGTTGGCGTAACCGAGAGTCACGCGACCACACGAAGTGGACCAGAGCCGCTGCTCGGCGACATAGCCACAAGGTCGGCGCGGCGCTGTTCGTTCGGTGTCATGGCGCCATCCTGCTGCCTTCACGAGCGCTCCGCCGGGAAGCGAAGTGGTCGGATCCCGGTGTGCCTGGTCGCAACAAAGAAGCCATCGAGCGCTGGCCGCCTCGGTGCCGTTCACCTACTTCCTGGCCAACGAGGCACCGGTAGCCGCGTCAATCGAAAGTCAGGTGCAGGACCGGAATTGATCGGCCCCTCGAACCGGGTTCCTGATCAACTCCCCGGCCCTGCAAACTCAGGACTGCCGGAACCGACAGGACAGAAGGGAGCGGGGCCACGTCCCGTTCGCTCCGCAAGCGACTCTCCGGCGAGGCCGGCGCCAGTCATGCCGGCCTGGTCCCGCGAATCCAGCCCGGCGGTTCTCGCCTCTATCCCTCGCGGGAAAGAGAACGAACAGTCAATGAACACACTTGGAAAGGTGCACCAACGATGAAGCTCACGCTTCGCCGGAACGGGCGCAAGCTCGTCACCGCGCTGACCGCTGCTCTCACCCTGGGAACGGGCGCTGTCATGGTGAGCGCCGGGCAGGCGTCCGCCGCCTCCGGCTTTTTTCCGTACGCCTTCGCCAGCTCGCTGCCCGGCGGGACTGCCGCTATCGGGATCAAGGTGAACGGTACGGATGGCGGGTGCCACCTCCTGCGGGCGGGTGACACCGTCGTCCCCCTGACGGGGACGGTCTTTGCCAGCGGTGGCGACCACGTGGTGGTAACCGCCTATGGCAGCCAGACCTGCAACCTCGGCACGGGTATCAGCACACAGGCGTACGACCTGCAGAGCAATCTGACGGCTCCGAGTGGCGAGAGTTCGATCGTGTTCTCCGTAACCCAGAACTTCTGGCAGTTCCGCCGTTAGGGACTGCCCTGAGTCGGGATCCCCGAAGGTGACTGCTGCCAGAAACCCCAGGTCAGAGGCCTGCCCTGGGGCAATGCGGTCGATGATCCCCGCCGTGGGTCCGGGCTGCGAAACGGGCCCGGGGTGCACGCGGCCTGCTCGGGGCAGCGGCCGCACTGGCGGGCGTCGAACCGGACCACCACCGATGTCGGCTCCGCCACCGGAAGGTCCCGCCAGTTGCCGCTGACCTGCCCGTTGGGGCAGGTGACCTCGCGTTGGTCGAAGCCGATGACGAAGTTCTCCCTGCCGAAGCCATCCCCGGCCCGGTGCTGCGGCGAGGTGCTGGAGGGAAGCGGCCCGCCCAGGGTGACGCGGTGGAGGCGGGCGGCGGTGTCCATGCCGTCGACGGAGGTATAGCCGCCGTCGACCAGGTGCTGCCCGGGCAGCAGGCGAAGCCGCTTGAGGCGGGCATGGATGCCGGGCAGCGCCTGGCCGTCCGCGCTGGAGACGACGGCGGCCACATCGGTGATGACGTTGATCCGCTTGTCGTCGCAGGTAACCTTGTCGGGCATGGGGGTGCCTCTCGGTCTCCTGATGGGTCGGGTGTCCTAGTCCAACCCGCGCCACGGGTCAGGTGAGCACCGACGGTGCCTCCCCGGATTCCCCCGTGTCGGCGTCGTCCGGCAAACGGGTCAGACGGACGGCCATGTACGGGTGACCCGGCAGCTCCACGCGCACGCGGGAGTCCGCCGTCACGCCGACACGGTCGATCGTCATGGCCCACGTGTCGATCACGTCGATCGCGTAGCGCCCGTTGGCGGGCACGCTGATGTCCCGGAACCGTGGGCGGTTGAAGCCGAAGTAGATGAGTTCGCACGCGTCCTGGACCCCGCCGCGGGGGGCATCCCAGTCGGAGGGCAGGGGGTCGAAGACGCTGGTGGGGGACTCGCGGATGACGCGGTGCAGGAACGCGATGCGTTCAGGGCTGGTCCCGGCCAACTCGCCGCCCTTGGACCACCACAGTTCCTCGGCGTCGTTGAGGTAGGTCTCGCCGTGCTGGACGTACCCGCCACGCACTGCGCCCTCCCAGCAGCGCCGCACAAGTTCCTCACCCGTGAGGTTCCCCCAGCCCTGGTCGATATCGCCTTCGTACCCGCACTCGTCGATCACGATGGGCTTGCCCCACTGTTCCCGCCAGGTGTCGGTGTTCTCCGCGGTGCGGTAGACGTCGACGCGCTGGATGCTGCAGTGAGTGATCCACGGCTTCGCGTAGTCGTAGAACGGGCCGCAGTTGTGGATGGAGGTCAGGTGACCGAGCGGATCCTCTTCGGCCACGATGCCGGCCAGACGCTCCCAGTCGGCCTCGCTCTTGGCCTCCACCAGGTCGTACTCGTTGGCCATCGACCACCACACGTTCGACAGCGCCGACAGCCGCCGGACGGCGTACCGCGTCAACCGGTCGTCGGCGTCGCGTCCGAGCTGGGCGAAGCCCCACCGGTCGTAGGGGTGGAAGAGGATGACGTCCGCCTCGATCCCCAACTCCCGCAGCGCGCGCACCTCCTCCTCGAAGCGGCGGAAGAACCGGGGGTCGAAGCGAGTGGTGTCCCAGCCGGCCGCCACGGAGCCGGGGAACGGGTACAGCTCGGGCTCGTCCGTGTTGTAGGTATACGCCTTGGGCAGCAGGCACATCCGCACCTTGGTGAAGCCGCTTGCCGCCAGCGTGCGCCGGGTCGCGGCCCGCAGGCGTTCGACCTGGTGCGTCCAGGCGTGCGCGGTGGTTCCGATCGGCAGGTACCGGGTGCCGTCGGCGTACGCGAAGTGATGGCGCTCGGCCACCCGCACCGGACCGTGGCGGCCCGAAGCGGCCGGCCCGGTCAGGAAGTCGCCGGAGAGGCCGTCAAGCGAGCGTGCGGTGGACGATGTGACGAAGGTCCAGGATCCCTCGACGTCGGGCATGAATCGGATCCGGTACGTTCCGTCTCCGTCGTAGAAGCCGCCGACGCGCAGCTCGCGCTGCCCGTCGCTGAATATTGCGCCGAGTTCGACATCGGTGAACGGGTTGCCGTCTGACGGTCCATCGAGCTCGATCTCGAACACGTCCCATCGAGCGCAGTGCTCGTCGTGACGTATGCGGGCAGTAGTCTCGACATGGTGATCCATAAAACCCACGATAGTGGTCTGCGTCGTAAGTCCGTCGGGGGTTGATCACGTTTCCGGGGCGGTGGAGGATTCTTCTGAGTGATCGGCGGTGTGTCCGTCGAGTCTGGCCCAGATTGTCCAGGTCGGAGGTGGTGAACCTCCACTGGAACGGCTGTGCTGTGACGTTGTAGCGGTCTTCGAACCCTCGGAGCCGTTCCCGGACCTCGGCGAGGTCTGTGAAGTCGTTGGGCGAGACGACCTTGCGCTGCACGACGGAGAAGTAGATCTCCACCTGGTTCAGCCAGGAGGCGTGCACCGGGGTGTGAATGAGGACCGCGTTTCGGGAACGCCTTGGTCAGGCGGTCGGCGGCTTTCTTGCCGCGTTGGGAGGAGCCGTTGTCGACGCCCCAGAGCACCCGCTTGGCGCTCGCGTAGGGCTCATGGCCTGGGCGACCAGGGCCATGAACGGGTCGATGCCGATAGTCGGGCCGCGCTGTGGTCCGGCGACATCCCTCCCACCTTCGGCTCTCTCGCACGCCAGATCAGGGCCGGACTGAACGTCGCGATGAGCGGTATCCCCTGGTGGAACACCGACATCGGCGGTTTCTCCGGCGGTGACCCGGACGATCCCGCGTACCGCGAGGTGCTGCTCCGCTGGTTCCAGTTCGGCACCTTCAGCCCCGTCGTGCGGCTGCACGGGGACCGCCTGCCGCACTACCCCGACTTCTGCACGGAGGCGACCGGCGGCCCGAACGAGGTCTGGTCCTACGGCGAAGAGGCGTACGGCATCCTCCGCGACCATCTGTCGCTGCGCGAGCGCCTGCGCCCGTACCTGACGCGGCTGTCCGAGGACGCCCACCGCACCGGCGCACCGCCGATGCGCCCGCTGTTCTTCGACTTCCCCGACGACGGGCACGCCTGGGACATCGACGACCAGTTCCTACTCGGACCCGATGTGCTGGTGGCCCCCATGTACGAGGCGGGCGGGCGGACCCGCCGGGTGTACCTGCCGTCCGGAACGCGCTGGCTCGACCCGGCCACCGGAAGCGTGGTGGAGGGCGGTACGACGCTCGACGCGGGCGCGCCGCTGGAGCGCATTCCCGTCTTCGTGCGCGAGGGAGCGGCCATCGCAGCTCTGCTGCGCTGACCCCTCGCCTCCCCATCTGCCGGCGACCGGTGACGCCCCTGCGAAGGACTGCAAAGCGATGCAGTCCGCACGCCCTCCCCCAGCCGGCAGGACCGCACCCCTGCCGACGGAGCCCGATCGGCTGCTGAGAGCAGCCGGCGGGCAGGAGGGCGATTCTTGATCCCGCACGACCAACCAAGGTCTTCCCGCCCTGTGGCCGTGCCCGCAGGTCGGTCCGCAGTACCGGTCGGGACGCGAATCCGTGCGACCCGCTCTTCCCGCGGGGCCGCAGCGTTCGAACGAAGAAAACGAGCACCCATGCAGTCACTTCCCCGCAGCGCGGTACGCCTTCTCCCCGGCCCGTACTTCGTCGACAAGGTCCACGATGTCGTCGGCCTCTACCTGGACCCGCCCGAGCGGGCCCTGGTGTTCTGCGTCGACGAGAAGTCTCAGATCCAGGCCCTGGACCGGTCCCAGCCCGTCCTGCCGATGATGCCCGGGGTTCCCGAGCGGGCGACGCATGACTACGTCCGGGCCGGTACCACCACTCTGTTCGCGGCTCTTGAGGTCGCCACCGGAAAAGTGATCGGCTCCCTGCACCGCAGGCACCGTGCCGAGGAGTTCAAGAAGTTCCTGACCAAGCTCGACAAAGAGGTGCCTGCCGGCCTGGATGTCCACCTCGTCTGCGACAACTACGCCACCCACAAGACCCCCGCCATCAAGAAGTGGCTGCTGACCCACCCCCGCTTCCACCTGCACTTCACACCGACCGGCTCGTCCTGGCTGAACCTCGTCGAGCGATGGTTCGCCGAACTGACCAACAAACAGATACGGCGAGGCGTCCACAGGTCCGTCCAGGCCCTGGAGAAGGACATCCGCAACTGGATCGCCGCCTGGAACACCGACCCGAAGCCCTACGTCTGGACGAAGACCGCGGACGAGAACCTCGAACGCCTCGCCAGTTATCTGAACAGAATTCCTGACTCAGAAGACTAGGGCCGTGACCGGGAAGGTTCGCCGGGTTGGTGCCTTCGGATTCTCATCGTGAGGGTGTGAGTGAGGCCAGTGCGGTGGGTTGTACTGCGCCGGCGGCGGCCGAGCCGAGTAGTAGTTCGGTCAGGTTATGGGGCTGTGCCTGTTCGCCGGTTGGAGCCGCTGCTGCGATCCGGTCCAGCCGGAAGCCCCGGCCAGCCCGGCGTATGCGGCACCAGGCGATGAGGTACCAGCGGCCGTCGGCGGTGAGCAGTCCGGCCGGTTCCACGACGCGGTTGCTTTCGTGTCCTGCCGCGTCGGTGTAGGACAGCCGCAGCACCATGTTGTTGGCGAGGGCGTGCTCCACCGCGGTACGGATCACGGAGTCGCCGTGCGTCGGCAGGGCAACGATCCGTGCGGCGAGTTCTTGGGCCGCCGCCGAGGCGGGGCCGGCCATCGAGGCCACGATCTTCTGAGCCGCCGTGCGGGCCGCGCCGGCGTACGGGGTGGAGGCGTCGGCCGCGGCGAGCGCGGCGGTCAGTGCCGAGGCTTCATCGGCGGTGAGGTGGATCGGGGGCAGGGTCATCTCCGGGTCGATCGACCAGCCGCCGCCTCGCCCGGGTATGGAGCGCACCGGGACACCGGTTTGCATCAGTGTCTGAAGGTCGCGCTGTACCGTGCGTGTGCTGACCTCGAACCGCGTGGCGAGCGCGGCGACCGTCAGCGGCCGCGGCGCCGCCGCGCGCAACTCTTCCACCAGCGCATACAGCCGGTCAGTGCGGTTCATGCCGCCGACGCTACCGTCACGCGGAGGCCAGGAAGCCCCGCTCTCGCCGTAGTTCCCGCTCGGTGATGGTCAGGGGGAACAGAGTGAAGCCGTGCATCGCGCCGGCGACGACGCCGAGCTGCACAGGCGCACCCGCCGCCTGCCACCGTGCGGCCAGGAACAGCGAGTCGTCCAGCAGAGGATCTTCGGTGCCGACGACGATCCGGGCTGGCGGCAGCCCGGCCAGGTCCGCGAACAGGGGCGAGACCTCCGGGCTACGGCGCTGCTCTTCCCCCATCCCCGGTGTGAACAGCTCATAGCCGCCCCGAAGCGTGTCGGTATTGCTCAGCAGCTGTCGGGGGCCAAACCTCCGCTGGCTTGGTGTCATCGACAGGTCGTAGGGGCCGAAGAGCAGGTGAGTTGCCCGGAACGCGCCGGTGATGCCGTGCCGGTCGCGAAGGCGCAGCAGCGTCACGACGCTGAGGTGAGCACCGGCCGATTCACCGCCGATCAGCAGCCGGTCGGTACCGAACTCGGCCGCGGCGTGTTTCACCAGCCACCGGGCAGCCGCTTCGCAGTCGTCGGGCCCGGCGGGGAACGGGTGTTCCGGCGCGAGGCGGTAGTCCACGCTCACCACGGCCAGCCGTGCCTGCTCGGCGAGCCGCCAAAGCCGCTCGTCCTGTCCGTCCGCGGACCCGAACGCCCAGCCGCCTCCGTGGATGTGCAGGTACACGCCGTCGACGTGGTCCGGCACGAAGACCCGTACCTTCACTGCGCCCTCAATGACGCGGTCTTGGCCGTGCGGCAGTCTTACCGGTGGCGTGTCGCCGCCGAGCCGGTTGCGCCGCAGGAGCGCCAGCCTGGCGGCGCTCGGCGCCTGCCCGCGAGCTGGACGGCTCGCGGCGGCAGCCTCAAACTGCTCGTTGAACCCCAGGGTCTCGGGGAGGCAGTCCTCATCTGTGATCGTCATGCCGTCGACAGTCTCAGCGGCCCGCGACAACGCCCTGTCACCCTTTCTTTGTGAACTGCGTCATGCTCCTGCCGTGCTCCTGGTGTGACCGGGATCGAACACCGGGTTGGTGCAAGGTGGCCTCACGTCGGCCGTCTGCGGTGACATGTCCGATCAGCACGGGGGAGATCTGATGGCAGAGCCGGTCAGGGTGCGCAGGCTGTCCGAACAGGAGGGGCAGACTCTGCAGCGGATCGTGCGGCGGGGCAATACCAGCACGGTGCGGTTCCGCACGGCGATGATGCTGCTGGCATCGGCGGGCGGCAACAGCGTCCCGGTCATCGCGAGGCTCGTTCAGCCCGGATCCACCGGCTGGATGTCTGTGGATGGCTCTCGCGGAAACGAGAATGTGCCTTGTGACCTGCGATGATGGGGTTTCTCTAGGACCACATCAGGCACGATCGACAAGGCACTTCCGAGATGCAATCTTCCCATGCCGCCGCGAGGGTCTCCGCACGGTTCGATGATCCGAATCTGGTCGGGTACGGCGGGCTGGCGCCGGTGGTGCGCCTGGCCGAGCGGTGCGGACTGCCCGCCCTGGCCGGCGAACACGTCCGGTTGCCGGTCTCGAAGGACGGCACGGGTGCCTTCCCCGCAGCGAAGCTGATGTCGCTGGTGGGCGGCATGGTCGCGGGCGCGGACAGCATCGATGACATGGACCGGTTGCGGCACGGCGCTCTGCCGCGCCTGTTCGCCGGGGTGCGGGCGCCGTCCACGCTGGGCTCGTTCCTGCGTTCCTTCACTCACGGGCACGTGAAGCAACTGCACGCGGTGGCACGGAGGTTCCTGCCCGAACTGGCCGCGCACACCGGGCTGCTGTCCGGCGCCGAATCGGTCGCCCATGTGGACATCGATGACACGATCCGCCGCACCTACGGCTACGCCAAGCAGGGGGCGGGTTACGGATACAGCAAGGTCAAGGGCCTCAACACGCTGCTCGGGATCGTCTCCACACCCCTGTCCGCCCCGAAGGCCACCTTCGCCGAGCAGGTCACCGGGTTGACGGTGCGATACCAGCGCCGCACCCCGGCCCTGCAACACGTGGTGAACACAGTGGCCGTGGCACCGGCGGGCTCGGCCGGAGCCCGGCTGCTGACCGTGCTGCACTGCGCGCTGTCCTGGGCGACCGTCCTGACCTGCCTGATGCGCATCCCCGTACCGATGCCCATCCTGCGCGACAGCGCCGCCGCCGGCCCCAGGTCATGACACGGCGCGACGAGCTTGGTCGGCACAGGCTGCGTTCAATCACACGGACCGTCGGGGTAGAAGTACGCTCTGCCGATGGCGTAGCAGATCGTGACACTGCAGCCGGGGACGGGTCGGTGGTGCGCGGCAACGGCCGCTGTGGGGGGCGGGGTCAGCCACGGGCTACCAGAAGATGGCAGAGCGCCTCCACCTCTACATCGGGGAGTACGGCAGCTGGGCGAACGACGGACGCAGTGCCGCCCCATGGACTGGTGGGTAGCCCGACAGGTTCCTGGAAGGGGATGCCGTCGAAGCCCTCGTTGCGCAGCCCGGCGCCGAGGCGGCCGTGCCGGTGGCCGTGGTGTGCAGGACGGCGTGCTGCGGGTTGGCCGGGTGCAACGGAGCCTCAGCCGGCACGGCGACCGCCCCGGCGGCGCCCTCCCGCTCCAGTACCTCCCACGCGGTCAGGGCATGCCAATCAAGCCGGTCGGCGCGGCTGTACGCGAAGGAACGGTTCTGGATCAGCTCGGCGTACAGGCCGCCGTCCGCCGCATGGCTGAGGTCCTCGAAGAACGCCCCGAAGGATCGGGCGAGATGGCGGTGCCGGACGCCACGGTGTCGCCGTGGATCACCGTCCCCACGGCGATGTCGGGCGTCCGGCTCGTCATGACGGCTCCTCAGTGCGCGCGGGCCACGGGGGCCTGGACGGTGACGAACGAGTGGGGAGGCAGCGTCAGAACGAGCCCCTGACCTGTTGGCTTCACGCCGTCGAACGGACGCGGAACCACCGCCTCGGGCGAGTCCGGGGAATTGTGGACCTGGAGTCTGTCCGCGGTCAGCAGACGAGCGGTCGGCTCGCCGACCGCTCCCCCGCGCAGGTCGAGTGTCACCTCGACCGGTTCCTCGGCGTCCAGATTGGACACTGAGATCAGCACCGCGCCGTCCTTGATGCTGGCCGAGGCGGACAGCGTGTCGAGCTCGGCGTCCCCCACCCGGCGCCGGGCATCCTCGGTGCGCAGGTGCACGGCGAGTGAGGTGGCGTCCTGGTGGCCCTTGTTCATCTCGAAGACGTGGTAGGTGGGGGTGAGGACCAGCGCGTCGCCGTCGGTGAGGATCATGGCCTGCAGGACGTTGACGGTCTGCGCGATGTTCGCCATGTACAGGCGTGCCGCGTGCTTGTGGAAGATGTCGAAGTGGGTGCTGGCCACCAGCGCGTCGCGCATGGTGTTCTGCTGGAACAGGAAGCCCGGGTTGGTACCCGGTTCCACGTCCCACCAGGTGCCCCACTCGTCCAGGACCAGGCCGACCTTCCGGCCCGGGTCGTAGATGTCCATGACGGTGGAGTGACCGGTGAGGATACGGTCGATCTGCTGTGCCGAGGCCATGGTGCGGTAGTAGCCCTCGGTGTCGAAGCCGGTGGCACTGCCCTTCGACTCCCAGGTGCCGGTCATCGTGTAGTGGTGCACGGATATGGCCTGGAAGAACGTGCGCGGTGTGGCCACGCAGCCGAAGCAGTTGATCTGCTCCATCAGGGTGCGCGTCCACTTGTAGTCGTCGCCGGCCGCGCCCGAGGCGATGCGGTACAGCTTGTTGTCGCCGTGGTCGCGGCAGTACGTGGCGTACTGCCGGGCCAGATCTGCGGAGTACTCGGCGCGCATGTTGCCGCCACAGCCCCACGTCTCGTTGCCGATGCCCCAGAACTTCACGTGCCACGGCTGGTCGCGGCCGTTGGCCCTGCGCAGCCTGGCCATGGGGCTGTCGCCGTCGCGGGTCAGATACTCGACCCACTCGCTCATCTCCTGCACGGTGCCGGAGCCGACGTTGCCGCTGATGTAGGGCTCGGTGCCCAGGAGTTCACACAGCGCCATGAACTCGTGGGTGCCGAAGTGATTGTTCTCCTCGACGTCGCCCCAGTGGGTGTTGACCATCCGGGGGCGCCGGTCGCGGGGGCCGATGCCGTCCTTCCAGTGGTACTCGTCGGCGAAACAGCCGCCGGGCCAGCGGAGGTTGGGGATGTTCAGGGCACGCAGCGCCTGGACGACGTCAAGGCGGATGCCGCCCTCGTTCGGGATCGTCGAGTCCTCCCCGACCCAGAAGCCGCCGTAGATGCAGCGGCCGAGGTGCTCGGCAAAGTGACCATAGAGATGTCGGCTGATCGTCGGGCCCTCGATGTCGAGGTCGACGATGGCGGTAACGGTGGACATGGGGGCTCCAAGGGGCTCGGGAGAATTCTGTATCGGTAAGAGAGTTGGGGGTACCTGGAGGGGAGGCCGTCAAGAGACCCGGGTGAAGGGCGGCTGCGCACCTCCCCGTACGGAGCCTTCGAGACAGCTGTCGAGGAACTGGTGGACGCGACCGACCCGCTCGTTGCCGGTGTCAAAGGTGTGCGGTCGGCCCCTTCGTCGCCTGAGGAAGACGCCGGGGCCGGGCGCCGGCGGTTACAGAGCCGCGGCCTCCTCGGTGGTGAGGAAGCGGAGGCTGTGAACATGCTCGTTGGCGAACATGGGCACGCCGTCCGAGGCCAGGTACCAGGCCGGCTTGCCCCCGCTGTCGCGGATGACCCGCCCGTTGACGACGAGGTTCTCGAACGTGACGTCCTTGATGAGGTGGTCCCCGTCGAGGCCCAGGAGCAGCGACGTACCGGCGTGAGTGCCGGTGTAGGTGAGGTCCTTGATGTAGACGTTCTCGATGCCGCGGCCGGGTGCGGTGTTCCACTTCGGCATGTAGGTGACCCGCATCTGGACGAGCTGGCCCCAGCGGATGTCCTCGACGCGGATGTTGTCGCACCTGACGTCGCGGATGAGGTTGCCGTGGATGCCTATGTTGATCGGGGGGGGCCACGTCTGCCCAGAGGCTGCAGTTTCCTGGTCCGTCCAGGTCCGAAGGTGTTCCCGCAGGTACGCGAGACATGGTTCGGCCGCCCGTTGACGAGGTTGTACGCGGGCATCACCCCGGCCACGGCGCCGGCCTCGGCGGGGCGGCGGAAGGCGCGCATGTCGTACTCGTGGAGGACCCTCGGCCGTACCGAGGAGGACGAAGTCGACCTGTCCGTCTCGTTGTTGTGGGCCGGCCAGTGCTTGAGGACGGGGGCCGTCATCCAGTACGCCGGGTCGTCGCCGCGTAGGCCGCGGGTGTACGCCGTGGCGATCGCCGCCGTCAGGTGCGGGTCCTCGGCGTAGCCCTCCTCGTTCCTGCCCCACAGCGGGTGCCGCAGCAGACTGACCGTCGGCGCCCACACGTTGAGCCCCACCCGGTCGTCGCGTGCGCGCATCGCCCGCGTCTCTTGGGCGACGGCGTCGCCGACCCGGCGGACGAGGCCGTCGTTCCAGGTCGCGCCGAGGCCGACCGCCTGCGGGAAGACCGTCGCCGGGCCCCATCCAGGCCACACCGTGCAGTGCCTCCTGCCCGGTGCGGAAGGCGGCGAGACCGAGACGGTCCACCGCGGGGGTGAACTGGTGCAGGAATGCGATGCGTTCGTCGAGTGTGAGGCGGGAGAGGAGGTCGTCGACGCGCTGGTCCAGGGCGGCGGTGGGGTCGCGGAAGAGGGGCGGCGAGCTTTCGGTCACGTACTCAGATCCCTTGAGGAGGAGAAGCAGGATGCGAAGCAGTAAGAAGACCTGGAGGCCGAGCTGGAGGTGGTGCGGGAGCAGATGAGTCGAGGTTCGAAGCGCTTCGATGTTCCGTCGCCCCGACCCAGACGTCAAGGCGTTCACCCAAGCTCACGCAGACCCGCAGAAGACCCCGCCAACCTCCCACTCTCCAATAGTCTCAGGGAAAGTTGACGCGAGTCTTGTGGCCCCACAGGTGGTCCCTTAACCTCGCTGCACTATCGAAGCGCTTCGAAGACTTGTACTCCTGCCCGCGCTGCTCGTTCCGCAGTGTCGCGCCACGAAGGGTTGAACAATGACGCCGAACTCGTCGCCGGTTCCCGGTCCCCGGGCCCCCAGCCGGAGAAGCTTTCTCACCTCCGCCACTGTCGCTGCCGCGGCGGTCGCCGGTGGTGCCTCGTTCCTGACCGCCTGCGGAAGTTCCGACAGCGGTAAGCGGGAGGGGGCCACCTCGGACAAGGCGGCCCTGAGGGCGTGCGGCGCGTCGCGGCGAGCGGTCTCGCGGACGGCGTGATCCTCATGGACGTCGAGCTCGACGACCCGCGCATCCCGGTACTGCGGGAGCAGGGCACGCAGGCCGCGCTCATCGGTCTGCCCGACGATTCGCGCCAACTGTCCTGCGTGGACCATGACTTCGCCGCGGCGGGCGCGCTGCGCGCGGACCACCTCGGCAACCTCGGCCACCGGGACATCGCCTTCATCGGCTACGGCTCCCGGGATCTACGAACGGCACGCCGGGTACGCCGAACGTACCCTCGCAGGGTTCGCCGAGCGGGCCGGACAGCGCGGCCTGCGCTTCCTGCACCGCCCCTGCGAGGGCACGTACGAGAGCACCGCCCAGGCAGTCGACCGCATCTTCGCCGAGCGGCCGGGAACCACCGGGTTCGTCGTGCAGAACGAGGGGGCGACCTCCGTGTCGGGACCGTCCAGGGAACTGGGCCGGGGCACCACCCGTGGTTTCAGCACCCACCAGCCAACTCCCCCGACGGCATCGCTCAAGGGGTTGATGTTATCCACGGGGCTCCTATCATTTTGATGCTCGACGTTTCGATCGTAGTTCGTAATATCGAACAGAGCGGAGCGTTCCTTTTTGCGCTCCCCCACCCCCTGACGCACCGACTTCCACACCGTCATCTCCTGGGAGCTCTCCCAGACTTCCTGGCGCCCCCACGGCATCCGCACTCGAGGAGACACCATGGTCACCCACGGAACGTCACGCTCGCATCCACCAAGTACCCTGCAACAAAGGCGATTTGAGCTGTCAGGACGAAGAAGCGTGACAGCCCCCCTCAGCACCGTGCCCGGCCGCGATCTGGCCCACGCGTTCGCTATATGGCTCGCGCCTGCCGTTACCCAGGCTCCCGTGGACGTGGACCTGACCGATGCCCCCGGGAGCGGCCTGTGACGTCTGTCAAGCAGGCCTTGGTCGTCCGCGGGGGCTGGGACGGGCACGTCCCCGTGGCCGCCACCGACCGCTACGTCACGGCACTCAAGGCGGACGGCTACGCAGTGACCGTCTCCGGCACGCTCGACAGCTACCTCGACGAGGAGCTGCTGGCCGCCACGGACCTGGTGGTGCAGTGCTGGACGATGGGCGAGATCACCGGCCCGCAGGCGGAGGGCCTGAGCCGGGCCGTCCGGGCGGGGACCGGTCTGGCCGGCTGGCACGGAGGCATCGTCGACGCGTTCCGCGCCGAGACCCGCTATCAGATAATGACGGGCGGCCAGTTCGTGCACCACGCACGGGAGTTCACGACCTTCGAGGTGCGTCCGGTGCCGGGAAAGGACGATCATCCGGTGCTGGCCGGAATCGCACCCTTCACCGTCACCACCGAGCAGTACTACCTGCACGTGGATCCTGCGATCGAGGTACTCGCCGTCGCCGGGTACGGCCCCGATCCCGACCATCCCGAACTCCTCGGCACGCCGGTGCCGGTCACCTGGGCCAAGCGCTGGGGCGCGGGCCGGGTGTTCGTCACCACCCTCGGACACAACTTCGCCGACCTGGAGGTTCCCGAGGTCGACTCGATGATCCGGAAGGGCATGGCATGGGCGACCCGTTGACGGAACGCCCCACAGCCCTGCGGATCGGGCTGGTCGGCGCCGGACAGATCAGCGGCGCCTATCTGCGCACCCTCCCCTCGCTGGCGAATCTGAGCGTCACGGCCGTCGCCGACCTGGACGCGGCCCGCGCCCGCGCCGTCGCGGCCACCGTCCCCGGCGCCCGCGCAACGACCGTCAAAGAGCTGTGCGCGGCCGACGACGTCGACCTCGTCCTCAACCTGACCGTCCCTGCCGCCCACGCCGAGGTCGCCCATGCCGCGATCGCCGCGGGCAAGCACGTCTACGGCGAGAAGCCCCTGGCCGCGACCACGGCTGAGGCCCGATCCGTCCTCGACGAGGCCGAAGCGGCGGGGGTACGGGTGGGCTGCGCGCCGGACACCGTCCTGGGCACGGGCGTGCAGACCGCCCGCGCGGTGCTGGACGCCGGGGAACTCGGCACACCCGTCGCCGCGACCGCCTTCATGACGGTCCCCGGCCCTGAACTCTGGCACCCGGGACCGGAGTTCTACTACCGGCCGGGCGGCGGCCCGCTGTTCGACATGGGGCCGTACTTCCTCACCGCGCTCGTCACCCTGCTCGGTCCGGTGCGCAAGGTGGTCGGCATGGCCTCCGCCTCGCGGTCCGAGCGCACCGTCGGCCACGGTCCGCGCGCGGGCACCACATTCCCGGTGGAGGTGGCCACGCACGTCACCGGCGTTCTGGAGCACGCGAGCGGGGCGCTGTCGACGCTGGTGATGTCGTTCGACGTCTGGGCAGCGGGCCTGCCGCACATCGAGATCTACGGAACGGAAGGCTCGCTGTCCGTCCCCGACCCCAACCACTTCGATGGCCCGGTGCGCCTCTTCCGGGCCGGCGCGGAGACCAAGGACTGGGAGGACGTCCCCGTGCGGGGCGGCTACCCGGGCGCCGAGCGCGGCTACGGCATCGCTGACCTGGCAGCCGCCCACGCCTCCGACACCCCGCACCGCGCGGACGGCCGCCTCGCCTTCCACGTCCTGGAGGTCATGGAGGCGCTGCTCGCCGCGGCCGAAGCCGGACAGCCGGTCCACATCACCAGCACCCCCGTGCGGCCCGCTGCCGTACCGGCGCACGCGGGCCGGGCGTTCGCCGCGCATACCGGCCGCTGACACCGAAGAAGCGAAGGAACACTCATCATGAGCGACACCCGCGTTCTCCTCGACTGGGGCCACGACGCCCTGCGCCTGATCATTGACGCCGACCGGGACGACCGTCCGCGACTCCGTCACCTTGGAGCCCCCGACGCCATGCCCAGGCCGGCCGGTTCGAGGGAGTCGCTGCCGCTGGTCGAGGCCGTCGTGGGCGCCCGGGGCACGGACTCGTCGAGCCGGCGCCTGGTCGACAGTGTCGGCGCACGGCTGCGCTACCTCAGCCACGACGCCCGGCGCGACGGGGACTGGCACCAGCTGACCGTCCGCCTGCACGACCCCGAGACGGACCTCGCCGCTGACGTGGTCTACCGCTCGCCCGACGGCATCCCGGTCCTGCGTGCACACGTGGAGCTGCGCAACGGGGGCAGCAACCCGCTCGACCTGGAGTCGGTCACTTCCCTCGTCCTCGGCGTCCTCACCACGGACCCGGCTCAGTTGGTGACCGCGGACCTGCTGTGGGCGGAGAGCGACTGGATGGACGAGCACCGCTGGCAGCGGCGCCCGTTGCGCCAGGCCGTCCCGCACATCAACGGCCGCGTCCACCAGCCCTACCGCATGGGGACCTTGACCATCGCCGGGAAGGGTTCCTGCTCTACCGGCGGTCACCTGCCGATGGGCGCGCTGAGCGACCGCGAGACGGGCCGCACGTGGCTGTGGCAGCTGGAGACCAACGGCGGCGGCTGGCAATGGGACTGCGGGGAGAACATGGACACGGGATTCCTGTCCCTGTCCGGTCCCACCAACGTCCGGCACGGCTGGTCGCACCGTCTTGAGCCGGGGGCGAGCTTCACGACCGTCCCCGTGGCCCTCGCCCTCGCCGAGGCCGGCGGCACCGACGAGGCGTTCGCCGCGCTCACCCGCTACCGGCGGGCGATCCGCCGCCCGCACCCCGACCACCAGCACCTTCCCGTCATCTTCAACGACTACATGAACTGCCTGATGGGCGACCCGACCACGGCCCGCCTGCTGCCGCACATCGACGCCGCCGCCGAGGCGGGCGCCGAGTATTTCGTCATCGACGCCGGCTGGTACGACGACGGGGACGGCGGCTGGTGGACCACCGTCGGCGCGTGGGAGGCCGCCCCCTCCCGCTTTCCCGGCGAGGGCGGCCTGGGGGAGGTCATGGATCGGATACGGGAGCGCGGCATGGTGCCGGGACTGTGGCTGGAGCCGGAAGTGGTGGGGGTGGAAAGCCCGGTCGCCGACGCTCTGCCCGACGAGGCGTTCTTCCGCCGCCACGGCGCCCGCGTCAACGCGAACGGCCGCTACCACCTCGACCTGCGCCACCCCGCCGCCCGCGCCCACCTGGACGAGGTGTTGGACCGGCTCGTCGCCGACTTCGGCATCGGCTACTTCAAGCTCGACTACAACGTGGACGCGGGTTCCGGCACCAGCAGTCACCCCGGTGAGGCCCCGGCGGACGGCCTGCTCGGCCACAACCGCGCCTTCCTCGACTGGCTGGACGGCGTGTTGGACCGCCACCCGGGCCTCGTCCTGGAGAGCTGCGCCTCCGGCGGCAAGCGCGCCGATTACGCCCTTCTCTCGCGCGTCCAGCTGCACTCCACCAGCGACCAGCAGAACCTGGAGTTGTACGCCCCGATCGCGGCGGCCGCACCCACCGCGGTCACGCCGGAACAAGGGGCGGTGTGGGCCTACCCGCTGCCCGACGACTCCCTCGACGAGGTCGCCTTCACCATGGCCAGCGCCCTCCTCGGCCGCATCCACCTCTCCGGCCTCCTCCCCGAACTCGCCCCCGATGCCCTCGCGTTGGCGCACGAGGCGGTCGCCGTCCACAAGACGATCCGCGGTGACCTGGCCACCGCGGTCCCCGCCTGGCCGCTGGGCCTGCCGGGCTGGTACGACCCGTGGGTCGCCCTGGCTCTGCACACACCCGGCACCACGTACGTCACCGTGTGGCGCCGTCCCGGTGACGACTCCGACGAGTCGGCCGTTCTCCCGTTCCCGACCCTTCGCGGCGCCCGGGTCGGCGTCGACGTGCTGTACCCCTCCACCACCAAGGCGCAAGCCACGTGGGACCCGGAGGCCGCGACGCTCGACGTCTCCCTCCCGTCGGCCCCTTCGGCGGTGCTGCTCCGTCTCTCCACCCGCCCGGAGTGAACCGACAGAACAAGTAGCGACGGCTCCGCACCGGGGAGGTGCGGAGCCATTCATTCTCGGTACGGACAGGGGGACGCGGGACAGCGCCCCCGGTCAGGACCGCCGCGACGACGACCGCGACGGTCGCAAGGGAATCCGCAGCTCCTGGCGCTGCTGCTGCTCGGCGGTGAGCCACAACGCCGATGCTTCGGCCCAGCCCCAGCCCGGCTCGACCAGCCGGGCGCGCACAACGCGACGGACCGGGCGCCCGGGGTAGTCGTCCACCGGGCGGCCGACGGGCAAAGTGCCGTTCGCCTCGTCCCAGCGCAGCTCGGTGCGGGTGCCGGCGCCCTGCTCGTAGTCCTGTAGCCGCCCCACCACCGAGACCGAGGAACACCCTCATGCCACAGCGCCCCGACACCACCCCGCGGGGCGCGGGCCCTGCGGGAGGACTGTCCGCGACGGCTCGTGGAGCAAGCGGGTGTGATCAGAGTTACGGCGGCTATGAGGCCGCAACAACGGCACTGAGCTTGGCCGTGGTCACGGTACGAGGGCGATGGAGCTGGTGGCGGCTGGGGTACCGGTCCGGCCTCGTCGTAGACGAGAGGCTCGGGCGCGAGGAACGCCGCTGCCGCGGGATCGCCCTTGGAAGTCAGGACGTCGTATCGATCGGCCAGCGCTTCGAGAAGCGCCTGAGCGTCCTGGAGCGCTCTGCTGTGGCGCTTCGCATCGGCCTCGGGGTGCTCCCCGCCCCGGGATCGGCATGGGGCCGGAGGGCTCAGTCCCAGGACCGGATGCGCAGCTCGCCCCACTGGCGGCGAACGACGTCCTCGACGCGCCCCGGCACCGCGCTCGGCAGCGCACCCAGCGAGTTGCCGTCCAGATAGACAACGTCGTCGAGCAGGAACCGCTCGCGCATGGCCCTGCGGGTGGCGACGAGATGGTCGTTGCGCCAGCGCCACACCAGCTCGGCGGCGTCCGTGAGGGCCTCGCCGAGCCGTACGAGCTCCGCGTCCTGCTCACCGCGGTACAGCTCGGTCCACGCCTCCTCGACCCCGGCCGACGGCTCGTAGCGCAGCGCGAGGTCCCGCTCCAGGACCTCCGCCGGGATCGCGTGCCCGCGCCGCGCCAGCAGCCGCGGCGCCTCGTCGTACAGGCTCGGCTGCTGCAGCGCCTTCTCCAGCTCGGCGTGCACGCGCGGCGCGCCCCGGTGCGGGACCGGCATGGACGCGGACTTCTCGCCGAGCAGGAACTCCATCCGCCGGTACAGCGCGGACTGGAATCCGGAGCCCTCGCCGAGGGCCGACCGGTAGGAGTTGAACTGCGCGGGGGTCAGCCCGGCGAGCGGCGTCCAGGAGGCGCCCAGGCTCAGCGTCTGGCCGCCGTCGGCGGAACATCCGGTCACGGCAGGTGCGGTCGCGGTGACCGGAGTCAGACGTCACTTCGGGTCGCCGTAGATGATTCCGCGTCCGTTGGTCCCGAAGTAGACGCGGCCGTGGACCCGTGGGTCTCCGGTGATGGTGTTGCCGGTCCAGGCGTACTGGTGGCGGTCGTCGTTGATACGGATCCACGTCCGGCCCGCGTCGTCGGACCGGAAGATGCCGCGCACGCCGTCGATCTTGGAGCTGGTGTAGACGGCGGGATACGTGGCGCCGGGTGCGGCCTTGCCGAATCCGACGACATCGCCCTCGTCCACCGCCTCGAACCTGGCGAAGGACGATCCGGAGTCGGTCGACCGCCACATCCCGTACGTCGTGGGGGTGGTGGGCTTGTTGGTGCCGCCGGCCAGCCAGATGTCGCCCTCCTGGCCCGGTACCGGCTTGAACCGGACGTTCCCCGCAGTGGGCAGACCGGTGGCCGCCGTGGCCTTGAAGCTCTTGCCGCCGTCCGTGCTGAGGTAGAAGACGCCGGAGCCGTAGGCGTAGAACCGGACGTCCGTGGCCGCCGTCCTCCAAGCCGCGTACGCGTGTGCACTCGCCGAACACATGGGCATCGACAAGTGCATGTTCAACACCGTGACAGCCAACCGGCAGAGCGCGTTGGCCCGCGAGGCGGTGGCCCATGTCGCCGGCAGGGTCCTCGTCCCGGTCGACACGTCCCTGGGAAGCGACCGGTTCCCGGCGCTGTGCCGGGCTGTCGACGCGGCACTCGTCAGGTCCGCCTCAGTCAGCCTGCGAGAGCCTGACCGCTACGCCAAATCCTTGGACGAGGCCTCGGCCGAACTGGGCCGCTCCGCGCACAATCCGTACATGGTCAACATCCGGCCCGTAGCGCCCGGAACGCTGATCCGGTCTCGCCCGGGCAGGGCACAGGAAATCGAGCGCTCCATGGCCTCCAGCCGGTACGGACGATTCCCCAAACCCGTCGACGCGTACTCCGGACAGGTCAACTTCGATGTGTGGAGTGTGTGCGAGACGGCCGGAGTCAGTCTGGGGACGGATGCGACGTCGTTCGACGCGACGGATCTCGAACACATACTGCTGTCCTTCGAGAGCCGGCTGGTCAGGGCCGCGATCGGCGGGCACGCCGCACGGAGCGGCTCCTTCGCCGGCGTGTGACCTCTGTGGAAACGAGGCCCTCGGGAGCCTTGAGTTCTCGTGGCGACCGCAAGGTCGTGAACGAACGAAGCCGGCCGGGGAGCTTGCCCTGCGCCGCCAGTTCCAGATGCTTGCGCTTCGTACGCCGCGAGGTGTCCGCTGTGACCGAGCTCGCTAGGGCCTGTCTCTTCGATCTTGGGGGATCTCTCGTGACCGAGGTGGTGTAACCCCTACGCTGCGGGAATGCGGGAGTTGACGTTGCGTGTCCGGGTGGCTGCCTACGTCCTGCGCCGGCGCGCGGGACAGTCGGTGGAGTTGCTCGTGTTCGACCACGACGCGGACCTGCCGCCCGGCACGCACGTCCCGGCGGGGGGTGTGGCTCCGGAGGAGCCACTGGAAGAGGCAGTGTTGCGGGAAGTCACGGAGGAGTGCGGGCTGACGTGCGTTCGGGTGCTGCGCCCCCTCGCGGAGGAGCACACCCCGCACCCGATCCGCCACTTCCCCCGCCACACCACCTTCTTCGAACTGGAGGTGGACGGCGACGCAGATGTCCCGGATGCGTGGGACCACCACGTGACGGGCACGGGGCGCGACAACGGCATGACGTTCCACTGCCGTTTTGAGCCGCTACCCCTGGGCTTCCCTTTGGCGGATGGTCAGGACGCCTGGCTGGATCGACTGGAAGCATAAGCGCCGTCGCTTGGTCGCCTCCACAGCTGGTACATCACGTCGTGGATCGAGCGGGCTGGTGCGTGCCACCTCGGTGAGAAGGTGTCTCTGCGGCCAGTGACTCGTTGTTCTGGTCATGCTCAGCAGGGGGGACCTCACGGATGGCGAGTGGGCGGTGCTCGCGCCGCTGCTGCCCAGGAGCAATAGCCGGTGCGGCCGGTGGCGGGACCACCGCCAGGTGATCAACGGGATCATCCAGCGGCTCAGCACCGGCTGCCAGTGGCGCAAGCTGCCCGAACGCTTTGGCCCGTGGCAGACCATCCATAAACGCCATGCGCTGTGGTCGGTCGACGGCACCTGGGAGCGGCTGCTCCAGCACGTCCAGGCCGTCGCCGACGCAGCTGGCGATATCGACTTGAACATCAACATCGACTCCACCTCGATCCGCGCTCACCAGCACGCAGCTGGGGCTCCGAAAGACCCGCCACCAGCACCGCCAAGTGCCTCAAAAGGGGCCGCACAAAGATCAGTTCACGTGCGCGCGTACTTGCGCCTGCGTCCGTTCCTGGCGGAGGCGGTGCGGCAGGCGAAGCACTCGGCCGCTCCCGCGGCGGACTGACCACGAAGATCCACCTGAGCGCGGACGGCAGGTGCCGCCCTCTCTCGCTGATCGCCACGCCCGGGCAGCGGGCAGACTGCACCCAGTTCGAGACGGTCATGGACAAGATCCGCGTCCCCCGGCTCGGCGCGGGCCGGCCAAGGCGGCTGCCGGACAGCGTCGGCGCCGACAAGGCCTACAGCAACAGACTGATTCGCCGCTATCTGCGACGACGCGGGATCCGGCACGTCATCCCGGAGAAGAGCGACACCAAGTCCGCCCGCCGGCGCAGAGGTTCAGACGGCGTCCGACCGCCCGGCTTCGACAAGACCCGGTACAAGGCCAGGAACACTGTCGAGCGGGCGATCAACAAGATCAAGCAGTTCCGAGGCGTCGCTACCCGCTACGACAAGCGCGGATACGTCTACCTCGGCACCGTCACCGCTGCTGCACTCCTCATATGGCTCCGCTCATGATCGAAGAGACAGGCCCTAGCTGAACCAGAGGCTCAGGTGAGCGACCTGGTCGGGGTCCGTAATGATCACCAAGCCCGCGCCCGCACCGCTACCTGCCCCTCACGCCAAAGACCCGTACAACCACGGGACTTGAAGCCGCCTGGTTTCAGCCTGCGAACGTTTCTGCCCGCGAATTGTGCGAGAAGTATTGACGTCATTCATGGGATCTCTAGCATTCTCCTGATCGACACTTCGACCCTTGTTCGATATATCAGACAGGTCAGGCCGGCAGCCGGACAGCCCTGACGGGCCAAACCGGAGTCGCTTGCTCAAGGATGACGAGGTCCTTATGCACAGACGTAGTTTCAGCCTCAGACGCACGTCCGCGGTGCTCGCCGCCGCGGTCGCAGCTCTGGCCGCGTTGGCGGCGCTGCTCGTCGCCGGCCCGGCTCAGGCGGCCACCACCAGCGACGTGCGCGGTGTTGATTCCGGCCGGTGTCTCGATGTGGAGGGCTTCAGCCAGGCCGACGGCGCGAACGTGCACATCTGGGACTGCCACGGCGGAGTCAACCAGCAGTGGACGTTGACGGACAGCAGCCAGCTGACCGTGTACGGCAACAAGTGCCTGGATGCCCGGGGCGCCGGTACCACGGCCGGGACCCCGGTGCAGATCTGGTCGTGCAACGGCAGTGACAACCAGCAGTGGCGGGTGAACTCCGACGGCACGATCGTCGGCGTGCGGTCCGGGCTGTGCCTGGAGGCCGCGGGATGGGGCAAGGCCAACGGCACGGAGGCGCGGCTCTGGTCGTGCACCGGCGGCACCAACCAGAAGTGGACCGGCCTGTCCGGGGCGAGCAACGCGTGTGCTCTTCCGTCGACCTACCGGTGGACCTCGACCGGCCCGCTGGCGGAGCCGAAACCAGGGTGGGCCTCGCTCAAGGACTTCACCAGCGTCGTCTACAACGGCAAGCACGTCGTCTATGCCACGTCGCACAACAACCTCGCCGGTAACGATGGGCGCTGGGGATTGGCGACCTTCAGCCCCTTCACGAACTGGTCCGACATGGCCACCGCCACCCAGACCACGATCCCCTTCGATGGCATCGCGCCGACGCTGTTCTACTTCGCCCCGAAGAACATCTGGGTGCTCGCCTACAACGGGGGTTGGCCCTACAGCTTCTCCTACCGCACCTCGACCGACCCCACCAACCCCAACGGCTGGGGCCCGCAGCAGGAACTCTTCACAGGCACCCTCCCGAAGGGGGGCCCCCTCGACGTGACCCTCATTGGCGACGACACGAACATGTACATGTTCTTCGCCGACGATGAGGGCGGCATCTACCGCGCCAGCATGCCCATCGGCAACTTCCCGGGCACCTTTGGTTCGTTCACGAAGATCATGAGCGACACGGCGCTCAACCTGTTCGAGGCGCCGGAGGTCTACAAGGTCCAGGGTCAGAACCAGTACCTCATGATCGTCGAGGCCCAGAATTACACGGGGTACGGTCGCTACTTCCGCTCGTTCACGGCCACCAGCCTCGACGGCACCTGGACACCGTCACCGCAGGCCAACACCGTGACCAACCCCTTCGCCGGCAGTGCCAACAGCGGCGCGACGGCCTGGACCAGGGACATCAGCCACGGCGATCTGGTTCGCACCAACCCCGACCAGACCAAGACCATTGACCCCTGCAACCTGCAGTTCCTCTACCAGGGGCGCGACCCCAGCACCGACGGCGGGGACTACGGCCTCCTGCCGTACCGGCCGGGAGTGCTGACACTGCAGCGCTAGCCGGTGGCGTGACACAGGTCCGGCTCCGGTCCTGACGTTCGCGGGCAACGACGCACGCCGGGCCCGGTGAGTGTCACAGCGAGCGATCAGGAACGGGTGGAGTTGGGGCGGGCTCGGTGCAAGGCCGAGCCCGCCCGTGGACGCGGAGAACCCGGATGGTGGCGGTCTCGTCCTGGTCGAAGCCCATGTCCATCGTGATCACGGCCGGCCAGCGGGGCGATTCCCCGCAGTTCGAGCCTGTCCTGAACAAGGTACGTGTCCCGCGTCGTGGGCCGGGCAGGCTGCGCACTCGGCCCGACCGTGTGCGCGCCGACAAGGCGTACGCCTCCCGAAAGAACCGCGCTTACCTGCGGCGGCGCGGGATCCGCTGCACCATCCCGGACAAGGCCGACCAGGCGCTCAACCGCAAGAAGCGCGGCTCGCGCGGCGGCCGACCGCCGAAGTTCGACCCGCAGGACTACAAGGCTCGGCACGCGGTCGAGTGCGGCATCAACCGCCTCAAAAGGCGCCGAGCCGTGGCCATGAGGTACGACAAGCTCGCGGTCCGCTACGAGGCGACCGTCCTCGTAGCGGCCATCAATGAGTGGCTGTGACCAGCACTTTCGAGACACGCCCTAGTCGCCCAGGCCTCTGGCCCAGAACTCGCTCGGGCCGTGGACGGCGACGTCGGTCGCCCTGGCGATAGCGCGGTCGATTTCAGCGTCATCGCCGCTGCCGATCGCAGCCCAGAGACGGCTGAAGCCCGTGCCACTGCGGCGGTAGACGACGACCTCGGCTGCGGCGTCGTTGGGCAGAGGCCAGGCCGGGAGTGTGGCCAGGCCCAGGCTCGTGAGGTAGCCGAGCGCGTAGGACTCCGTCAGGTTGCTGTGACGTGCGGGAACGCAGACCCCGCGACTGTCGGCCCGGCGAACCGCCGGGTGGGCTCGCGCAGGTCGACGCTGCCCTTGCCGCCGGTCGGCGAGACCGGCGGCGAGGTCCGCGAACAACGCTGACTGGGAGCAGTACCTTCAGCTGCTCGCAGTGATCAACGGCTGGTCGCCCCCGGAAAACCTGGCACCGGTACTCGACTGGTTCATCCAGGCCGTGCGTGCCCGGATATCGGGGCAGCGGCCCGGTCCCGACGGGGCGTGGCCGGACCGGTTCACGTCACATTGCCTTCGCCTGGACGGCGGGTTCTGGGCTGGGCCGCGCCCTGGCGGCAACTTCCGAGTGGCGGCGCGGCCGCCCGTACCGCGGGAGGCGATGCCGCGCGGCTTGACGTCGACCGGCCCGCCGCAGCCTCCGGACTCCTCCCGATATCACGCTGTACGGCAGCCAGGACGGTGTCGACATCCTGCTCAGCCACCAGGAGGCACAGGCCACAGACGGCTCGGCCCCCTGCTTCCCGAGTGAGGCAGGGGGCCGAGCCGTCTCCGCCGTCAGGCGAGCGGCGGAAGCTGTTCGCCCTGGACGGCCTGGAGGTCGATCCCGACGCCGAGCGTGGTGCCGATGGCGGCCATGCCGGCCTGGACGACCTGGACGGCCTGGTTGTAGTTCATCGCGAAGTCCTCGCGCGGCAGTTCCACGGTGGCCCGGAACGCGGCCCGTGGGCCGCCCCACGGGTCGGGACCGGTGCCGAGGTAGGCCAGGTCGAGGTCAACGACCCGGGCCTTTCTTGTTTTCTGACCGCCGACGCCGGCGCGGAGGCCGACGGCCCGGCGCGCACGCCACGGGTGGGTGGCGTTGCTGCCGGGCCGTCAGTCACTCACGCGGTCTCATTTCCCGTGCAAACCCCTGCGGCGACGTCCGCGAAGCACCAGCACGCCGCCGGCAGCGATGACCAGCAGGCCACCGAGGGCGCTGTACATGACAGCGTTGCTCGCCCCGGTGGAAGCCAGGTCGCCGGACGCGCTGCTCGGGGTCGCCTGGCCGACGGGTGCGCCGATCCCCCCCTGCGCACGGGTGCCGCCGATCGTGCCGGAGGAGGAGACAACCGGCGTGGGGGCGGTCGGCGTGGGGGCGGGCGTCGGCTTGTCAGCTATGGCAGTCCCCGACGCGGGCTTCATCTGAAGAGTCGTGATCGAGTACGGCGGCAGCGTCTGTGCGACCGCCGTGCCCCGCTTCGCCGTCGTCAGGGCGGTGCCTCCCTTGGCGTACGAAACGGTCGTGACCGCCCCTGCGGCCGGGGTGAATCCGGCGTACGAGAGCGACACCTGCGCCGCGTTCTGCGGGCTCTTGTTGGTCAGCATGACGTTCAGACCGCCGGTGCTGTTCCGCACCGCGTGCACAGTGACCGACGAGTTGCCCGAGGACGACTTGACGATGGTGTCGCCAGGCTTCGCCAGTGCGGTCAGCGAGCGGATGCCCCAGTAGGTGGGGAAGGTTGTGTCGCGCGGCGGTTGGCACTTCCCCCCGGCGCAGGTGCCGGCGGAGAGAATGCCCCCGTCCTGGTAGTCGGTCTGGCCGTTGACGGTGGTGGGCGCTTGGTCCGTGCCGTTGTGCAGGTTCCACCAGTCCACGTGGGTGGCGCCCTGCTCGAACCAGGTCATGTAGGTGTCCGGCGCGAACAGGGCCGCGGCCTGACTGGTCAAGGCGGGCGAGCCGACGCCGTCGGTCTCGGTGACCGCGATCTCCACCGAAGCGGCGCGCGAGCCCGCGTACTTGGCGATCAGCGAGCGCAGCTCGGACGTGGTACCGGCGATCCGGGAGGGGGTGTTCAGCAGGTCGGCCGTGGTTTTGCCGCCCGGATACCAGTGGACGATGGCGAAGTCGATCGACTTCGCCGCGATGGAGAGCACCGTGTTGTTCCAGTCGGCGCTGTCACCGGGAGCCTTCTCCTTATCCGGCCAGCCGCCGGGGGTGGTGAGCACCGCTCCGATCTTCACCGTCGGGTCCACGGCCTTCATCGCCTTCGAGTAGGCGATCAGGTTCTTCGCGTACGCCGTCGGGCTCTTGTCGGCGTGATCGTCACGTTCCCAGCCCTTGCCGTCGCCGTAGTGCCCGTTGCCGTAGACCTCGTTGCCGATCTCCCAGTACTTCACGCCGTAGCCCTTGTCGACGTTGGAGTACTTGACCCAGTCGGCGGCCTCCTGGGGGGTGCCGGAACCGTAGTTCGCGGTCAGGATCGGCCGGGCGCCGACCTTCTTCGCGGTGGCCATGAAGTGGTCGAAGTCGGTGTTGGAGGGGATCCAGCCGGTGCCGTCGCCGGAGGTGTGGGTCTTCCAGTGGTAGTCGTCCGCGCCGGAGCCGCCGGGATAGCGCAGCTGCCGAACTCCCGCGGCCTTCATCAGCGAGGTCACCTTGGCGTCCCCCATGTGCTCGTCGCCGAAGCCCGTGTTGAGGCCGACACCACTGCTGGGCACCTTGCCCAGGGAGGTACGGGCATCCACACGGATGCCGATGGTCGGCGCGGCGCCCGCGCTGGGCGCCAGGGCGCCGACGCCGACCGAGGCGGCGAGCACCGCCACCGCCCCCGCGACAAAGCGGCGGCGCATCCGGCTACGGCGGGGCGTGCGACCCCGAGGCATCGGCTGCTCGGCGGATCTCGGGTTGTCTGGTGACACGTGGGGCTCCGATCGGGTGTTGACACAGAAGGCGTAGGGCCGCTGACCACGGCTCGCCCTCGTCGGTACGCCCCTAAGTAGCCACTCAGAGCGGAAAGGTTGCCATCTCAATCGTTTTTTTCGCCGAGACGCGGTCGCACCGTCTCACCGGACCCGGTGACCCCGTGACCCGGTGACACGCCCGGGCTCCTTTCGACCTCGACGGCGCGAACCATCACATGCTTCCGGCCGCACACCGACCCGCGGTGGCCGAGCGGCTGAAGCCGCACAGGAAGCACGGGAAAAGACAGACGGCGGCCGCCGCCACCGCGACGGCCCTGTTCTCGTATAGCTACCGCCAGGTGATGTGTGGCGCTGAGTAGCTACTTGGGGCTGCGGTCGTGCTGCTGAAGGGCGGCGAAGTCGGCGTGTGCTGTCTCGACGGCCTCGGGGTACGCCTGGGTCTTCTCGTGTTCGGCGAGGGCCCGGTAGATGCCGACGACGGACGGGCTCGGTCCCTTGCGCTTGCCGGTGGGGATGACCAGGGCGGGTTGGATCTGCTCGACGGACTCGCCGAGTGCCTTGGGCCGCAGCACGGTGTGCAGCATGTCGTCGGTCATGACCGGGGCCGGCCACCGTACTTGCCCTTGCGAGCCGCGGTGTCGAGTCCCTCCAGCGTCGACTCCCGGATGTTCTCCCGCTCGGTCTCGGCCATCGCGGCGAAGAAGCCGAACAGCAGCTTGCCGGGGCCAGTGGGATCGTAGATGCCGGGCAGCGGGCCGGCGAGCATCTCCAGCACCAGGCCGTGCTCGGTCAGATGGTCCGCGAGGGCGGCGAGTTCTGCCGCGTCGCGCCCCAGCCTCTTCATCTCGAACACGGTGAAGATGACCCGGCAGTGCGGGGCGTGCGCCTTGATCTCCCGGGCGGTCTTCAGCGCCTCCTCGAGCTCATTGGGGATCTCGCGCGGGATGTCTCCGCCGACCCCGACCGGCCCTCGCGCAAGGGAAGGCAGGGCCGGCTTGACTACCTCGAAGAGCGCGGCGCCATCGACGCGGCCATCGAGACGCTCGAACGTGCCTGGACTCAGTACGAGGTATACCGGGCCGCTCAAAGGGATTGAGAACAGGGCCGCCGACCGGGCTGGTCCCGGAACCTCTCTGGGACCTCCGAGGGCGACCAACGACGACAGGCAACGACCACTGACGACCGGTCGACCGCAGGTCAGTTGGGGTAGCCAGCCCCCGACCAGGGCCAAAAGGCGGGCCCGCCAGACCCAGGGCATGGAGAAGTAACGGGACGCCAGTAAGCCCCCACCCCGCGGTTTCCTCGCGGGGCGGGGGCTTTCTGGTGGGGCTGGGCCGTCTCCGGGCCAAATCGCCAGGGCATGGTGGACCACGTCATCGACTTGATCCACCAGGCCGACCAGCCGGGCACCAGCGGCGTTCGGCCACGACTTCCTCGAATGCGGGATCGTCGTCGAATCCTGCCGGACTGCGCGCGGATGTCAGGTACGGATCAGTGCACGCTTGCCCGTTACGCCGCCATGCACCCGCGGGGGAAACCCACGAGAGGGAGGAACCCCGGCCGACCCTCGACCGGGGTTCCTCAAGGTGGTGAGTATCGGTCAGCAGGTGGAGTCGCCCACGCCGTAAACCGCTCGTCTACGCGCCGGCGGACCGCCCCACATCGCGATCACCGTGGATCAGGCGGGTCAGCGCTGCAGGGTGAGCAGACCCGGCCGGTACGGCAGTTTCAGGTAGTCGGGTTCCTGTGTGTTGTTGGGGAGGCCCTGGTAGAGGAACTGCAGGTTGCAGGGATCGATGGTCATGGTCTGGTCGGGGTTGTTGCGGACCAGGTCACCGTGGCTGACGCCCTGGGCCCAGGTGGAACCGCTGTTGGCCTGGCCCGCGAAGGGGCTGCTCTCGCTGCCGGCCTGGACGGTCCACGGACCGTTCAGGCTGGAGGCGGTGAACGAGCGGAAGTAGCGCTTCGTCCCCTGCGCCTCAACGATCATGAGGTACTGGTTCTGCCCCTGGACCTTGTAGACCTCCGGCGCCTCGAACAGAAGGTCCCGTGCGTCGCTCATGACCGTCGTGTACGAGGAGCCGAAGTTGCCCGGGAAGTTCCCGATCGGCATGCTCGCCCGGTAGATCTTGCCGTTGTCAGCGGCGAAGAACAGGTACATGTTCTGGTCGTCGGCGATCATGGTCGGGTCGATCGGGGCGTTCTTCTGGTTCGCGTCGGGGCCGTCGGGGAGGCTGCCGGTGAACAGCGGCTGCCGGGCGGACCAGCCGTTGGGGTTGGTGGGGTCGCTGGACGTGCGGTAGTGGAGCGGCCACTGACCCCACTGGGACACCATCACCCAGATGTTCTTGGGTGCGAAGTAGAACAGTTCGGGCGCCACCGCGTCGTCGTTCATCTGGGTCTGGGTGGCCGCCCCCATGTCCGACCAGTTCGTGAAGGTACTGAACCCCGTCGAGCCCCACTTCGTTCCGTTGGAGGTGGTCGAGTAGACCAGGTGCTTGCCGTTGTACGTGGTGGTGGTGAAGTCCTTCAGCGCGAGCTGCCCGTTCGCCGGCTCCGCCAGCGGGCCGGTCGAGGTCCAGCGGTAGGTCGACGGAAGAGCACACGCGTTGCTCGCCCCGGACAGGCCGGTCCACTTCTGGTTGGTGCCGCCGGTGCACGACCAGAGCCGCGCCTCCGTGCCGTTGGCCTTGCCCCATCCCGCGGCCTCCAGGCACAGCCCGGACCGCACGCCGACGATCGTGCCGTCGGAGTTCACCCGCCACTGCTGGTTGTCACTGCCGTTGCACGACCAGATCTGCACCGGGGTCCCGGCCGTGGTACCGGCGCCCCGGGCATCCAGGCACTTGTTGCCGTACACGGTCAGCTGGCTGCTGTCCGTCAACGTCCACTGCTGGTTGACTCCGCCGTGGCAGTCCCAGATGTGCACGTTCGCGCCGTCGGCCTGGCTGAAGCCCTCCACATCGAGACACCGGCCGGAATCAACACCGCGCACGTCGCTGGTGGTGGCCGCCTGAGCCGGGCCGGCGACGAGCAGCGCCGCCAACGCGGCCAGAGCTGCGACCGCGGCGGCGAGCACCGCGGACGTGCGTCTGAGGCTGAAACTACGTCTGTGCATAAGGACCTCGTCATCCTTGAGCAAGCGACTCCGGTTTGGCCCGTCAGGGCTGTCCGGCTGCCGGCCTGACCTGTCTGATATATCGAACAAGGGTCGAAGTGTCGATCAGGAGAATGCTAGAGATCCCATGAATGACGTCAATACTTCTCGCACAATTCGCGGGCAGAAACGTTCGCAGGCTGAAACCAGGCGGCTTCAAGTCCCGTGGTTGTACGGGTCTTTGGCGTGAGGGGCAGGTAGCGGTGCGGGCGCGGGCTTGGTGATCATTACGGACCCCGACCAGGTCGCTCACCTGAGCCTCTGGTTCAGCTAGGTGCCCGACCCGCGCTTGCGGCGGGGCCGGTGGCACTCAATGACGCCGGTCCGGTCGACGTGTGCCTGCGGCGGTCGTCTGCGGAGCGGGGAGCGTCGAGAACTCGCCGAGCGGGGTGCGAGTGACGGGCGAGCAGTCCTGCTCATCCCGCACCGCAGCGACGCGGCCGATGAGCGCGCGCTGCCCGGCGACTACCGCAAGATCCTGGCGATCGTGCGGGAGGCCGACGGCCCGGTGCAGGTCAGGGCGGTCGGCGAGCGGCTGGGCCTGGACGCCTCGGTGCGCGGCAAGCTGGAGCCGCTGCGGGCGAAGATGACCAAGCTCGCCGACCGCGGCCGGCTGCACAAGCGTCCCGACGGCAGGTTCACCGCACGCGCGCAGGCGTAGGGAGGCGGGCGCCGACGGGGCGTAACTCGCACTCCCCCGGCGGCAGTTGAGTTTGGTGTGAAGAAAAACAACTGCCCGCCTGCCGCTGTCGAGTGCCACCCTGAACTGGCTCGCCGATCTGATACGCGGCCACTACAAGAAGACCAGATCACGGTGGCGGGCCCTGCCCTCGGGGAAGATCGCCGCCATCGTGCTCGCGGTACTGCGCTGTGACCAGCGGCCGGGCGACCTGGCCGGCGGCAACGGGATACACCGCACCACCGTGACCCGGTGAGTGCGGGAAGTCGTCGGCCTGCTGGCCGCCCGCGCCCCGCGCCTGGACCGCGCCCTCAAAAAGATCGCCCACAAGGGTGGCGGGGTGGTGCTGTTGGACGGCACGCTGATCCGCACCCGGCGGCGCACCGGCAAAGAGAACCGGAAGAACTACTCCGGCAAGAGCAAATGCCATGGCCTGCTCGTCATCGCGCTCACCGACGGCCGCGGCCGACTGCTCTGGGTCTCGGCGGCCCAGCCCGGACGCACCTCGGAGATCACCGCCTGCCGCCACGACCAGCTCACCGCCAGGCTGCGGGCGGCCGGCCTCGGCGCCATCGCCGACCTGGGCTTCGTCGGGCTCGACGACAGCGGTCCCGACGCCGACCCGGCGGTGATCACCGGCTACAAGGCCGCCCGGAACCGGCCCCTGACCCGCGGCCAGAAACTGTCGAACACCGCACTGGCAGCGGTCCGGGCACCGGTGGAGCACGGCTTCGTGTGAGATGACGATCGAGCAAGAGCCGGTGGTCGAGTCGGTCGGTGCGGCCGCGTCGGACGACCAGTTGAACGCGATGCTGGTTGACCGGGCCCGTGGTGACTGGGGGCGCTGTTCGGCGGCGACAGCGACAGCCGGTTCGCGGACTCGCCTTGGCGGCAGGCGAAGGGCGGGCCTGCAACTGACCGGTGGGGGTGGGCTGTTGCAGCAGCTGACCTAGCGGGTGCTGGAGTCCGCCCTGGAAGGCGAGATCACCGATCACGTCGGTTATGAGAAGCACGATCCAGCCGGGAAGAACAACGGCAACAGCTGCAACGGCACCCGCGCCAATGCAGTGCTGACCGATGTCGGCCCGGTCGAGGTCAGGGTGCCCCGGGACGTGGCCGGGACCTTCGAGCCGCAGATCGTCAAAAAGCGGCAGCGCCGGCTGACCGGGGTCCAGGGGGTCATAAGAGGTCCTAACAGAAGCCGTTGATCATGTGACTTTCGGCTTGGATGGTCGTTGGTCTGGTCGTGGGGAAACATCAGTCGCGGCCACGCGGTGGGCGAGGGTGCCGGGGGTGGCGGCGGCCGTGGCCAGGGCCACGGCGGAGGTCAGGCCGATCGCCGGGTGCGGGGCGTGCATGGAGACCATGCGCACGGCCAGGTCGTCCCTTCTCGTCAGCGGCCACCATCCACTCGCCGGCCGCGACGCCACCTCACTCGCCGACTTCGCACACGACCCCTGGATCACCCGCGCCGAACATCACCCGGTGGCCGAAGCCCTCGTCCGCGGCTGCCACGCCGTCGGCTTCGAGCCCCACATCGCCTACGAGGCCCACGACTACCAGGAAGCCCAGGCCATGGTCGCCGCCGGCATCGGCGTCGCCCTCGCCCCCACCCTGGCCCTGGAGGGCATCCGACCCGGCGTCAACGTCCTGCCCCTCCAGCCGCCGGCCCCCATCCGCCGCATCCTCCTGGTTCGCATGGCCGACCACTCGCTCACCCCCGCCGCCCTGACCTTCGCCAGACTCCTCCGCGACACCGCCGCGGCCCGAACACCCTGACGCTCACACCGAACCACGCCCACCGGTCATGGCACCGTCGCGCTCACCGCCGCCCGATCCAGGCCCCGCGCTTCGGTGTTGGACGTGGGCAACGGGCGGCGGCAAGCCACCCTGGCCATACCGGGTTCGTGATCCGCAAGGAGCACGGGGTCCGAGGTGGGCGCGGCGAGCGTCGGCTCCGGCAGTGACAGGCCGAGGGCACGGTCGATGTCTTCCACTGCGGGGTGATGGCAGTGGGCGGTCCGCCTGGTCAGCGGATCCGGGGCAGCGCCCTGTCCGGGGGCGCGGCTTTCACGTACTTGACGGCGATCTCGAGGTGGCCCACCTGAAGAACTGGCGCATCCTCACCAAGCTCCGCCTGCACGTCTGTCACGCCACCGCGCTCCCTGCGCCCTGCTATTTCTGACCAACATCGAGTTCGCGAGCCGACAGACGATCTTGACGTCGGACAACCGCCCCCGACAAGCACGAGTGCACAACCCACCACCCACACCAGCCCCGTGACCAGCGAATTCAAGATGGTAGATCCTCAGCGGATGGGTGTCACGGTGTCGGTCGTCGATGCACGGGGCGGCGCGGCTGCTGGTCGTCCTGCTGGGCGGTCACGGTGCCGGGTTCGTCCGTCGTCACCGTCCGGCTGTCCGCCGCTTCTGGGTGCGGAGCGCCGCGAGCGGGGACCGGCGGCCCTTGGGGTCGCACGGACGGCTGCCCAGTCGATCCGGCGGCTCCGCGTGACGCGGTCCAGGTCGGCCTGGCGGTAAAGCAGGACGACGTCGTGCTTGTTCCACGAGGAGCGGGCCGTGGCTGCGTGGGTGAGGAGCCCGGCGCGGACAAGGTGGTCGAGGTCCGACTCCCGGATGCCGAGGAGCTTGGCAGCGGCGTCGCGCATGTGAAGCTGCCCGGCGGCAGAGGCGCGTTCGACTTTCCGGCGGTCCGTGAGGTTCTCCAAGGGGAGCCCGCAGTAGAGGGGGTGGCCCTTGTGGTCGCCGACCACGGACAGGTGGCCGCGACGGGCGAGTTCGGCGGCGGTGCCGGAGTGCACGGTCATGTTGAAGCGTTCGGCGAGGTGTTCCTCGGCGCGGACGGCGCCGACGTCGGGCATCGCCCCGACGGCCTGCCGGATGGCGTCGACGCGGTCGAGGGCGTCGTCGAAGACGGCGGCGGACCAGCGATCGCCGGCGACATCAGGGCCGGGAATGAGCCCGAGGCGCTGGGCGCGGGCGAACTGCCACAGCGTCATACCGGCGCGGTCGGGGAACTGCAGGGGCCGTACGACGCGAGCGGCGCGGTGGTGGTCATGGCGAGGTCTCCGTCCGAGAGGCTGGGACTGGGGGCAGGCGGGGCCGTCCCACCCCCGAAAGAGGGCTCGGCCGACGGGGCAGTGACGCCGCCCTTCGGTGAACTCCCGTACACGGGGTCGGCCTCGCACCACTCCCGAGCATCGGAGGGAGGCGAGATCAGCTCCACTGGTCCAGCCGCGGTGATGACGTGTCGCGGAGGACGGTCACCGACCCGAATCCGAACGGCTGAGAGCCATACCGAGGAGTGCGTACGGTGAGGCCGGAGAAGAGCACCAGCCGGACAAGGCGGCGCAGGCTGGGTGAAGGCCAGGGGAGGGCGTTGCGAAGTTCCTTGCGCCCGACCGATGGATGCGGTGAACTCTCTGATCGGCCCGCACGATGGTGCTGTCGCTCGACTGGTCCGGTCGAATCCTGCCCCGCCCGTCCGCTGCATGATCGGTACGGTGGTACCGAGACGAGCAGAGGGGGCGGCGCGGCCGTGGGTGAGGAAGCGGAGATCAGGACGGCGAAGGAGGCCGCCGACCACGAGCTCATTCTGGCGTTCGGACGGCTGCAAGGGGCGGCCAACCGGCTGGAGTACATCCTCGGCCGGGCGCTCGAGGTGGAGTGCGGTATCAGTCATCTGGTCTTCGAGGTTCTGCTGATCCTCGGCAGGGCGGGTGAGCCGGGGCTGTCGATGCGGGCCGTCGCCCAGGAGCAGGTTCTGACCACGGGTGGTGCCACCCGGCTGGTGGACCGTATGGAGGCGGCGGGTCTCGTCGAGCGTGCGGAGGATCCCGACGACCGGCGCGGGCGGCTGGTGCGCCTGACTCCGCTGGGTGAGGAGACGGCCGTACGCGCGTCGCGGGTCCATCTGGAGAACATCCAGCGGTACTTCGTGCAGCCCCTCCCCGCTGCGGACCGCGCGCGATTCGCAGCGGATCTTCGCATCCTCAGCCACTCAGCCCGGGACGTGCTGCCCCGGCTGCCCTGAACTGCGGTCCGGCGGCAACGCTGATGTAATGACGTCAGCCATCCCGGTGTGACACAGGTCACAGGAGTCGAGAAATATCTGATGTGTCAGTTACTGTTTGGTCAGGTGAATCGCTCGCAGGAAGTGCGGGCACCCCACCCTGCCGAGGTTTTCGATGAAGCTCGTCTATGTGTTCGACGCCTACTGCGGCTGGTCCCACGGCTTCGCCGGGACGCTCCGCGAGGTCGCCTCCCGCCACCCCGGACTGCCGGTCGAGGTGGTCTCCGGTGGTCTGTTCACCGGGCCGCGCCGGGTCCCGATCCGCGAGTTCGGCTATGTCCAGGGCGCCAACGCCAAGATCGCCGAGCTGACCGGCGCCGAGTTCGGTCCCGCGTACGAGGGGCTGATCGCCGACGGTTCGTTCGTGATGGACTCCGAGGCCGCCGCCCGTGGTGTCGCGGCCCTGCGCCAGGTCGCTCCTGACCGGATGGTGGAGCTGGCCACGGCTCTGCAGGACGCCTTCTACGTCGATGGGCGCAGCCTGTCCGAGGCAGCCACCTATCGCGCCATCGCGGAGGCCGTCGGGCTCGACACCGATGCAGCCGACGCCGTCGTGGCTGCCCTCGAGGCGCCCGAGGCGCAGGCGGCGGCCAGGGCCGACTTCCGTCGCGCCGCCCAGCTCGGCGTCACCGGCTTCCCCACCCTGCTCGCCGTCGACGGCGACTCCGTCACTCCCCTGGCCTACGGCCACGCCACCGCCGACGAGGTCGACGAACGCCTCGCGTCCGCGGCCGTCTGACCTTCCGCCTACCCCTCTGCAAGGAGCCCCGCATGACCACGCTCTCCTTCAAGATCCTCGACCTCGACTTCCCGGCCGGCAGCAAGAACAAGACCGCCACCCTCGTCACGGGCGAGACCGAGGCCCTCCTGGTCGACGCCGCCTTCACCCGCGCCGACGGACACCGCATCGCCGCCGAGATCCTCGACTCCGGCAAGACACTGAAGACCGTCTTCGTCAGCCACGCCGACCCCGACTTCTACTTCGGCGCCGAGGTGATCGCGGACGCGTTCCCGGACGTGACATTCGTGGCCACCCCGCTCGTCATCGAGCACATCAAGCACTCCTACGAGGGCAAGCTCAAGGCGTGGGCGGCCCTCGGCCCGAACCTGCCCACCCGCCTGGTCGACCTCACCCCGCTCACCGGTGACCTCACCCTCGAAGGCCACCGCTTCGAGCTCAAGGGCGGCCCGGAGGGCCTCTCCGACCGCCACTACCTGTGGCAGGCCGAGCACCGCACCCTCCTCGGCGGCGTCCTGCTCTTCCAGCAGGAGCACGTCTGGGTCGCCGACACCCCCACGCCCGACGACCGCGCTGCCTGGATCAAGCTCCTGGACGAGATGGCCGCCCTCGACCCGCAGTTGGTCGTGCCCGGACACCGCCTCCCGGACACCGCCGCCGACGCCAGCGCCATCACCGCCACCCGCGACTACCTCGTCGCCTTCGAGGAGGAGCTCGGCAAGGCCGCCGACGGCGCCGCGCTCACCGAGGCGCTCGTCAAGCGCTACCCCGACAACGGCATGCTGATCGC